>SECN01000392.1 GCA_004173515.1 Myxococcaceae bacterium | reverse complement strand
TCCGCGGCCTCGGTGCTCCACGCGCAGTGCCGTACGCACGCCGCGGATCCAAAGAACCCCTGGGCGCTCAGGGTGAGCCCGAGCAGGGCCACGGAGGAGGGGAGCATGGCGCGGGCCAGTGTCGCAGCCCGCGCCCCTCCGCGCATCTCCCAGCCGCTTCAGCGCGTCGGGGAGGCGCTCTTCAGACGTGCGAGCATCCGCTCGATGATGCCGAACAACGACTCGCGGTCCGCCGGCTCCAGCAGGCCCATCAGCCGGCGCACACCGGAGTCGGTCATCAGGTTGATGATCTTGTAGAGCTCACAGCCCTTGTCGGTGAGCTTCGCGGTGACGGCGCGGCGGTCTTCCGCGTCCCGCCCTCGCTCCACCATCCCCATGTCCTCCAGCCGGTCCACGACGCCGGTGATGGTCTTCTTGGTGATGCCGATGCGCTGGGCCAGCACGCCCACCTGGGTAGGACCGTCCATGCCCAACCAACCCAGGGCATGCACCTGGGTGGGGGTGAGCCGCATGTCGTCACAGAGGCTGGCCAGCGGATCCCTCAAGGAGCGGAAGTTGGCCAGCTCCTTGAGCAGCGCGATGAAGCGGCGGGAGTCGGGCGTGGACTGGTCGCCTTCCTGGATCAGACGGTCCGCCGGCGACAGCTCGTCGGCGGGCTCGTCCGAGGACTCCTCCAGCCCCCCGGAGCGCGCGTCGGCATCCGGGGGCGGGGTGATGGAGGTGGGGCGGCGCATCAGGCCGTCTCCACCCGAGCGGCCGCCGCGGCAGCCGCCTCCCGTTCGCGGTCCTGGTTGCCGGGAGCGCCGTGCGCCGGGCCCGCGCCACCCGCGAAGCCCGCGTCCTTGTCCTTCTTGCGGCTGAAGCGCGCGGCGAGCTGATCCATCAGCGAGTACACCACCGGCACCACGCCCAGCGTCAGGAACGTGGAGGTGATGAGGCCGCCGATGATGGTGATGGCCATGGGCGCGCGCGTCTCCGCGCCGTCGCCCTTCGCGATGGCGACCGGGATCATGCCGGCGATCATCGCGATGGTCGTCATGAGGATGGGACGCAGACGGATGGGCGCGGCCTCCAGCAGGGCTTCGTGCGCCGTGCGGCCCTTCTCACGCACCTGGAGCGTGAAGTCGACCAGGAGGATGCCGTTCTTCACCACCAGACCCATGAGCATGATGACGCCGATGAGGGCGAACATGGACATGGACTGGCCGGTGATCAGCAGACCGCCAATCGCTCCAATGAAGGCGAAGGGCAGCGACAGCATGATGGTGAAGGGGTGGATGAGGCTTTCGAACTGGGCCGCGAGGATCATGTAGATGAGGATGATGCCCAAGAGCAGCGCGGTGCCGAAGGCGGCCACCGACTTACCCAGCTCCTTCGCGTTGCCTTCCAGCTCGCCCCGGACGCTCTTGGGCAGCTCCTTGGCGGAGTAGGCCTGCAGATAGGTGATGGCGTCGGAGAGCGCGTACCCGGTCGCCAGGTTCGCCAGCATGGTGATCTGCCGCTGCTGGGCCTGCCGGTCGATCTGCACCGGGCCGTCCGCGGGGGTGATCTTCGCCACGTTGCGCAGCTCCACCAACTGACCCGAGGGCGAGCGCACGGCGAGCTGACCGAGCGCGTCCGCGGACGCCAGCGTCTCCGGCGTGAGGCGCAGCTTCACCTCGTACGTCTCACCGCCCTCGCGGTAGTCCAGCACCTTGTCGCGGCCCAGGTAGGCGCGCAGCGTGGCGCCCAGGGACGCGGCCGGGATGCCCAGCGTGGCCGCGCGGTCGCGGTCCACCTGCACGTCGTACTGCGGCTTGCCGGAGCGGTACGTCATGTCCACGTCGGTGAGGCCCGGGTTCTTCAGCATCTCCTGGCGCATCTTCTCCGCGGACTCCGTCAGCTCCTTCCAGTTGTCGCCGCGCAGGTTGTACTGCACCGCCTGCGAACGGTTGCCGCCGCCGGCCACGCCGGAGATGTCCTGCACGGACAGGATGACGCCCTTGGGCGCGTGCATGTTCTGGCGCAGGTACGTCTTCAGGTCGCTCTGTTTGAAGTCGCGGTCCTTCACGGCCGACAGGTTGATGAGCACCTCGCCCTTGTGGACCTCTTCCTGGACGCCGCCGCCCGCGGTGGTGAACGTGGACGTGACGCCGGGGATGGCGCGCACCTGCGCCTCCAGTGTGTCCAGTTGGGCCTGGGTCTGCTGGATGGTGGACCCGATGGGCAGCTCCACCGTGAGCTTGATGTTGCCGTTGTCCTGCTCCGGGATGAACGTGAACTTGAGGAACCGCATCATTCCGAAGGTGGCGAAGAGCACCAGCACCGCGACGACCATCGACACCGCGCGGTGCCGGAGGATGCCGCCCAGGATGCGCCGGTAGCCGGACTCCAGGCCCACGAGGAACTTCTCCACCACCGCGGAGATGCCCGTCGGGTGGCCGTGCTCGCGCAAGAGCTTGGAGGACAGCATGGGCGTGAGCGTCATCGACACCACGTAGGAGATGAGCGTCGCCACCGCCACCGTGACACCGAACTGGTAGAAGAACTTGCCGATCATGCCGTCCATGAAGGCCACCGGGATGAACACCGCCACGATGGCCAGCGTCACCGCGAGCACCGCGAGGGCAATCTGTCCGGCGCCTTCCAGCGCGGCCTGCGCGGGCGACGCGCCCTCTTCCATGTGACGCACGATGTTCTCGATGACCACGATGGCGTCGTCGATGAGCAGACCGATGGACAAGGTCAGCGCCAGCATCGTGATCATGTTGAAGGTGAAGCCCAGCGCCGCCATCACCGCGAACGTACCGACGACGGACACCGGCAGCGCGATGGCCGCCACGATGGTGGAGCGCAGGTTGCGCAGGAACACGAGCACGATGAGCACGGCGAGCACGCCGCCCAGGATGAGGTCCTCCTGCACCGCGTGGATGGACGAGCGGATGAACCGCGCGTTGTCCGTCACGGTCTCCACCTGCACGCCCGGGGGCAGCAGCTTGTTCATGTCGTCCAGCGACTCCTTCACCAGGTCCGCCACCTGCACGGTGTTGGAGCCGGACTGCTTGCGCACCACCAGGGCGACGGCGTTGCGATCCCCGCTCTTGGCGCTGGAGCGCTGCTCGGCGGGGCCGTCCACCACCTCCGCGATGTCGCGCACGCGCACGGGCGAGCCGCCCATGCTGGCGATGACGATCTCCCGGATGTCGTCCACGCTCTTGGCTTCGGAGGTCAGGCGCACGATGCGCTCGCGGCCGCTGTCCGTGCTGCGGCCACCCGGGACGTCCAGGCTCTGCGCCTTGAGCGCCTGGCTGACGTCGCTGATGGCCAGCCCGAAGCCGCGCAGCCGCTGCGGGTCCACCACGAGCTGGATCTCCCGCTCACGGCCACCGACGATGTCGATGCTGCCCACGCCCGGCTGACGCTGCAGGGCGGGCTTCACGATGTCGTCCGCGACGCGCGTCAGCTCGTCCACCGGCAGGGGACCCGCCAGCGCGAGGGTGATGATGGGGGCCGCGCCGATGTCGAACTTCTCGACGACCGGTGTCTCCACCTCGTCCGGCAGCTTGCTGAGCGTGGCCTGCACGCGGTCGCGCACGTCCTGCGCGGCGACCTCCACCTTGGTGGACAGCTTGAACTGCACGACGATCTGCGAAACGCTCTCCAGGTTGACGGAGCGCAGCGTGTCCACGCCGTTGAGCGTGTTGAGCGCCTCCTCCAGCGGGTCGGAGACGTTCTTCTCCATGGACTCCGGGTCGGCGCCCGGGAGGATCGTCGTCACGGTGACGACGGGGAAGTCCACGTCGGGGAATTGATCCACGCCGATGCGCGGATAGGCGAACAGGCCGAACACCACCACCGCCAGCATCAGCATGGCGGTGAAGATGGGCCGTGTAATGAAGGTCTTGAGCATTCTTCAGGTACCCGAAGGAAAGGGGAGGGGAGGGAGGACCGTCGCTCGCGCTACTGCGCGACGCGCACCGCGGTCCCCTCCTTGACGTCCAGCGAGGCGTCGGCGAGCACGCGCTCCTCCGCCGTGAGGCCCTGCAACACCTTCACGTAGCCCGGCAGCACGCGCTGCACGCGCACGTCGCGCTTGCGCACGGTGCCGTCCTGCACCACCCACACGAAGCCGTCCTGGCCCGTGGCGCTGACCGCCTGCGAGGGCAGGAACAGGCCGTTGCCCGCGTCGCCGGCGGCCTTGGAGAAGTCCATCTCCACGAGCGCGCCCGGGCGCAGCGGGCGCTCCGTCTTGCCCGTCACGTCCGCCAGCACCTCCACGGTGCGGCTCTGCGCGTCGATGACGGCGCCCACGTTGGCGACCTTCGCCTCGAAGCGCATGCCGCTGGGGTTGACGACGCCCGGCGTCACGGTGCCCGGCATCACGTTGTCGATGACCGACTCCGGCACCAGCATCCGGATCTCCAGCCCGTCGGCGTCCACGATGGAGAACACCGGGGTGGAGGGCGTCATCGCCACGGAGTCGCCCACGTTCTTCGTGCGCGAGGTGATGATGCCGTCGAACGGCGCGGTGATGTTGTGGTCGCGCAGGTTCTCCTCCGCCAGCCGCAGCGCGGCGCCGGCCTGGGCCGCCTGGGCCGTCGCCTGCTTCTGGCCGATCTCCGCCTGCTCCAGCGCGTTGGCCGCGACGCCGCCGGACTCGGCGACCTTGCGCGTGCGCTCCAGGGTGCTGGTGGCCAGCTGCAGCGACGCGTCCGCCATGTCCTTGGCCGCGCGCGTCTGCTCCACCGCGATGCGCACGTTGGACGTGTCCAGCACCGCCAGCACGTCGCCCTTCTTCACCTTGTCACCCACCCGCACGTTCACCTTCGCGAGCGTGCCGGTGGCGGACGGCCCCAGCGTCGCCTCCTGCTTGGAGCGCACCTGACCGGTGACGCGCGTCACGTTGGCCGACAGCTCCGTGGCCGGCGTGATCGCCTTGACGCCCATCGCGTTCGCGCCTGCCTGCGGCGTCGGAAGCTGAGCCTTCTCCGCCCCAGCCTTCGAGCACCCTGCCGTCGACACCGCAACGGCCACCACGGCGGCCAAGATTCGCTGATTCACGCGTCCGAACTCCTGCCGGTTCTCCGGCGGATCACCCGCTCGGGTACCTGCTCCGGCTGATATTCTTTGGGGGCTAGAAATTACCGATGCTCGATTATCTGTCAAGAGGATACTCCGTAATGCGGACTATCCACCCTCAAGGGGACCCTGGGGGCCGCCTGCCTGCCCGGAGGCTTGCGCTCCGAGGGCGTCGCATCGCGTCAGCATGATTTGACGCGGTGCGGAGGGGAAGAGACGGCGTGCGTTGCTTGTGGCTGACACGAAGCGCCTGTTATTGATTCGCGAGTCAATCCACGCCGGAAACACCCCCCGAGTCACTTTCCGAGGACCAGCGATGCTCAACCCGTTCACCGAGGATCACGAGGCGTTCCGCAAGACGGTGCGCGCCTTCGTGGAGAAGGAGATGGCGCCGTACGGACTGGAGTGGGATCGCGCGGGCATCTTCCCCCGCGAGCTCTTCAAGAAGTGCGGTGACCTGGGCTTCCTGGGCATCAACCACGACCCCAAGTTCGGCGGCAGCGGCCTGGACTACTGGTACGTGACGGCGTTCGCGGAGGAGCTCAGCCGCAGCCGCAACGCGGGCGTGAACATGGCGCTGCTGGTGCAGAGCCAGATGGCCACGCCCATCATCAACGAGATTGGAACCGACGAGCAGAAGCGCGAGTTCCTGGAGCCCGCGCTCAAGGGCGAGCGCATCGCGGCGCTGGGCGTGAGCGAGCCGGGCTGCGGCTCGGACGTGGCGAGCATCAAGACGACGGCGCGCCGCGACGGCGACGACTACGTCATCAACGGCTCCAAGATGTGGATCACCAACGGCACGCGCGCGGACTTCATCACGCTGGCGGTGCGCACCGGTGAGCAGGGCTACGGCGGCATCTCGCTGGTGACGTTCCCCACGGACGTGAAGGGCTTCAGCGTCTCCAAGAAGCTGGACAAGATCGGCAACCTGTCCTCGGACACGGCCATCCTCTACTTCGAGGACTGCCGCATCCCGGCCCGCTACGTGCTGGGCGAGGAGAACCAGGGCTTCTACCACGTGATGACCAACTTCCAGGGCGAGCGCCTGGTGGGGGCCATCACCACGGTGGGCGGCATGGACCGGATGTTGGAGGACGCGATCCAGTACGGCGGCGAGCGCGAGGCGTTCGGCCGGCCGCTCATCAAGTTCCAGGTGTGGCGCCACAAGTTCGTGGAGCACCTGGCGGCGGTGGAGGCGGCGCGGCGGCTCACCTACCACGCGGTGGACCTCTTCGACCGGGGGGAGAACCCGGTGAAGGAGGTACGACTGCCAGCAGTTCTTCGGCGGCATGGGCTACATCGAGGAGACGCCCATCGCGCGGATGTGGCGGGACGTGCGGCTCATCACCATCGGCGGCGGCACCTCCGAGGTGATGAAGGAGATCATCTCCAAGCTGTACGGCTTCTAGCTACTTCTTGCGGAAGAGGGACTCCGCGGCGCTGAGCAGCGTGTCGCGCGAGTCCTTCACGTGCAGGCCGCCTTCGCCCAACTGGAACAGCTCGCAGAAGTTGGCGCTGTCCTTGTCGCGGGGCACCTCCGCGAAGGGCTCCTTGCAGGCCTTGGCCACGGACAGGTCGAAGTGCCGGCAGTTGCGGCACGAGCGCAGGTCCTCGTCACAGCCCGGGCAGGTGTCGTTGCGGCCCACCTGGTTGGCGATGATGTCGAGCGAGCGTCCGCAGTGCGCGCAACCGGGCATGGCAAGCTCCTCCGGCGTGAATGGCCGGGGCGGCATCCTGCCAGAATCAGGGAGCCCGCGGCCCTCAGCGCTGGACGCTGGGCGTGAACGCCGGGGTGGGCAGCGAGGAGGCCTCCTGGGGCCGGCGCAGCTCGCCGGTGGCGTCCAGGAGCTGGTCGTCCAGCCGCTTGAGCAGGAAGAGGACGTAGGCGGACAGGGCGGACAGGACGGCGGCCATGATGCCCAGCAGCATGCCCCGCTGCCAGCGGTGGGCCCTTTCCATCACGACCCGGCGCTCCTTGAACGTCTTCAACTGGGCGTCCACGGACGTCCCGTCCAGCTTCTGGGCGAAGTCCGAGGCCTGGGCGCTGCCCCGGGCCGCCAGCCACCGTCCTTCCGCCTGGAGGGTTTCGGCGCGCGTGTAGCAGAACGCCGCTCCGCCCGCGAAAAGCAGGGAGATGGTCAAGGCCGCTGTCACGCTCCGGGTGCCCATGCCCTCAACCCTCCGGAAGAACCGTTGGCGCGGACGATGAACGGGCCGCGACTGCTCCGGCTTTCCGAAGACAGTAGCGGATGCTAGGGACGGGGTCTGACATGGGCAAGTCCTACCGTCCTAAAGACCACTATTTCCAGAAAGCCAAGCAAGAGGGCCTGC
>SECN01000391.1 GCA_004173515.1 Myxococcaceae bacterium | reverse complement strand
TCCATGGCGATGTAGAACGTGCCCTGCCACGCGCCGACCTCGTACAGCGAGACGACGTTGGGGTGGTTCAGGTGCGCCGCGACCCGGGCCTCGTCGAGGAACATCTCCACCGAGCCCTCATGCTCCAGCAGGTCCGGCAGCAGGCTCTTGAGGATGACGGGGCGCTCGAAACCACTCACACCCACCTGTCGCGCGAGGAAGATCTCTCCCATGCCCCCCACGGCCAGGCGGCGGAGGACCGCGTACCTGCCAAAGATGAGGGAAGACGGAGAAGCTGCGGACGCGGACATGGTTGCACGCACACCGTACCTATCCGCCCCCATTCCTAGACATGCCAGGACAGTCGGGGTCCCCCTACCGTACGCGTCGTGAGGGGTGTGAGGGTCAGGGGTGACACATACAGCCCCCGCCGCTCCCGCTTCCACCAGGCCCCGGTGCGCTGGCGCTCCTCGCGGGAGGTCATCCGGTAGTCGTGGAGCACCGCCCGCACCATGCGGGGCGGATGGTCCGGAAAGGGATTGGCCGCGAACAGCCCCAGGACCTCGGACGAGCCCTCCAGCAGCCGCTCCAGCAGGGCGAGGAACCACGAAGGTGGCCCGCCCAGCGCCGCGAACCACATCTGCCAGTCCAGCCGGGGCTGGTGGGGCGCCACCTGACGCGGAGCCCGGTCCACCGCCGAGGTCTTGTAGCGGAAGGGATACTCCACCCAGTGCTCGCCGTCGTCCGAGCCCTCCACGGTGATCTCCGGCCGGTCCACCGTCATCATCGCGAACAACCCGTAGGAGTTCACCGAGTGCAGCGGGTGCGCGCAGTCCTCCAGCCAGCCCACCGCCTCCACCACGCGCGCCGGTCCGCGCGGCCACCACCCCATCCGACGCAGCAGCTCCGTGGTGCCCAGCGTCAGGAACGGCACCGCCGCGACCGTGGACAGCGCCGTGCCCACCCACGAGGGTCGCCGCTCGGGCCCGGCCTCCCGCCACAAGCGTTCGGGGAGCACGTGCCGCAGGGCCGCGTCGTCCAGCAGCCACAGCCCCAGGGCCAGCGATTGGAAGTTGAAGAAGCCATAGTTGCCCGTGGCGACGATGGCCGCCTGCAACGCCGCGAACGTGCCGAAGGCGACCTGCCGCACGCGCCGGGGCCCGAAGGCGAGGAAGGGCACCGCCGTCTCCACTGCCAACACCCCTGCGGTGCCCGCGTGACGCACCGGACGCGGAAGCTGGTGCGCGGCCCAGCCGCCCCGCGTGGGCAGGGGCGCGGTCTCGAAGTACACGTCGCACGCGCGCAGCTCTCGCCACGTCCGGTCTCCCGAGTGGAACTTGCTCACCCCCGAGCCGAAGTAGAGCCGGAACACGAGCATCCGGAAGAGGAACACCTCCACCGCCGACACGTCCCGCCTCCCCAGCCCGGGCCGCAATCCCGCCGGCGCGGTGAGCGCGCCCAGCGCCCCCATCTCCAGCAGCAGCACGTCCCACTGGAACGACAGGAACTCGCGCCCCAGGGACACGTACGACAGGTACAGCGCCCACAACGCCTTCGCGCTCAGCGCCGGGGCCACGTTGAGGATCAGCGCCAGCGACAGCGCCTGCCCCACGCGACATCCCCGCACCAGCGCCGCGTCGGACGCACCGAGCCAGAACACCGACGGCCGCCGCCATTGGCCCTGCGCGGCCCAACGCTCGGACTTCGCCACCTCGCGGATGGGACGGATGCCCTTCTCGCCATAGAGCCCCAGCACCTGACGGCCCAACGACGTGAAGGCGATGAGAAAGGTTCCGCCCAACAGGCGCAGGAAGGTCCAGCGCACCAAGCGGTGCCGGGCGGGCTCCGTCACCCGGCTGAACAACCACGTATCCAGGCGCGCCGCGCGATGCCGGTGGCCCGCGATGAGCGAATACACCACGCCCGCCCCCTGCTTGATGCCGGGCAACAGCCCCAACCGCGCGGCGATGCGGGTGCCGACATGGGGCGACCAGGCGAGCATCCGGAAGACCGCCTCCGCCCCGGACGAGCGACGTCCCGAGGGTTCCACGAGTTGCAGGGCCCGCCGCATGTCTTGCTTTGAGATGCCCAGCAGCGCGCGCAGCCATCCGCTCGCGCGGGCGAAGCGCACGCGGCCTTCGGTGTCGCCACGCCAGCGCTCCACCCAGCGCTTGCAGAAGCCACAGTCCCCATCGAACAGCACGAGCGGTCGCATCGCGTTCCTCCCTCGGCCCAGGACAAAGGTGCGCGCGACGCGGACGGTGCGAAGGGGGCCGCTGGAAGGGCAGGCGGGCAGAGAGGGGGACGCCTGTGTCATCACGGCACCGGTGCCTAACTTTGTGCGCATGAGCGAGCCCAAGGCCCAGGCGAAGAAGACGGATGAGGTCGTCCCGGGAGTGCATCACTGGACGGTCAAGGATGACCGGCTCGGCGGCATTCGCAGCGACGCCTACGCGGTGGTGGATGAGGACGGCACCGTCACCCTCATCGACCCGCTGCCCATCGACGAGGAGGCCCTGCGAAGACTGGGCAACCTCGAAGCCATCGTCATCACCGCGGGCAACCACCAGCGCTCCGCGTGGCGCATGCGCAAGGCGTTCGGCATCCCCGTCTGGGCCCCCGAAGGCGCCCAGGGCCTGGAGGAGAAGCCAGACTTCGAATACGTGGCCGGCCACACGCTGCCCGGCGGTCTCAACACCTTCCAGACGCCCGGCCCCACCGAGTCCATGTACACACTCTGGATGCAGAAGAGCCCGCACGCGGTCATCTTCATCTCCGACCTGCTGTCGCGTGAGGCCAGGGGCACGCCGAAGTTCGTCCCCGGCGAGTACCAGGATGAACCCCTGCGCACCCGCTCCAGCATCCAGCGCATCCTGGACCACCTGCCCATCGAAACCGTCTGCTTCGCGCATGGCGCGCCCATCGTCAAAGACGGCGCCAGCGCCCTGCGCAAGGCCCTGGAAGAGGACGACGAATTCTCGAGCGCCCCGGCCCCGGCCTAACCAGGCAGCTCGCGCACCAGCACGTGGCCCGCGTCCTGGCCAGGAGGCACGAGTTCCAACCGTGCCCCCGCCTCCGCGCGGTCCAGCAGCGCGCCCAGCCCCGTCAGATCCGTGACGGGGATGCGCGTGGCGGGAGCCTGTTCCTCGCCGCGCGACATCGCCTGGGCGACGCGGGCCTCGTCGCGCAGGTTGGTCTCATAGACGAACGTGCGCTCGTCGTAGTCGTGTCCACCGGGAACGCGCCCCACGAGCCGCATGGGCCCCAGCCGTGTGTGCACGCGCACCGCGGGGTTGTCCCACTGGGTGACGCCGCGCAGCCGCTTCGCGCGCACCATGCCCAGCGTGAGCGTCTTCACCCAGGACGACGCGCCCCGTCCTGGCAGGAAGCTGAACAGCGACACGCCCACGAACAGCCCCGGCGTCAGCGACGGTGCCACGTAGCAGGCCGCGCCGATGGCCAGCTCCTCATCCGCCAGCAACAACCGTTCGCGCGCGGGCGCCTTCAACAGCCGCGCGGGACAGCGCAGCAATCCAATGGCGCCGGGCAGCAGGTACAAATCCGACAGCACCCAGCGCGGCACCCCGATGCCGCCGAAGGCCAGTTGGTTGAGCGTGAGGTATTGCCGCGCCAGCTCCGCGTTGTGTTCCGCCAGCAGGTGCGTCACCGGGATGCCGAAGGGCGCCAGGTCCAGCGACGGGACGTGCACGCCGGAGCCCAGCGCCTGCAACGACAGCTCCGGGTTCGCGGCGAAGAACGCCCGGGCCAGCGGCGCGAGCTCACCCGCCATCGGCTTCGATGTCCTTCGCCACCACGTCCAACCGGTACTCGGCGGGGAGCTGGATGCGGCCTGCGTCCACCGACGCGCGCGACACCAGACACCGCGAGGAGCCGCCGCCCTTCTCCGTCAGCTCCGGCATCGGCATGGGCACCACGCGCATGCCCAGACCCTGCACGAGTTCCACGATGTGCTCGGGCATCACCGTGGGCGCGAGCAGGTCCTTGCCCAGCGGTAGGCCGTTGGTCGCATAGCGGCGGATGTCCGCCTCCGTCACCCGCACCAGCCGGTTCGCGCCGAAGCGCTGCTCCAGGAGCGCCACCGACTCCGGCGCCATCACGTCCGGACACACCAGCAGCCGGTCCACCGCCGGCAGCGGCAGCACCGCCATGTTCCCGTGGAACGCGGGCTCGCGCACCTGCAAGCGCAGCACCTCGCCAGGGAAGTGGGACGCCACGGCCTCCAATCCCTCCCACGTGGTGCGCCCGCCCCAGAACAGCAATGTCACACCGTCGAACGTCGCCACGTCGCCGTGCGCTTCCCAGACACCCGGGCCCGGCTCCACCACCTCCATGCCCATGCGCCGGGCCAGCGGCGCCCAGTGGTCGCGCTCCGCGAAGCGGTGCGCGCTCATCATCCGGGGCAGCAGGAACAGCGGCGCCTGTCCCTCGCGGGCCACCACCTGACCGCACTCGGCCGCGTAGGGCATGCCCGTCAGCACGTCCGAGGGCGAGGGCAGCGCCACCACCGTGCCGCCGCGCGCCTCGATGTGCCGCGCCAGCGTCAGCCATTCCCGCCTCGCGCCGCGCGCATCCGCGGGAGCGGCCTCACGGCTGCGGAAGTTCGCGCGACCGCGCAGGGCCCAGCTCCGCCCCGGGGGAGACATCAGGAAGAGGTCCATCATCCCTTCGCTTCTAGTCCTCGGACGGAGGCCTCACAACGCATCCTCCACGCACCGCCCGCACGTCCGACGCCCGGCCGTCCAACGCTCCACAGTGCCCGGGCGTTCCCATCCCGGAGCGGCCTCCCCCCGGACTCAAATCCACCTCCGGAAGGCGCCGACCCCCGGCCTGCCCGCCCGCCTCCGTTTTTCACCCCTGGGGGCTCCTCACCCGCCCCGGGCACGCGGTAGGGTGCATCCCTTTTTGAGCACAAACGGGTTGGGGCTTCATGCACTTTGAATCGGCCTTCGTGCTGCTGTTCTCCATCGCGACCGCGGTGGCGATCGCGGCGCGCTACTTCAAGTTTCCGTACACGGTGGCGCTGGTGCTGGCGGGCCTCGGCCTGGGCGTGGTGCATGCCTTCGAACCGCCGCACCTGACGAAGGAACTGCTGTTCGCCGTGTTGCTGCCGGGCCTGCTGTTCGAGGCGGCCTTCCACGTCGACTTCCGCAAGTTCTGGAAGAACAAGCTGGCCATCACCTCGCTGGCGATTCCGGGCGTGGTGGCGTCCATGGGGCTCACGGCGCTGCTGCTGTCGCCGGCGATGAAGGGGATGAACTACCTGGAGGGCTTCGGCCTCATCCACGCGATGGTGTTCGCGTCGCTCATCGTGTCCACGGACCCCATCGCGGTGGTGGGCCTGTTCAAGGCGCTGGGCGCGCCCAAGCGGCTGGCCATCCTGGTGGAGGGCGAAAGCCTGCTCAACGACGGCACCGCCGTGGTGCTGTTCATGCTCGTCGTGGGCGTGGCCAACGGGGAGAAGTTCACCGTGGGCGGGGCGACGTGGGACTTCATCAAAATCGCCGGCATGGGCGTCGTCATCGGCGCGGCGGTGGGCTTCGTGGTCGCGCAGGTGATGCAGCGCGTGGACGACGCGATGGTGGAGATCACCCTCACGATGATCGCCGCGTACGGCTCCTTCGTGGTGGCCGAACACTTCCACTACTCGGGCGTCATCGCGACGGTGGTGGCCGGCATGCTGTGCGGCAACTGGGCCGCGCGCCTGGGCATGAGCCCCACCACGCGCGTCGCGGTGGAGAGCTTCTGGGAGTACCTGGCGTTCGCGCTCAACTCGGTGGTGTTCCTGCTCATCGGCCTGGAGGTGCAGCTCACGTCGCTCCTGGCGTCGTGGCAGCCCATCCTGCTCGCGTACGCGGCGGTGCTCGTGGGCCGCGCGGTGGTCGTCTACGGCGTGTCCGGCCTGTTGCGCTTCACGTCGGAGCGGCTGCCCTGGAGCTGGAGCGCGGTGCTCACCTGGAGCGGCCTGCGAGGCGCGGTGTCCATGGTGCTCGTGCTCGGTCTTCCGGAGGACTTCGCCCACCGCGAGATGCTGGTGAACATGACGTTCGGCGTGGTGGTGCTCTCCATCATCTTCCAGGGCCTCACCGTCGCGCCCATCCTCAAGCGCCTGGGCATCACGGGCATCAAGGACATCTACCAGGAGAAGTACGAGCTGGCCCGAGGCCGGCTGGGCGCCATCCACGCCGCCATGGCGTCGCTGGAGGCCATGCGCCGCGCGCGCGAGATCCCCGTGGACGTGCTGGAGCCCATGGAGCGCGAGTATCAAGAGAAGGCCGCCGCGGTGGAGGACGCCCTCTTCGACGCCTACCAGAAGGGCACGCTCAACAAGGAGGTCTTCGAACACCTGTGCGCGGAGCTGGATGAGCGCATCGCGAAGACCAAGGACGCGGAGGCCCACGTCCCCATGGAGGACGCCCACGCCAGTCCGGAAGCGCTGGCGTCCTGAGCGGCACGCTACGTCTGGGTCCGGGAGAGCTGCTCGATGGCGTCCAGCACCGCCCGGAGCGCCTCACGCGCTGACTCTGGAAGTGGAAGCGCCTCCAGCTCCCGCGTCAGCTCCCGGGCGCGGGGCACATCCCCCAGGGCCACGGCCAGCTCGGCCCGTGCCGCCAGGGCCCGGCCGCGTTCCTCCACCGTTCCGGCGTCCGCCTTCTTCAGCGCGACGTCCAGGACCTTCGCCGCCGCGACGTCGTCGTTCTTGAAGTCCCGCAGGCGGCGGGCCGTCTTCAGCGCCTTGCCGAGGAGCGAGACCGGCTCGGCCTCCTCCTCTCCATGGCCCGACGGTTCATCGCGCCGGATGAACATGACCGAGTTGCCCGACGGGTCGACGACGGTGAAGCGCGACTGCCCCTTCTTCATGCGCGTCACGCGAGGAAGACCCTTGAGGGGAAGCCGGCCGTAGGCCTTTCGCAGCGCCTCCGCGAAGGTCGCGTGCAGCGCCTCCACTTCATCCACGATGACCAGACAACTGCTGAAGGCCGTCAGCGGATCCAACCCCTTCAACCCGAAGAAGTGCAAGTGGGCCCCGCCGCGCCGGGTGGCCGCGTAGGGGTTCGGGTTGCGCTGCTGGTACGTCACCTCGAAGCCCAGCAGGCCATAGAACGCCAGCGTCGGTTCGATGGCGGTGCAGGGGAGCAATGGAATACAGGAGTCATGTTTCACGGGCGCCCTCCTCCGGGGTGAGGTCCTTCTCCAACCGCAGGCGCGCTTCGCGAACGCCCTCCACCGCCGCGGACAGCAGCCCCGGGGTGAGGCCGGAACCCAGTCGGTCCGCCCACGCGGCATGCGCGGCCTCCACCTTGCGCAGGGCCCGGCGTCCCGCCGCCGTCAGCGACAGCAGCTTCGCGCGCTGGTGGTGGGGGTTCTCGACGTAGGCCACGAAGCCGTCGCTCGCGAGCGCATCCGCCGTCTGCTGCACGCTCTGCCGGGCAAGGCCCATCGTGCGCGCCACCGCCGCCACCGTGGCGGGCCCGTGGTCGATGACACCCAGCACCTGCCAGCGCGCGCTCGTCAGGCCCGCCGGCGCGCTCAGGCTGTCTCCCGCCTGGAGCAGCAGCCCGTTCAGTTGGAACACCTCCAGGATGAGGTCCGTGAAGGCGGCGGCTTCCCTGGGCAGTGACGTCATGGACAGGAACCTGTCAATTCGACAGGGCCCTGTCAATCTTCCCGACGACCCGAAATCATCCCTGCGTTCGTATGACAAGGACCGGGCCCGGTATCGTCGCGGCGTTGCGAGCGAGCCGGGTCTTCAGGAGACATGACGCATGCGGTGGACATGGAGCATCTGGGTGGCGCTCTCCCTCTCGGCGGGAGGCTGCGCTCCGCTCGACTTCACCGCGTTTGTCCCGCAGCACCCGGCCCGCTCGCGCGTCGTCCCGGAACCGCCGGGCGCCGCGTGTCCCCATGGAGGCCAGGCGCTCCAGACCGGCCTGGACCTGAACGAGGACGGCGAGCTGGGGGCCGACGAGGTCACCGCCACCGAGTACGCCTGCGCCCGTGCGCCCACCGCAGACCCCACGACGCCACCGGTGCTGGTCCGGACCGAGCGGCTCGTCCCCGGCGCCGAGTGCCCGGAGGGCGGGCAGGTGACCCGGGCGGGACTCGATGCGAACAACAACGACACGCTGGAGGCCGAAGAGGTCTCCCGCGAGGTCCTCTCCTGCCTGAGCGCCGCGCCCGTGCGCACGCGCATCCGCGCCGTGACGGACAGCCGCGTCTGCATGTCACCCAACGCGAGCGTGCTGGAAGCGGGCGAGGACGTGGACGGCAACGGCGTCCTCGACACCTCCGAGGTCCAGGCCGTCCACTCCTTCTGCGACCTGGACAGCTCGCGGATCCATCTCCAGCTCCAGGCCGAACCGGCAGGCGGGGCCTGCGCGCGACCGGGCACCCGGGTGAGCGCCTTCAGCGACCTGAACGGCAACGGCCAGCAGGACACCGCCATGGAGCCCACGGCCTTCCTCCTCCTGTGCCAGCCCACGCGCGCCTATGAGGGCACCTACGTGGTGACCAGCGCGGCGGACCTCGCGGCCCTCCAGGGCGTCACCCGGGTGAACGGCGATCTGATCATCTACAGCCAGACCCTGCCGGAGTTCGTCCTCCCGGAGCTGTCCGTCGTCGTGGGCTCCCTGTCCTTCCAGACCAACCCGCTGCTGACCCGGGTGGAGCTGCCCAACCTGCGCTTCGCCCGGGACGTATCGCTGGAGAGCAACGCGGTGCTCTCCACGGCCTCCATTGGCGACCCGGACGGCCCCCAGGTCTACGTGGACCGCACGCTGGTGGTGAGGCTGAACCCCCAGCTCGCCTCGCTCGATGGGCTGCGTACGCTCGCGCCCAACGGTGAGCTCATCGTCGCGGACAATGACTTGCTGGAGACCTTCGAGTTCCCCTACATCAACGGCCTCTCCCTGGGCGGATTGATCGTGCAGTCGAATCCACGGCTGCGCACGCTGTCGCTGCCCCTGCTCGAATCCCTCTTCAGCGCCGCGCTGGCCCATTGCCCGGCGCTGGAGTCACTCTCCGGGCTGTCCTCGCTGCGCACCGTCGAGCACCTGTCCATCTTCAACAACGCCGCGCTGACCAGCCTGGAGGGATTGGACAGCCTCCAGAGCGCATCCTCCCTCACCATCGCCAAGAACGCGGCGCTCAAGACAACGGAGGGCCTGCCCCGGCTTGCCCGCGTGGGCTCGGTGCTCATCGGAGACAACGCCACGCTGGAGTTCGCGGGCGGCATGCCCTCGCTGCGGACCGTGTCGGAGTCGTTCACGCTGCGCAACAACGCCTCGCTGCGCGGGGTGAAGGGCCTGCCGAAGCTCGACTCCGTCCAGACCCTCATCCTGGAGAGCAACCCGCTGCTCACCGACCTGGGCGGCTTCGGCCCGCTGCTGCGGCTGGAGCGCCTGACGGTGCGCTACAACCGGGACCTGCGGGACCTGTCCCGGCTCAGCGAGCTGCGCTTCCTCCAGTTCCTCAAGCTCACGGACAACGCCAACCTCACCGACCTGGGCCTGATGGGATTGGTCGCGGTGGAGCAGGGGTTCTCCGTGGAGAACAACCCCCTGCTGCCCACCTGCCGTGCGCAGCGATTGGCGACCGCCGTCTATTCTGGCGCGCCCACCGCGCTCAGCATCCTCGGCAATGACAGCCAGACGGCCTGTCCGCCGTAGACACCGGACGCACGGCGCGCCGTCAGCTCGCGCCGCCCTCCACCCGCGACTGGAGCACCGCGCCCAGCACCTCCGCGGTGTCCTCGCGCAGCCGGGACAGGTGCGTGTAGAGCACGTCCTCCACCTGGGACACGACCTCCGGGGGCGCGCCCGCCTCGCGCAGGCCCGCCAGCACCGCGTACGCCGCCGCGCCCAGCGGCCCCACGTAGCCTCGCGACTCCTCCCAGAACTCCTCGAAGCACGGCACCGCTTCGCCCGCCACCACGCGCTCCAGCCGCCCCAGGCAAGCTTCCCAGTAGGCTTGGTGCGCGTCCCTGGCCGCGTCCTGCGCGAACGGCCCCTGGCGCACCTGCAGCCGCGTGCCTCCATCGTCGGTGGGTTGGAAGGTCAACTCCGCCCGGGTGCGTCCTGACGGCACCGGCCCGCCCTCCCAATCCATTTCAAGCGCCAACGACTTCGGCGGCTCGGCCTCCACGATGCAGCCCACCTGCGCGAACGCACGACCCACCGCGTCGCGCAGCACCACCCGGTAGGGCTGCCCCAGGGCGCCGGGATCCGGCGCGCTCGTGCGGTGACAGCCCGGCGGCGCGCCGAACCAGCGGCGGATGAGCGAGGGCTGCTCGAACGCGGGGAACACCGCCTCCGGCGACACCGGCAGCGTCCATTCCAACAGGAGGTCGCTCACGACCGGGCCCCCGAGCGCGTGCGCAGCTCGAACTGGGGCACGCGCGCGAGCTCCGCCTCCGGCGCCCGGTACTGCTCCACCACCAGGCTGATGCGCGAATCCTCCAGCCCCTTCGCGCCGGAGGAGATGGCCTCCACCTCATGCAGCAGGTCCCCCCGGAACATCACCAGCGCGCGCTCCTGCGGCGTCAGCTCCGCCACCCGACCTCCCCGGTGGTACAGCCGCAGCGCCCCACCCCGGAGTTCCTTCGGAACCTGGACATACAGCACGCTCACCGCCACCGGGCACCCGATACTGGGACCGTAGAATTCCAGACTCCGGTCGATGTGCGCCGCGACCCCACGCCCCTGTCCCACCAGCAGCGGGTTGAGCAGGAAGGCGTTGCACTCCGGCAGCAGCGTCTTGGCCAGGTAGGGCGCGAACGCCGGAAAGCGCCGCGTCACGTCCGGCAGGGCCTCCCGGCAGAACGTCAGCGAAAAACCGTACGTGCCGGAGAACTGCCCCGACAGGTTCGACTCCCCCAGGAGCGACGAGCCCAGGATGGCCGAACGGATGGACGCCGTCGTCTCCTCGGGCAGGGCCTCGGGAGTGCGGTGGAAGAAGGTGTCGAGCCGGAAGGCCCCACCCCACGGTGGCTGGAAGCGCATGGCCCCGGAGTCTACCCACCCTGTC
>SECN01000842.1 GCA_004173515.1 Myxococcaceae bacterium | reverse complement strand
GGTCTCCACGCTGCTGCACACCACCATCACGGCGCGCTTGGCGTTGAGCTCCTTCTTGAAGTCGCGGATGTCCTGGCGGATGGCCTCGATGCTCTCGCGGTGCGTCTTCGTGGCCTTGATGTGGTTGGCCGCGATGCGACGCACGAACTCCGGATCATGCACGCCCGGCTTGGGCTTGATGCCCTGCAGGAAGGGCTTCACCTGCTCCATGTGCTTGTCGCTGAGCACCCCGGAGCGCTGCGCCACCTGGTAGGCGTCCTCGCTGATGATGTCCCAGGCGCCGAAGACGACGTCATCCAGGGTGGCCAGGGGCACCAGGTCCTTGAGCTTCACCGTACGGCCGTCGGTGCGCTTGCCCAGACGGGCCGTGCCCATCTGCGTGAGCGAGCCAATGGGGGCGCCCTTGCCCTGCCGCGCAAGCTCCACACCCGCCATCAGGGTGGTGGACACCGCGCCGAGGCCCGGGATGAGCACCGCCAGCTTGCCCTCCGGCTTCGCGACCTTGTTCTTGTTCTCCATCGTCCTGATTCCTTCAAAAGGCGGGAAATCGCTCCGCCCCAATGAGCGTCTCCGAGGTCTGTGCCTCCAGCCGGCGCCGGCACACCGCCGGACGGAAGGTGGAAAATCTCGAAAGCGGATGGTTGATACTCTAAACCGTTCGTCACTTCAACGGGATGTGACGGCTGATCGGGCTCGTATCACGGCGGCGGCCCGCTGCATGACCCGGGCCGGCCTGTCTCCACAAGCCAGGACGAACGGCGCTGTGAGAGAAACAGCGACCACCGGACAAAAGCCGCGCCCACCTCGGCACGCTCCCTCTGTACGGGAGTGCCGGGTGGGCGGATGTGCCAAGGGTCTGGAACTGTCCTGACTTCACACACTCCCTGACACGGATGTCGGGATTTTGAGAAGTCGGGAGAGGTGGGCCTGGGCTAGTTGCGGCGGCCCGGGGCGTTGCGGTCCAGCTTCTGATTGTCACCCGGGTGGTACTTCTCGCCGGTGAGGACGGCCTTCACGAAGCCGACCAGCTGGACCATCCGGCTGTTGGGGGTGTCCCAGTATTCGGCCTTCTCCACGCTGACGCGCAGCAGGGCCAGGTTCGGATCATCCAGCCCCTGGGGGAACCAGGCCTTGAGGGAGGGATTCCAGAGCTCCTTGGCCTTGGCCTTGTCGCGGACCAACTGGCAGCGGCCGCTGACGGACACGTAGCGGTCCTTGGAGGGGTCCGCGTACGCGAGGCTGACGTGGTGGTCCTTCTCCACCTCGTCCACCTTGTGGGTGTGGTCGTTGGTGAAGAACCACAGCTCGCCGTCGAAGTCCTTGTCGTAGGTCCACATGGGACGGCTGCGAAG
>SECN01000390.1 GCA_004173515.1 Myxococcaceae bacterium | reverse complement strand
AAGATGACCTGGCGGTCCATCGCCTTGATGTCGCGCCCCGGCAGCGGCGCGCCGTAGCGCACCACGTTGGCGACCAGCCCGTTGTTGTCGGGGAACGTCCGGCCCTCCATCGCCTTGCCCTGCGCCGTCACGCCCGACATCCGCACCACGCGGTGCACCCGCTTGCCCTCCTGCTCCGACACCAGCGTCACCGCGCAGAAGTCCAGGCCCGCCAACTGCCGCGTCGACTCCAGCACCGCCACGAACACCTGATCCGGGCTGCCCGCGCGGTTGAGCTCCTCGATGGCCCGGAAGAACCGGTCCTTCTCGTCGCGCGTCTTGCGGATGTAGCTCATCACCCGCTCCACCTCGATGGAGCGCAGCACTTCCCCGGCGATGGTCGTCAGCAGCTTCTCATCCTGGTCCGTGAACGGCTCGTTCTTGAGCTTGTCCGCCACCAGCACGCCGCGCACGAGGCCACTGCCCTCCAGGATGGGCACCGCCAGCAGCGCCTGCACCGTGGGGCCGCCGCTCTCGTAGTACGTGACGCCCTTGAGCCCCTGCGGCGAGTTCATCCGCACCGGCGCCCGGCGCTTCAACACCCCGCCGATGATGCCCTCGCCCGCGTTGAACTTCTCCCGCTGCACCCGCTCCGTGGGCGAACGGCAGTCGTACAGCTTCAGGCTCCGGTCATCCGACGTGAGCAGGAACGCCGCGCAGGTGTCCGTGCGCAGGCCCGTCTCCGCGATCTCCAGCGCCGCGTGCACCGCGCCTTCGATCTCCTTCACGGAGGCCACGAGCCACTTCTCGTCGGAGCTCATCCCGCTGAAGCTGTCCTGCGTCCCGGAGCTCACCAGCCGGAAGGTGCGCGCGCGCTCCTCCACCTCGCGGATGCGCTTCTGCACCGCGTCCGTCTCCGCCCGCTTCGCCACCGCCATCCGCGCGGACAGCACCAGGTGGTACAGCCCCGCGAACAGCGCCAGGAACAGCGTGTGCGTCAGGAAGCCCGTGACGTTCACCACCGGACCGCCCAGCGTGACCAGCCCGTCGTACACCAGCGCCACGCCCAGCAGCGTCATGCCCGCGTTGCGCGGCAGGAACGCCACCAGGAACGCCATCAACAGGTAGACGATGGGGAACAGCTCCGTGCCGCCAATGGCCACCACGATGAACGCCGCGGAGATGAGCCCGCCGCCCAGCTCCAGATCGTCGCGCAGATCGATGATGGCGCCCACCGAGGAGCGCATCGCCCGGCGCCACGCCGCCATGCCGATGCCGACGAGCAGCCCCACCACCAGCGCCGCTTCCGTCCACCCCAGCGTGTGCAGCCCCCGGAAGCCACCCCGCGCCAGGTGCACGAAGGTCGCCAGGGCCACGGTCGCGGGGATCGCGCGGAAGAACGCGCGCACGAGCTTCGCCGCAGAGGGCACCGAGGGCAGCGAGGTCATGGTGACTCCAGGTGGAAGACGATTTCGCCCGGCTTCACGTAGCCGAGCTCCTCACGCACGGACTGCTCCAACGTCGCCGGATCCTTGCGGAGCGCGGCGATCTCCCGGCGAAGCGCGTCGTTCTGCGCGGCCAGCGCGCGGTTGCGCTCATCGAGCCCCGCCACGTCCTGCCGCAGGCGCAGGTAACGCCGGAAGCCCTTGGCGTCCGCCACCGAGGCCAGGCTCAAGGCCACCGCCACCACCGCCGCCGCCATCAGGAGCTTTCGCCGAGACGTCATGAACGCCGGCGAAGGTACCAGCGGCCCCCCTGCCCGCAAGAATTCCGCTCCAGCCCTGTAGCACCCGGAGAGGCAGCGGCCACCGGCACGAAAACTCAGTCTTCCTTCAGCAGTTTTTCGATGGCCTTCGCCACGTCCGACTGGCCTTCCACGCCCTGCCACCCGGCCACCGCGCGGCCGCGCTTGTCCAGGAGCACCGTGCTGGGCAGCCCGCGAATGCGCCCGAAGGCGCTCTGCCCCGCGCGCATCCGCTCATCCGACACCAGCACCGGGTACGGGAACGCGTAGTGGTCCGCGAACGGGGCCATCACCCGGCCCTCGTCCAGGTCCATGCCCACCGCGACCACCTGGAAGCCCTGGGGGCCGTACGTCTCCTGGAGGTGCTTGAGCGTGGGCAGGTCCGCCAGACACGGGAAGCACCACGTGGCCAGGAAGGACACCAGCACCACCTTGCCGGGAAGCTGCCGGGGGTCGTAGGGCGTCGGCCCCACGGACGGCAGCCACAGCGCCCGGTAGAAGGCGGGCCCCGCGTCCACGGGCCCGCCCCGGTGACAGCCCGGCATGGACAGGGACAGCAACCCCACCACCACGGCACACGCCAGGGCGCGCGCTCGCACCGGGGTCACGCCTCCGTCGTCGGGGGGCCGCCCCGGATCTGACATTCGCGGCACAGGCCGTACAGCTCCATCTTGTGCGACGTCACCGTGAAGCCGTGCTTGCGCGCCACCGCGTCCTGGAGCGTCTCGATGCGGTCGTTCTCGAACTCCACGATGGTGCCGCAGCTCGTGCAGATGAGGTGGTCGTGGTGCTCACGCCCGGCGGCGGCCTCGTAGCGCGTCTGCCCGTCGCCGAAGTTGCGCGCGTGGGCCAGGCCGCACTCGTTGAGCAGCTTCATCGTCCGGTACACGGTGGCCACCGACACCTTGGTGTCCTGTTCGCGCACCTTGTTCCACAGCTCCTCCACGGACAGGTGACCGCCCACGGCGAAGAACGTGTCGATGATGAGGCTGCGCTGACGCGTGCTCTTCAGGCCATGCTGGGCCATGTAGCGGGCCAGCACCTCCTCCTTGTTCTTGTCGTCTTCGTGGGAGTGATGGGCGTGGGAATGGCTATGGGTCGTCATCTGCAATCTCTGGAGCACCACATGTGTTGAGGCTGGGATGCCCGCCCCCGCAAGCCAATTTCGCCTGCCGCCCTCAGGAAGCGCCCGCTCCCCTGACTACCACGGCGATCGACTTGCGTCGCACGTGGGCTGTTTACATTGGGGTCGGACTGGCTCATTGACACCTGTCTGGCGGCGACGATAGAGGCAACCGCCCTCGTAAACGAGCATTTTTCCGAACCTTTCCATGATCAGTCCCTGGCAGAGAAGACGGCAGCCTGACGACGTACCCACGCCGGTGGCCGTGGCGGTGTCGGACTTCTGCCGACGCGCGAAGGCCCCCGCCCCCGCCCAGGAGGTCCGCGAAGCGCTCGCGCTCCTCTCCGAGGAGGAGGACTTCCGGGTCCGCACCCTCACGGACGGCGAGCCGGAGACCTCCCCCCTGGGGCCCTTCGCCCTGGTGGACATCCTGCGCGGCGTCCCCGCGTCGCTCGCGGCCCAGCGCCAGACGTGCGGCTATTACGCGGTCGCCCAGGAGCTGGCCCAGGTGCGTGAGGAGAAGACCCCCGCGCCCCCACCTGTCTCCACCACACCCACCTTCGCCCTGCCCCCCACGGGCGCGCCCCCCGCGGAGGTCGACCCCAAGACGGGCCGCCGCAAGAGCGCCAAGGCGGAGGCCGCCGCCGTGCAGGAGCGCATCGCCCCGCGCAAGCGCGTCACCGACGACGAGGACACCCTCGACGAGGCCGCGCCCGAAGCGAACCCCGGCGCCATGTCCGCGTCCCAGGACGACGAGGAGGCCCCGCGCTTCATCAAGCGCGAGCTGCCCCGCCCCCGCGGCCGCTTCACCCGCGTGGAGGCCCAGCGACTGTCGTTCCTTGAACTGACGCGCGCGGAGGGCAAGGCCACGCTGGAGGCCGCCATCGAGGGCACGGAGCACCGCTACTCGCTGCTGCGCACGCTGGAGCACCGCTACAACGGCCCGCGCGGCGAGCTGACCCAGGTGGACATGGAGAACGTGCTGCGCCAGCACGGCATCATGGAGACGCTGGAGGCGCAGGAGAAGCGCAACCTCCAGACGGCCTATGCCGCCCAGCGCGGCGCCACCGGTCGCGTGGCCTGGGCCCTGGGCCTGAGCCCCAGCGAATTGCAGCGGCTGACGCACGCCCTCCTCCTGGAGGAGGAGGTGGAGTCGCTGCGCGAGCGCTTCCGCAACGAGGTGCTGGCCACCTCGCACCTCACCCACCGGCTGGATCTGCTCGGCCGGGACAAGTACCTGGCGGACCTGGGCATCCAGAAGCGCTTCACCGACTCGCTCCGCAAGGAGCTGGAGCGGCTGGTGAAGGACTCGATGTCGGACGCCACCGATCTCCACTCGCTGGCCAACGTCGTGGGTCGTAAACACGGCGCGCCGGCGGAGCTGGTCACCCGCGCCTTCGAGCGCCTGGGTCTGACGGAGTCGCTGCGCAAGCAGCTCTCCGCCCAGACCGTCAACCCTTCGCACTGAGACGAGGTACCCACCCCATGCCCATCTACGAGTACGGCTGCTCGGCCTGTGGAAAGACCATCGACGTCCTGCAGAAGATGTCCGACCCCGCTCCCGCCGCGTGCACCGCGTGCGGCGCGGGCGGCACGCTGACCAAGCAGGTCAGCCGCTCCAGCTTCCACCTCAAGGGTGGCGGCTGGTATTCGGACCTGTACGGCTCCACGAAGAAGGACGGAGGCGGCGGCGGTTCCTCGTCAGCCTCTTCTTCGTCCACCTCCACGGCGGCCCCGGCGACCCCCAGCGCGCCGGCCAGCAGCACTCCCGCCGCGAGCCCCGCGCCGGCTTCGTCCAGCAGCGCGGGCGGCGACAAGTCTTAGCGCCGCCGTCGAAGCGCGCCCCCGGCTGAAAATTCGCTGGGGGCGTGGAGTGGGCACACACTTCGTGTCGTGCCCTTTCCCCCCTCGAAGCGTCCCCCGCGCCAATGCGCGCTGTGCGGTCATCCGGAGCTGACGGATGCGAGGGGGCAGGGTCGGTTCCTCCTGGTGGCCGACCCCCATGGCCGCGGTCCGGTGTGCCCCGCGCAGCGCGGGTGCCGCGACGGCAAGCGGGCCACGGCGGGCACGTCAGCGCTGACGCAGGCCATCCGCTAGGCTAAGCAGGCATCCGTCGCGCGCGCGTTCCATCCCGCGCGCGCCCTGGTGCCATGCCGCGTTCCTCCCGCCCCCTGTTCCTCCTGGTGCCGCTGCTGGCCGTCGTCAGCGTCGGCTGCGCTTCCGCCACCCGCATGTCCCCCGAGGATCGCGCCTCGTTGGACCGGGGGCTGTCCGGCCCGGAGGCGGAGCAGTACCTGCGCGTCTCCGCCTACCTCACGCCCTTCTTCGGGGACGCGTCCAAGCGGCTCCTGACGCCCTACCCTCCCGAGGACGTGCGGCTGCTGGATGACACCAGCGGCAAGCCGATCAGCCCCGGCCCCATCCAGGCCACGGTGCCCGCCGGCACGCGCGTGCGGATCACGAAGGTGGAGTTCCCCACGGCCTGGGTCGTCACCGAGCGCGTCCTCTACACCCCGCGCTCCTGGCCGTGGGTGTACGTGACGGTGGAAGGAGCCCCGGCGGGCGAGCAGGTGGTGCTGGTACTGCCCCCCAACCTGGACCGCCCGGACGCCTTCCGCACGGAGCTGGAGAAGACCCTCACCCGGCAGCCGCTGAAGGATCAGCTCGCGGGCTTCAGCGCTTCGGTGCAGGAGGCCGTGCGCACCAAGAAGCTGGTGGTGGACATGCCCGCGGACGCGGTGCGCATGGCCTGGGGTCCCCCGGAGACGGTGCGCCGCTCCATGGAGGGCGCGGCCCGGAACGAGGAGTGGCGCTACGCCGGGGAGCGCCGCAAGGCGTTCCTCACCGACGGCCGCCTGGTGCGCGCCGAGGAGGCGGGCACGGCCCTGCTCCCTTGAGCTAGCGACGGCCGCCGCGGCGGTGCTGCTGCTTCTTGCCACCGCCCCCGCCGCCCTTGCGCTGGGCCTGGGCCTCGCCGGGACGGGTGAGGCGGGGCAGTTCACCGGCCATCACCGGCCAGTAGTCGCCCTTGAAGAGCTCTTCCACCAACTGTGCCTGGGTGAGCACGTCGCGCTTGAAGAAGGTCGCGCCCCGGCCCATCTCGTCCAGGGAGCCGCGCGCGTCGCTGCCGCCCACGCAGGGCAGCTTGAGCACGTCCGCGGCCTCCACGGCCAGGTCGTTGGCGGTCTGCTTCACCTTGGCGTTGTAGCCCTCCACGGCGCACAGCACGCCCGACAGCGAGCGGACGTACTCCATGGCGGGATTGGGCACGTCCCGGTCGAACGGGCGGGCCGCGACGATGGCCGCGCCCAGGGCCTTCACCTTGGGCAGGCACTCGGCGGCGCTCCAGGGCTTCTCCCGGTTGCTCCCCCACAACTGCACGGGCTCCGGCGCCAGCTCCGGCTTCGGGAAGAAGCACAGGTACTGGCCCCGGTCCGTCACCAGCTCCAGCCCCACGAACACCTTCACCTTGGATGGCCGCCCGCTCCAGCACGGCGCGCGGCTCCAGGTCGCACCCCTTGGACAGGTGGGAATGGGCGTGTAGGTCGATGAGCATGGGCGACGCGTGCCTAACAGGCCCCACGGGGCCTGTCGAGCCTGGGCGCATGCTCGGAAGCCCCGAGGCTACGGGGGGCTCACCGGAGCTTCAGGCGAACGCGTAGGACTGGAAGTTGCCCTGCTTGGCCTGGGTGTTCTTCTCCTCGTAGGTGCGGATGAGGTAGCCCATCAGCATCAGCGACGAGGTGTTCTCCAGCACCCGCGAAGGATCCTTGGAGATGAGGTTGGCGCTGTAGTTCAGGAAGAACTGCGCCAGCTCCTCGCCCGCTTCCTTCACGATGAGGGCGTTGAGCGCACTCGGCTCCATGGTGCGGATGGTGTTGATGAAGTCCACCGCCAGGTCCTTCTTCGTCTTCATGTCCACGGTCCTGCCCCCTTTTTCCCGCCCATGCCCCTGGAACCGCCACGGTTCCGGGCCCCGCCCCAATCCAGACCGGGTGCGACCGGGTGAACCTATGCATGCCGTCCACCGTGCAAACCCCCGCGCTTTCCGCTCCCTTGCCTCCTCGCACTTCCCCACTTTCCGGGCGCCGCATTTTTGACACCTTGAAACGCCGTGTGCGATAACTCCCGGTCAGCCTTTTCTCACCACCGCACAAGGAGTGGCAGGCGATGTTCACGGGCGTGAAGGTCTTCTCCGCTACCAAGGCCAAGGAGCGGGAAGAGTTGGGTGAGAACGTCACCCGCTGGATCAAGAGCAACTCCGATCTCGAGATCGTGGACCGGGTCGTCTGCCAGTCCTCCGACAACGAGTTCCACTGCTACACGCTGGTGCTGTTCTACAAGCACGCGAAGCCCGCGGCACCGGTCGCCGCACCGTAAGGGGCCTCTTCCTCCAGCACCGCTTCTTCGTCGAGGGCCTGATCCCCCCGCACGCGCGACAGCACGACGCGCGCGGGGAGACCGGGCCTTTCTATTTCGCCATGTTAAGGTGCCCGCCGTGGCGCGCTTCGGTGACGACAACGGGGAGGACGAGGATCGGCTGCTCCGCACGGATGCCCTGCCGGCCCTGCGTCCGTCGCGGGTGCGGGTGCGGCTGCTGGTGCTGTCCGGACCGGACGCGGGCCAGAGCTACCCCCTGTCCCCCGGGCGCTACCGGCTGGGTGCGGATCCCGCGTCCGACATCGTGATCGCGGACCGGGCCGTGTCCCGCAGCCACCTGCTGCTGGACGTGCGCGAGGACACCCTCCAGGCGGTGGATGTGGGCTCGCGCAACGGGTCCTTCTGCGAGGGCATGCGCTTCACCACCCTGGACGTGCGCCCGGGCGCGGTGCTCACGCTGGGCACCACGGAGCTGAAGCTGGTGCCGGAGGGCGAACAGTCGCGCGCCATGCCGCTGTCCACCCGCGAACGCTTCGGGAACCTGGTGGGGACGAGCCGCCGCATGCGGGAGCTGTTCACCCTGCTGGAGCGGCTGGCACAGGGCGAATCCGACGTACTCATCCAGGGCGAGACGGGCACCGGCAAGGAGCTGTGCGCGGAGGCGCTGCACACGCACGGCACGCGCTCCAAGGGGCCCTTCGTCATCGTGGACCTGGCGGGCGTGGCGCCGCAGCTGCTGGAGTCGGAGCTGTTCGGCCACGTGAAGGGCGCCTTCACCGGGGCGCAGTCGGACCGCGCGGGCGCCTTCGAGCGCGCGCACGGGGGCACCGTCTTCCTGGACGAGGTGGGCGAGCTGCCCCTGGAGGTGCAGCCCCGGCTGTTGCGCGCGCTGGAGCGCCGACAGGTGAAGCGCGTGGGCGCCAACGACTACCGCGCGGTGGACGTGCGGGTGGTGGCCGCCACGCACCAGGACCTGGAGGGCGCGGTGAAGGCGGGCCGCTTCCGGGGGGACCTGTTCCACCGGCTCGCGGTGCTGCGCGCGACGCTGCCGCCCCTGCGCGAGCGGCCGGAGGACATCCCGCTGCTCATCGACACCGTGCTGGAGCGCATGGGCAAGAAGTCCAGCGCCCTGTCGGACCAGACGCGCGCCCTGCTCACCCAGTACCCGTGGCCGGGCAACGTGCGCGAACTGCGCAACGTGGTGGACCGGGTGGTGAACCTGGGCGAGTCGGCCCTGCCGGACCTGCCCGAAGCGCCCATCAAGGCAGCCCGCGCGGCGGCGGACCTGGACCCCGAGGACACGCTGTCGCTGTCGCTGGACCTGCCGTTCAAGGAGGCCAAGGAGCGCCTCATCGAAGGCTTCGAGCGCGACTACCTCAAGACGCTGCTGGAGCGCTGCGGCGGCAATGTCTCCAAGGCGTCGCGCGAAGCGGGCATCGACCGCGTCTACCTGCGCAAGCTGCTGCGCAAGCACGGCCTCGCGTCCGGGCCGGACTGAGCAGGCCGCCCGTCACACCGCTCCGGGGGTAGACGGAGCGTTCCAAACCGGTCCGACAGTCGGACAGGTTGCCCAGGGCGGAGCCCGGCACCGCTCCCTGCCGCTCTTCTCGTCAGGCCCGCCGGTGCCGAGGCCCTGGCGGATGGAACCCGGAACACCCCGCGCACCCTGGCGGTCCGGCACGGCCCGGGCATCAGGTGGCACGAACGGGTCCGACAATCGGACCCGTTCGCGCGAAGTGTCCCCGGCGGGCGCCTCCGCCCATCAAGCCGTCCTGGCATCCGCTCCATCACGACGTCGCGGCCCAGCGACGCACTCCGACTGGCGCATGTCCTCACCGTGAAGTTCGGGTCGCGGGAGGGGGCAAGAATCCCTGGCGACCGGTCTTGGCTCCCCGGCTCCCTGGTTCCGGAGCCCCCTCCCCTGCCCCACGCTCACGGTGCGGGCGTCGCGCCACGGATTCCTCCTGGAGTCACGGTCGTCGTGCCCCCGCGGACACTGGCCCCGCCCTACCTCCGGGGGACGCTTGTCGACGGGGGTTTCCGGCCCATCTTGGAAGGGACCGCGAGGAGGGTTCCATGCGCCAGGGGATGGGGAGGCTGTGCCAGAAGGACCGACAGGTGATGGGGAAGCGGCTCTGGCTTGGATCGTCTCGTTCTCGCCGAGAGGAGCTAGTCCAGGTTGTTTGGCGACCATTGGTCCAGTACCGATCTTTCTCTTGGCGGGAGAAGGGGCGCCCGCAGACCGGGCAGATTTTCCCGCTGATCTCGCCTGTGATCGGCTGGATGGGCGTGTTCATTACGGGTTCGGTGGTCAACAGCAACACCCTGTTTGCACATCTTCAGGCGGTGACCGCCACCCAGATCGGCACCAG
>SECN01000044.1 GCA_004173515.1 Myxococcaceae bacterium | reverse complement strand
CACGCCGTGTGGATGGTGACCAGGCCGTACGCCGCGGAGTGGCTCTTGTTGAAGCCGTACTCGGCGAACTTCTCCATCAGGTCGAAGATTTCGCCCGCGACCTTCAGGTCCACGTTGTTCGTCTTGCAGCCTTCCATGAAGCCGGCGCGCTCGGCTTGCATGACCTCGGCCTTCTTCTTGCCCATGGCGCGGCGAAGCAGGTCCGCGCGGCCCAGGGTGTAGCCACCCAGGACCTGCGAAATCTGCATCACCTGCTCCTGGTACACGATGACGCCGTAGGTGTCCTTGAGGACGGGCTCCAGGTTCGGGTGCGGGTACGACACCTTCTCCCGGCCGTGCTTGCGGTTGATGAAGACGTCCACCATGCCGGCGTCCAGCGGCCCCGGGCGGTAGAGCGCGCCCGCGGCGATGACGTCTTCGAAGCAGGACGGCTTGAGCTTCATCACCATTTCGGTGAAGCCGCTGGACTCCATCTGGAAGACGCCGGCCGTGTCGCCCTTGGCCATCAGCGCCCACATGCTGTCGTCGGTGAGCGGGATCTCGTGCCGCTTGATGTCCTTGCCGTGGTTGCGGTTCACCAGGTCCAGCGCGTGCTGGATGACGGTGAGCGTCTTCAAGCCCAGGAAGTCGAACTTCACCAGGCCCGCGGCCTCCACCTCGTCCTTGGCGAACTGGGTGATGAGGATCTTCTCGCCCGGGGGCGAGTACACCGGCACGAACTCCCACAGCGGCTTGTCGGCGATGACGACGCCGGCCGCGTGCATGCCGGGCTGGCGGTGCAGGCCCTCCAGCGCGCGGCCCACGTACTTGATGACCTCGTCGCGCCGGTCCTGGCAGAAGTCGATGTCGAAGTCCGGCATCGACACGCGCTCCGGATTGAGGAAGCGCTCGAAGAGGAGGTTGTACGGGATGGGATCCAGGTCGGTGATGCGCAGCGCGTAGGCCACCAGCGACCCTGCGCCGGAGCCTCGGCCCGGGCCCACCGGGATGTTCTGGTTCTTCGCCCAGTTGATGAAGTCCTGGACGATGAGGAAGTAGCCGCTGAAGCCCATGCGCTGGATGACGCCCAGCTCCAGGGTGAGGCGGTCTTTGTACTGCTGGTGGTCGATAGGGTACTGGTGCCGCAGCTCCTCGAAGCGCTGGCGCAGGCCTTCGTACGCCAGCTCCGCCATGAAGGAGTCCGGGGTGTGGCTGTCGGGCACCTTGAACGTGGGGAGCATGGGCTTGCCCAGCTTCAGCTCCACGTTGCACTGCTCGGCGATGCGCTGGGTGTTGTGGACGGCCTCGGGCGTGTCCTTGAAGAACTCCAGCATCTCCGTGGGGCTCGTCACGTAGAGCTTGTCGGTGGAGTGGCGCAGGCGCTTGCTGTCCGCGAGCGTCTTGCCGCTGGCGATGCACATGAGCAGCTCGTGCGCCCGGGCGTCCTCGCGCTTGATGTAGTGCGCGTCCGCGGTGGCGACGAGCGGGACGTCGATGTCGCGCGAGAGCTGCTTGAGGTTCTCGTTCGCCTTGTCCTGCTCGGGCATCCCGTTGGATTGGATCTCCAGGAAGAACTGCCCGGGCTCGAAGATGTTCTTGTACTCGCTGGCGGCGCGGCGGGCGTGGTCCATGTCGCCGCGGAAGCACGCGCTCGTCACTTCACCGCCCAGGCACGCGGTGAGCCCGAAGAGGCCCTTGCTGTGCTTGGCCAGCACCTCCTTGTCGATGCGCGGGTGGTAGTAGAACCCGTTCATGTACGCGGTGGAGGACAGGTAGCGCAGGTTCGCGTAGCCCTCCTCGTTCTTCGCCAGGAGGATGAGGTGGTGGGCCACCTTCTCTGAACGGTCCTCGCGCCCCTTGGGGCCGGCGACGTAGGCCTCCAGGCCGAGGATGGGCTTGATGCCCGCGTCCTTCGCCTTCTTGTAGAAGTCGATGGTGCCAAACATGTTGCCGTGGTCCGTGACGGCCACGCTCGACATGCCCTTCTCCTTCACCGTCTTGATGAGGTCCTTCATCCGGATCGCCCCATCGAGCAGCGAATAGAGGGTGTGGAGGTGAAGGTGGGTAAAGGACATGGGCGTGAGGTTCCCGGAGTGAAGAAGGAGGCGCCTGAACACTAGAGCCCGCAACTCCTGCTCGCCAGTCCAGTGACAGGGCCTCCGGTTTTCGTCCGTCTCCGAGTGAAGAAGGGGCCTGGAATCCAGTCCGGGCAGACACCCGGAGCGGAATCCAAGCCCCCCGGCCGTCCAGGCGTGTTCATTCCGACCCCGGCCCCGCCTCCCAGGGGTGCCGGGCGTGGGATTCGTGCCCACGCTGCCCCAGGATGCCCGCCACCATCGCCCGTCCACCGACGCTCGCCCGTGCCCTCCTGCTGGGCTGCCGGGCAGGCCTGCTCGTCTTCCTGGTCCTCTACACGCTGTGTGCCCTGCTGAACATGCAACTGGGTTACCAGGGCAATGCGAGCAGCATCGTCAACGACCGGGTGTGGACCGAGTGGCGCGACGTGGTGCTGTGGCAGGTGGCCCGGTTGCTCGCGGCGTACTGCACGGTGGGCCTGGTGCTGGGGGCGCTGCTGGGCGCGGGGCTCTGGGCGGCGGAGCGGAGCCGGCGCGCGGTGTTCTGGGGCAGTGGCCTGGGGTGCCTGGTGGTGGAGGGGATGCTGGTGCTGGGGGACATGGCCCGGCATCCGCACGTGTACGCGGCGACGCTGTATGCGCGCTCGGAGGTGACGGCGGCGCTGCTGCGGGGTGTGAGCGGGACGCAGCCGTCGGGTTGGTCCATGGCGGCGCTGGTGCTGCCGGTGTTGAGCGCGCTGGCGGTGCTGGCGCGGGCGCTGGTGGTGAATCCTCGCTGGCGTGGGGTGATGGGCGGCGCGGCGGCGGCGGTCGTGGTGGCCGGCTTCACGGGCCTGGGCCTGACTCGGGTGGGGAGCGGCGTGGAGGCTTCGGTGCCGGCGCGGCCGAACCTGCTCATCCTGGCGTCGGATGGCCTCAGGCCGGACCACCTGTCGGGCAACGGGTATTCGCGCGCCACGTCGCCGAACATCGACCGGTTGATGGACGAGGGCACGCGCTTCGATGACACGGTGGTGCAGGTGCCGCGCACCGCGCCGTCCTGGACGACGCTGCTGACGTCCCAGTGGGCGGGTGAACACCCGGTGACGCACACGCTGGTGGGCCGCGAGGCGCGCGAGACGAAGCTCACCACGCTGGCCACGGTGCTGGAGGCGCGGGGCTACCGCACGGCGGTGGTGGCGGACTACGCGGGCGACCACTTCTCCCGCTTCGACTACGGCTTCCATCAGGTGTCCGCGCCGGACTTCCGCTTCCCGGACCTCATCCGTCAGCGGATGTTGATCACCCACGTGGCGCTGCTGCCGTGGACAGCGCTGGCGCCGGGACTGTTCCCGGAGCGGGGCCAGTTCCCGGAGCTGACCGACCCTGCCCCCTTGCGCGCGAGGGTGCGCCATACGCTGGAGGGCCTGCCGGAGGACGCGCCGTTCGCGCTGGTGGTCTTCGCGTCGTCCACGCACTTCCCCTATGCCGCGCCGTGGCCGCAAGAGGGCCGGTTCGTGGAGCGGGGCTACCGGGGGCCGTGGCGGTTCGGTGCGACGCCGCAGATGGAAGTGGATCCCGAAGCGCCCGCGACCACGCCCGAGGACGTGGCGGCGCTGGGCGCGAACTACGACGCGGGGGTGCGCACGTTCGACGGGCTCGTGGGCAGCGTGCGCGAGGACCTGGAGCGACGCGGGCGGTGGGACGACACGCTGGTGGTCCTGCTGTCGGACCATGGCGAGCACCTGGAGGACGAGGGTCTTGGACAGGGCCATGGTGACCACCTGTGGGGACGCTCGGCGCTGCGCATCCCCTTCGTGGTGCGGCTGCCCGGGCAGGTCGCGGCGGGGCGCGCGGTGACGCAGCGGGCGCGTTCGCTGGATGTCGCGCCCACGCTGCTGGAGTTGCTGGGCGTGAGCGCGCCGGAGTCCTTCCGGGGCCGCTCGCTCGCGGCGCTGGCGCGCCCGGGGCCGGAGCCCAAGCCGCTGCCGGACCTGCCCGCGCTCATCGAGACGGACCTGTGGTTCAGCGACCGCGACGGGCAGCCGTACCAGACCGTGCGCATCCCCTATCCGTGGATCTACGAGACGGCCACGGTGGAGCGGGACACGGGGGAGCTTTCACTCAAGCCCGAATGGGAAGGCACCGTGCTGCGCGCGCGTCACCGGGGGCTGTACCTGGGGCGCTGGAAGCTCCTGGAGCTGCCCACGCCGGAGGGGGTGGTGGTGCAGCTCTTCGACGTGGCGGCCGACCCGGAGGAGAAGCGCGACGTGGCGGGCGACTTCCCCAACGTGGTGGCAGCCATGCGCGCGAAGCTCGCGGCGGAGCTGCCGGACCCATCCGGAGAAGAACGGAGTTCGGGGGTCCGTTGACGGCCCGCGTGAACACTAGCGCGGAGGCGGGGCCGAGTAGCGACCGGAGCGGTATTCGCCCATCACCCGCAGGATGTCCTCGCGGGTGTCTCCGATGAACGGACCATGGCTGACCAACGGGTCTCCCTGGGGCTGGCCCGCGTACAGCAGCGCCCGCGCCCGGGTGGTGCCGGTGACGCGGATGGAGCTGTCCCCTGCGGTCTTCGGACGGTCCAACCAGCCCACCTGTCCGGGCCGCAGCGCCTTGCCCTCGGGGCCCACCGCGAGCTCTCCCTCCAGGACGTAGAAGAAGCCGTTGTACGAAGCAGGCAGGTCCTGCTCGATGCTCGCGCCCGGCTCCAGCAGGAACTCCGCGAGGGTGACGGGAACGTAGTTCTTCGTCTGAGACCGCACCGTTCCCGAACTGCCGCTGTACAGCCGGACCTCCACCCCGGGCTCGCGCCGGACCGGAAGCTCCGCATAGGGGATGTCCTGATAGCTGGCCGGAACCCAGCGCTGCGCCCTGGGCAACGTCAGCCACAATTGGAGGATGCGTCCCTCGCCCGCGGAGTCCAACCCTTCGCCATGGATGACCCCGCTGCCGGCCGTCATCCACTGCGCGTCGCGCTCGCCCAGCCGCCCGCTGTCGTGGCGCATCCCGCCCTTCTCCACCAGGGTCACCGTCTCGAAGCCGGCGTGCGGGTGCGGCCCGCCGATGGGCTTGCCGTTGATCCGGTCGTCCATCAACAGGATGAACGGATCCGACGCGGCGTAGTCCTCCGGTGAGATGACCGGCACCACCGTGTGCGCGGGCCCGAACTGTCCCGGCATCGGCTCGGGAAGGTCGATGATCCTTCCCAGGCGGCGCTCCACTGTCTGCTGTTGTTTCAGGTCCGTCATGACGTTCTGCCTCAGTGCAGCGCCGGGTAGTCCGTGTAGCCCTTCTCCTCGCCGCTGTAGAGGGTGGCGACGTCCGGAGGGTTGAGCGGCGATTCGTTCCGGTAGCGCTCCGGAAGGTCGGGATTGGAGAGGAACGGCATGCCGTAGGAGACGAGGTCCGCTTCTCCCCGTGCGAGCGCCTCCTCACCGGTCCGTGCGTCGTAGCCACCGTTGACGATGAGGGCGCCGTGATAGGCCTTGCGCAGCAACGGCGTGATGCGCTGCTCCGGGGTCGGCGCCGGCGCCATGTGGCCAGACACCGCCTCGGACACGTGCAGGTAGCCGAGTCCCAGGCGGTCGAACTCCCGGGCCAGGTAGGTGAACGTCTCGACGGGGGTGGAGTCCTTCATGCCCACCGGCGCGAACGACTGCGGCAGGATCCGGTAACCCACGCGCTCCGCGCCCCAGACGCCCGCCACCGCGCGCGTCACCTCCAGCGGGAAGCGCGCCCGGTTCTCGATGCTGCCGCCGTAGACATCGGTGCGCTGGTTGGAGCCATCCCGCAGGAACTGATCCAACAGGTAGCCGTTGGCGCCGTGCAGCTCGACCCCGTCGAAGCCCGCCTCCAGGGCGTTGCCCGCGGCGTGCCGGAACTGCTCCACGACGCCGGGAATCTCCTCGAGTTCGAGCGCTCGCGGCGTCACCGTGCGCGTGCGTCCCTTGAGCGTGAAGACCTCTCCGTCATGCCCGATGGCCGAGGGCGCCACCGGCAACTGGCCGTCATGGAAGTCCGGATGCGACACGCGCCCGACGTGCCACAGCTGCGCGTAGATGCGCCCACCCGCCGCATGGACGGCCTCCGTCACGACCCGCCAGCCCGCCACCTGCTCGGGTGAGTGGATGCCCGGCGTGCGGATGTACCCCACGCCCTGGGGGCTGACCTGGGTGCCTTCGGAGATGATGAGTCCCGCCGAGGCGCGCTGCGCGTAATAGGTCGCCGCCAGGGGGTTGGCCACGTTGCCGGCGACCTGCGCCCGGCTGCGCGTCATGGGCGCCATCACCAGCCGGTTCTTCAGTTCGAGGCGGCCCAACCGGAAGGGAGAGAAGAGCTTCGAGGTGTTTGCCATGGCCAGAGAATGCGAGGGCCGCTATGGACGTGCCATGGCATCCAGTCCAAAAGAATTGACCGATCGTCCAATCGCCCAGGACGAGCAGTTCGCGGACGTGCTGGCGGACGTGCTGGACTCCATGCGGCTGTCCACCCTCATGCACGGCCGCTTCGAACTGCATGCCCCCTGGGGCATCCAGTTCCCCTCCAGCCCCGGGGCGCACATCGTCCTCATCGCGCGCGGCGGTGCCCTCCTGGAGGTCGAGGGCAGCGAGAAGGCGGTCTCCCTGTCGGCCGGAGACCTGGCCCTGCTGCCTCATGGCGGAGCGCATACGCTTCGCGATGCGGAAGGCAGCCCCATCCACATCATCGGACAGGGCGAGTGCCAGCGGGTTCGGGGAATCGGGTCGCTGCGGATGGGCGGCGACGGAGCCCGGACGGCCCTGGTCGCCAGCTCCTTCCGGCACGAAGCCGCGCCCAGCGTCCGGTTGTTCGATGCGCTTCCGCGCCTCATCCACATCGCCGCGGACGACACCGCGACCACGCCTTCGCTCGCGTCGACCGTGCAATTGCTCATCACGGAGAGTGCCTCGTCCAGCCCGGGCGCGACCGTGGTGATGAGCCGGCTCGCGGACATCCTGCTCGTGCAGGCCATCCGGGCGCACATCGCGGGAAAACAGTGCCAGGAGCATGGGCTGCGCGCGCTCGCGGATCCGCCGATCGGCAAGGCCCTCTCGCTCATCCACGAAAGGCCCATGGAGCCCTGGACCGTCGAAAGCCTCGCGACGGCCGTCGCCCTCTCACGCTCCGGCTTCGCGGCGCGCTTCAGCGCGCTCGTGGGAGAGCCGCCCCTGGAGTACCTCGTGCGGTGGCGGATGACGAAGGCCGCCCAGCTCTTGAAGGAGAGCGAGCTGCCGCTGAGCGACGTCGCGACGGCCAGCGGCTACCAGAGCGAAGCGTCGTTCAACCGGGCCTTCAAACGTTGGGGAGGGAGCGCTCCCGGCGCATACCGGCGCCAACACCGCCGGGCCTGAGCAGGAGCCACGCGCCCCCCTTCACACTTCTTCACGCCCTGTGCAAACCCACGCAATGGCCGGCTTGCATCTTGGCTCCAGTCAGGAAGCGAACCCCACGATTGGAGAAGCACACCATGAAGAAGACGCTCGTCATCGCCGGTACCGCCGTTGTCGCCGTCACCCTGCTCACCGGCTTCGGCTTCGGCGGCCGCGGTGGTCACCATGGCTCGCCGGATCCGGAGCGCATCAAGCAGATGGTGACGTGGAAGCTGGATGACAAGCTGGATGACCTGGACGCGACCGAAGCCCAGCGCTCCTCCATCCACGCCGTGAAGGACCGCCTGCTCGCGGAGGGCCAGCAGCTCATGGAGGGCCAGCAGGCCGTCCGCACGGAGGCCCTCGCCCAGCTCGAATCGCCGACGCCCGACGCCGCGAAGCTGCACGCGCTGGTGGACTCGCGCATCGACGCGTTCCGCGCCTTCGCCCACAAGGCGACGGACGCCGTGCTGGAGATGCATCGCACCCTCACGCCGGCCCAGCGTCAGGAACTGGCCACCGAGTACCGCGAACGCACCGGCCAGAAGTAGGCCCGTTTCTCCGCGGCCCGTCCTCTTCCCGGGGCGGGCCGCGCGGGCTGCGCTCGGGCTGACACATTCTCCGGAAGCGGCTTGCTCAGCGTGGGCAGGGCGGGCTCGCGCGGATATGGTCGGACGGTGGATTACACCGACTACGCCCGACGCATCCGTGCCCATGCCTCCCTGGGCGAACTCACCGAGTATGGACAGGTGCACGAGGGCGGGCGCGACTACCCGCTCTTCCGCCTCATCGTCCCCGGTGAGCGCTGGCTCGTCATCACCTCCGGCTTCCATGGGGAGGAGCCCGCCGGGCCGCTGACGCTCGCCCAGCACCTGCCCGACATCGTCGCCCATGCGAAGTCCAAGGGCGTGGGGCTGCGCGTCTACCCGTGCATCAACCCCTCCGGCTTCGAGGACGGCACGCGCTACAACCGCAGCGGCGAACATCCCAACAACGACTTCATGCGCTACGAAATCGCCCCCGGCGAGTGGCGCGGTGAGCTCATCGGCGACCCGCCCATCCTGCGCTGGGCCCTGTACGACGGCGGCCCCAAGGAGACGCGCGCCGTGAGGGCCGACCTGGCGCGATTCCCTCCTCCCGACGCCGCGCTCGACATCCACCAGGACAACTACCTGGGCGGCGTCGCCACGTACGCGTACACCTTCGGGGACAAGGCCGCGTACCGCCCGATGATGGAGGCCTGCGCCCAACACGCCACCGTGGTGCGCAGCCGCAAGGTGGATGACAACAGCTTCGCCGACGAGAACGGCTTCGTGTTCTTCCACGATGGCAGCGTCACCGACTGGTACATGCGCCAGGGCGTGCCGTACGCCGCCGCGCTGGAGACCACCACGCCCACGCCGCTGACGACGTGCGACACCGTGAACCTCACCTGGATCCGCGGCTTCATCGACCTGGCCGCGCGTGGAGAAGGCCCCCAGCGATGATGCAGCGCCCCCTTGGAAACAGTGGTCTCACCGTGTCCGCGCTCGGCTTCGGCGCGGGCCCCGTGGGCAGCGAAGCGCTCAGCGACTCCGACGCGGGCGCGCTGCTCCACGGCGTGCTGGACGCGGGCATCACCCTCATCGACACCGCGCCCAGCTACGGCGTGTCCGAGGAGCGCATCGGACGGCACCTCGGCTCGCGGCGCCGGGAGTTCGTGCTGTCCACCAAGTGTGGCTACGGCGTGCCCGGCGTGGAGGACTGGACGCCCGAGTGCATCACGCGCGGCGTGGACCTGGCCCTCCAGCGCCTGCGCACCGACGTGCTGGACGTGCTGCACTTCCACTCGTGTCCCCCGGACGTGCTGCACCGCCCCGGCCTGCTGGACGCGCTCACCCGCGCGGTGCAGGCGGGCAAGGTGCGCGCCGCCGCGTACTCGGGTGACAACGCCGGCCTGGACGCCGCGCTGGAGACGGGCGTGTTCGCGGTGGTGCAGACGTCCGTGAACCTCTTCGATCAGCGCTCGCTCGAGCATGGCGTGGCGAAGGCCGTGTCGCGCGGCGTGGGCGTCATCGCCAAGCGGCCCCTGGCCAATGCACCGTGGCGCCACGCGGACGACCGTCCGGCCGCGCACGACGTCGGCGAGTACTGGGACCGGATGCGGCGCATGAACCTCCAGACGGACGGGCTGTCCTGGCCGGAGCTGGCGCTGCGCTTCACCGCGTTCGCCCCCGGGGTCGCCACCTGCATCGTGGGCACCACGCAGTTGGAGAACCTGCGCGCCAACGCGCGGACGCTGGAGAAGGGCCCCCTGCCCGAGCCTCTCGTCCACGCCATCCGGGACGCCTTCCGTCGGAATGATCACGGTTGGGACGGAGTTATCTGAGCAGCCCCGGAGTTCCGCCCGACGTCAAGCGGCGTGAGCCCTCCCCCTCCAAGTGACTCGCTTTCAACACCGGCCTCGTCCAGGGGGGCCGGGTGCTAGCTCTTGGGTCCGTGTCGACCATCCGGACATGAACGAGATGCCAGAGTTTGAGAAGCAGGGAGAGTCGTCGGAGATTCACCCCTCGGAGCTGGACCTCCACCAGGTGGAGCACACTCCGCAGGTGGCGCATTGGCTGCGCATGCGGGCCAGCCAGTGGCTGGGCAACGCGCAGAAGGAGTTCAACGAAGCCGTCTTCTCGCGGGACGGTTCGGACGCGTCGTTGGATCGCTTCGCCGACGCCCGCTCGGAGCTGGACTCCGCCGAGGCCTGGGCCCTGCGCGTTGCCGACTTCCTGATGCGCCCGCAGTAGGGCCCGACGCTGACCGGAGGTGGACGTTCACCTCGGGAGCCGGGCCCGACGGGCGCCCCTGGCTTGATAGTTTTCGCGCCTCCCCTGGGAGGAGCCTCGCGGATGGCCTTCACGCTGAGCGTCAACGGAACGCCCCACATCATCGAACCGGGTGAGGGAGAGGAGGACATTCCCCTCCTCTACGTGCTCCGCGACCACCTGCGCCTCAATGGAGCGAAGTACGGCTGCGGCGTGGGCCAGTGTGGTGCCTGCACCGTGCTGCGCGATGGTGCCCCGGTGCGCTCGTGCCTCGTGCCGGCGGTGTCCCTGCGAGGACGGGAGGTCACCACGCTGGAGGGGCTGGGCGCTCCGGAGGGGACGCTGCACGCGCTCCAGCGGGCGTTCCTGGCCGAACAGGCCGGGCAGTGCGCGTACTGCATCCCGGGGATGATCCTGTCGGCGGCGGGGCTGCTCCGTCAGAAGCGCTCGCCCACGGAGGCGGACATCCGGACGGCGCTGGATGCGAACCTGTGCCGGTGTGGTTCGCACAACCGCATCGTCCGCGCCGTGCAGCGCGCCGCGGCGGAGCTGGCGGAATGAGCGTCCGCGTCCCACGACGTTCGGTGTTGAAGGGCTCGCTGGTGCTGGCCTTCTCGCTCGCGGGGCCCGCGCTCTTCGCGCAGACGTCGAAGAAGCCCCTGCCCGGAGACCTGGCGCGCACGCCCGGACTCGATGCGTGGCTGCGCATCGGCGCGGAGGGCGTCGTCACGTTGATGACGGGCAAGGTGGAGCTGGGACAGGGCATCCTCACCGCGCTGGGGCAGTTGTGCGCGGACGAGCTGGACGTCGAACCGTCCCGGCTGCGCATCCTCTCCGGGGACACCCGCGTCTGTCCGCCCGAGGGCGTCACCGCCGGCAGCATGTCCATTCCCAACGCGGGCGCGGCCGTGCGCCAGGCCGCCGCGGAGGTGCGCGCGCTGCTCGTGTCCCTGGCCGCCGAGCGTCTGCGCGTCCCGGCGAAGCGGCTGCGCGTCCGGGACGGCACCGTGCAGGACCCCAGCGGCGGTGGCGGCGAAATCACCTACTGGGCGCTCGTCGGAGGGAAGTCCCTGAACCGCGAGGCCACCGGCACCGTCGCGCCCAAGCCCGCTGCCCAGCGGCGCTACGCGGGCAAGCCCCTGCCCCGGTTGGACCTGCCCGCGAAGCTCACGGGGGAGGCCCGCTTCGTCCAGGACCTGCGACCCGACACGCTGGTGCACGGACGCGTCGTGCGCGCGCCCACGCCCGGTGCCTCCCTGGTGGCGGTGGACACGCAGAAGGTGTCCGCGATGCCCGGCGTGCTGAAGGTGGTGCGGGACGGCGACTTCCTGGGCGTCATCGCCACGCGCGAATGGCAGACGGTGAAGGCCGCCGCCGCCCTGGCGCTCGCCGCGCGGTGGAAGGACGGTGCGCCCCTGCCCGTGGATCCGCAGGCGTGGCTGCTGTCCCAGCCCTCGCGGGACACGGTCATCCATCACATCGAGCGACCCACCGACGTCGCCCCTGCGCGCACGTTGGAGGCCACCTACCGTCGACCGTACCAGATGCATGCATCCATCGGCCCCTCCTGCGCGGTGGCGGCGTGGGACGGCAGCACGATGACCGTGGACACCCACAGCCAGAGTGTCTTTGAAACCTCCGAGGCCATCGCGAAGCTGCTCGGGCTTCCCAAGGCCCAGGTGCACGGCCGGCACGTGGAGGGCTCCGGTTGCTACGGCCACAACGGCGCGGACGACGTGGCGGCGGACGCGGCCCTGCTCGCCCGCGCCCTGCCCGGCCGCGCCGTGCGCGTGCAGTGGTCCCGCGAGGATGAACACACGCACGAGCCCTACGGTCCGGCCATGGTGACGAAGGTGCGCGCGGGCGTGGATGGCAATGGGGACGTGCTCGACTGGGATTACGCGCTGTGGTCCACGTCGCACGGGACCCGGCCCGGCGGCGAGCCCGGAAACCTGCTCGCGGGCCGTTCGCTGGCGAAGCCCTTCAAGCAGCCGGTGCCTGGCAATGGCGGGCCGCCGAACTACTCGGCCGACCGCAATGCCATCCCGCTGTATGCCTTTCCCGGCCAGCAGGTGACGACGCACTTCGTGACGGCGATGCCCCTGCGGGTGTCGTCGATGCGCGGGCTGGGCGCGTACGCGAACGTCTTCTCCATCGAGTCCTTCGTGGACGAGCTGGCGCACGCGGCGGGCGTGGACCCGGCGGCGTACCGCTTGCGACAGCTCCAGGACGCGCGGGCCAGGGCGGTCATCGTCCGCGCGACGGAGCGGTTCGGCTGGAATCGCTTCGAGCGCAGGCCGCACCACGGCCGGGGCCTGGCCTTCGCCCGGTACAAGAACCTGGCGACGTACTGCGCCGTGTGCCTGGAGGTCTTCGTGGATCCAACGACGCACGCGCCGCGCGTGGTGCGCGCCGTCATCGCCGCCGACGCGGGCGAGGTGGTCAACCCGGATGGGCTGGCCAACCAGTTGGAAGGGGGCCTGCTCCAGTCATTGAGCTGGAGCTTGAAGGAGGCCGTCCGCCATGACGCCCGGCGCATCCTGTCGCGCGACTGGGAGGGCTATCCCATCCTCACCTTCTCCGAAGCGCCGCCGGTGGACGTGCAGCTCATCGACCGGCCGGAGGAGCCATTCCTGGGCGCGGGCGAGGCGAGCCAGGGGCCCACGCCCGCGGCGCTCGCCAACGCCGTGTTCGACGCGACGGGGCTGCGCGTGCGCGACCTGCCGGTGACGTCGCAGCGGCTGGAAGCGCTCCGGCGCGCTCAGGGCGCCGGGCAGTAGGCCCCGGAGTCCACCCACGCCTGGAAGAGTTCCCCGAACGCGGCCTGCGTGCCGGGCACCGGCTTGCGTCCCGGGCCCGGGTTCCAGCCCCAGCCCACGAGTTCATCCTTCGCCATGTGGTGCTGGAGGGCCGCCAGGTCCTTGCCCCCGTTGCGCTTCGGGTCCTTGAGCTGCTCGCAGATGGCGCCCAGCGAGCGCCCCACCCACGCCATCTCCACGGGCGCCAGCGCCCACTTCGGATTGCCCGGGATGCTGGCCACGGTGGCCCCCACCGTGGGCGTGTTCGTCGCCTGATGGCAGGACGTGCAGGGCAGCCCCGGAGGTCCGTGGCCATCCGCACCGCCCGCCACCGCCGGGACGTGGGCGTGCTGCTCCATGCCCTGCCGGGGCCGGCCGTCCGCCGGGTGGCAGTTGGTGCAGCGCGGATGGGCAATCACCCGGCCCGCCTCGCGAAAGAGCGCCACCGAGCGCGCCTGCTTGTCCTCGATGTTCGAGAAGGACGCCACGCTCCGGAGCGCCTCCGGGGGCACCGGAGCCTGGGAAGGCTCAGGGGGCGCCTGCGACGCGCTCCGGCAGCCCGTGAGCGCGACGACCCCACACGACAGCAGGAGGAAGAACCGATGGCTTCGCATGCCTATCGAGCGTGACACGGGCCAAGGCCGCCCGGCCATCCTCGCGGACGCCCTCCCCGCTCTCCACTGTCCACCTTCCGCCAGCCCCCTCCGCCTCGGGTCGGAGCCGAACCAGGAGTCCTCTGCCCTGGGTCCCTCTTGAAGTCATTCCCATACACATTCTCGTAAATCTAGATAGACGAGGAAAATCCTTCTCGTTCTCTTCCGGAGGCTGTACGGAGCGCCCCCTTCTCTCCACAAGGACTGCCCTACCGCCATGTTCAAACTCTCCTCCTTCGCCATCGTCGCCGCGCTCGGCCTGAGTGCCTGCAGTGATGAAGACCCCATCCCGCCGGTCGAGAAGACGCGAGAGGAACGGGTCAACGAGCACATGGAGTCGCTGCGCAGCGACGCCACGGCGCTCGGGGCCTTCCTGTTCGACATGCCCAAGGGCGGCGATCTGCACAGCCACACCTCCGGCGCCATCACCACCGAGAAGCTGATCGCCTGGGGCGCGGCGGACGGCGCGTGCGTGAACACGACGACCTACGTGGCCAGCAACCCGTGCGCGACCGGCGCGGTGCCCCTGGCGCAGACGGAGACCGACAGCGCCCTCTATGACGCGGTGATGAGCGCCTGGTCCATGGAGGACCACCCGGGTCCCCTGCTGACCGCGCACCAGCACTTCTTCGACGCCTTCGGCAAGTACGGCGCCGTGCAGTTGGATTCGCGCAACGACGACAGCTATGCGGACATCCTGTCGCGCGCGGGCACGCACCACCAGGTCTACGTGGAGCTGATGCAAGGCTTTGGCGCGGGCCGGGGTGGCAGCCTCGCCACGCCGCTGTTCACCTCCACGGACACCTGGGACAAGGCGACCCTGCTGGCGAAGCGGCAGCAGCTCATCGCGCTGCCGGAATTCCAGAGCGCGCTGACGACGCAGGTCACCAGCATCGCGAACACCCTCAAGGGCGCGCGCGAGCTGCTCAAGTGCGACACGGCCCAGGCGGATCCCGGCTGCGGCGTGGACGTGCGCCTGCTCGTCTCCGCCAACCGCACGGCGGACCGGACCAACGTCTTCGGGCAGTGGGTGTATGCCTATGAGCTGGCCCAGAAGGTGCCAGAAATCGTCGGCGTGAACCTCGTGTCGCCGGAGGAGAACGCCAACTCGCTCGCCTTCTACCAGGATGAGATGTTCGCCCTGGGCACGCTCGACGACTTCAACGACCAGGAGGTCGGCCGCAAGCTGGTGCACGTCTCGCTGCACGCCGGGGAGCTCATCCCGTCGGTGCTCGGCGCACAGGACCAGTCGCACATGAACTTCCACATCCGCGAGGCCGTGGAGAAGGCCCACGCGGAGCGCATCGGCCACGGCGCGGACGTGCTGAGCGAGACGTCCGGCGACGGCGCCGAGGACCTGCTGCGCGACATGAGCGCCGCGGGCGTGATGGTCGAAATCTGCCTGACGTCCAACCGCGTCCTGCTGGGCATGTCCGGCGACGCGCACCCACTGGCCGCGTACCTGAAGAACAACGTGCCGGTGGCCCTGGCGACGGACGACTCGGGCATCCTGCGCGGGGACATCACCCAGGAGTACGTGGCCGCCGCCTCCGCCCAGGGCCTGGACTACAAGACGCTCAAGAAGATGGCGCGCGCCAGCCTGGAGCATGCCTTCGCGGAGGGCGACAGCCTCTGGGTCCGCCGCGATGACTTCACCACCGTCGCGACCGCCTGCGCCTCCGACAAGCCGGAGGAGATCGCCCTGTCGACGTCATGCCAGGGCTTCCTCACCGCCAACAAGCGGGCCTTCATGCAGTGGAAGCTGGAAGCCCAGCTCGCCACCTTCGAGCGCACCATCGCACCGTGAGGCAGCGCCTTCGCGCCTCCGTCACGGAGGCGCGAGGGCCGGGGTTCAGCGCCCCACGCCGATGCGCGACCACAGGCCCAACAGGGTGCGCAGCACGGCCGCGTCCGGCACCTCCGCCGCGGGCGGCACGTCCACCCGGATGCCGTGGGCCGCGAACCGCGTGAAGGGGTTGTCCGCGTCCTGCGTCTTCAGCGGCACCGACGGATCCGCGGGCCGGAAGCCGAACGCCAGCGCCCGCGCCTGCACCGGCTTGCTGCGCAGGAAGCCCACCCACTCCAGCGCGGCCTCACGCTGCTCGGGCGTCACCCAGTCCGCCTGGAGCACCGCAGCCGGATGGTCGCTCCACAGCGTCACCGGCGGGTAGTCCACCTCGAGCGCGCCCCACCGTCCCTGCGCGTGGCCCAGCTGCGAGATGACCAGGCTTTCGTACACCAGCGCCAGGTCGTAGCGGGACGGGCCGAAGCGCACCAGGTCCGTCATGAAGATGCCGGTGGAGGGCTCGAAGCGCGTCACGCCCCGCTCCAGGTGCTTGAGCCACTCCTGGTAGCCCGGCGCCAGCAGGTCCTGCGGATTCACCCCCGCGCGCCGCCCCAGGTACTCCAGCGTCGCGGACAGGAGCGCCTGGAGGCCGGAGTTGGACTTCGTCGGGTCGGTGTGGCCCAGCTTCACGAAGCCCCACGCCGCGGGGCCACCCACCGCGGGCCAGCCCTGGTCGCTCGCCACCGCGCGCTGGAGCGTCTTCCAGGACAGCCCTCCGCCCCCGCCCGCCTTGCGCAGCACCTCCATCCGGTCCTTCCACCCCACGAAGACCAGCGGCGTAATCACCAGCGGCTGCGGCGCGGCGTCCCCCTGCGTCGCGAACAGGGGCCCATGCGAGGCATCCGTCGCCCAGTCCGCCGCGAGCATGCGCAGCACCGCGCTGTCCGCCGGGCTCCACACCGTGGGCTGCTCGCGGCCCTCCAGGATGGCCTGGGCCGCGTCCAGCGAACCGCGCCCCACCAGCGTCACCCGCACGTGCGGGTGCGTGGCCTGGAACTCCGCGAGCGCCGCCTCCACCCACTCGCGCTTCTCCGTGCTGTAGAGGAAGGTGATGTCCGTCACCTTCCGGCGCGACGGCGGGCGCACGGGTTCCGGCTCCGTCGCGCGCGGCGTCTCCGGGGCCGCCAGCAGGTAGAACACCCCGAACGCCGCGGCCAGCACGCCAATGAGGAGGAGGACCCGGGGCTTCATGTCCCGCCTCGTACCCCGGGTCGCAGCATCTGGAACTCCGGCTGCGGCTTTGTCACAACCATGTCACTCACGCCTGCCCTCCGTGGCCGGCCGCCCCTCGGAGGAGGAAGCTTCCGGACGCCTTCCTGCAAGTTTGTTGGTCCTCAAATCGGATGGCAGACTGAGGCGATGATGGCAACGGGTCGGCGAATCGCGCTCCTGGGACTGGGAGCGGTGTTGGGTGGGTGCGCGGGGAAGCAGGCCCCTCCCGTCCAGCACTACACCCTGGGCATGTCGCGCGCGGAGTATCGGGACTACACGGCGTCCAAGGCGAGCCCCTGTGACGCGGAGCCGCGCTGGTTCTCCGACGAGCTGACGGCGGTCAACAGCCTGCTGGCGCGCTTCGTCCGGGAGACGGAGCACGCGCAGGACCCGAAGTCGCCGGACCAGCCCCAGCACCTGACGCTGCTGGAGGAGGGGCTGCGCACGCTGCCCCCGGTGCTGAAGGTGCACGAGGGCAACCTCAGGGCCCTGCAGACCTGCGACTTCCGGCGCACGGGCGCGTTCCCGGACCTGGCGAAGCTGGGAGCGGAGCGGGTGAAGGAGGCGCGCGGGCGGCTGGCACTGGGTCCCCAGGTCCAGGCCGCGGCGGCGCTGCGCGAGGCCCAGAAGCAGTGGCGGGAGCAGGCCCCGGCGCGCGAGGAGAAGGCGCGCGGCACGTGGTGCTCCAAGGCGCCGCAGGTGGGCCAGCCGGACCTCTACTTCGCGCGGCAGTCGCCGGACGGGCACACCGAGTGGCTCTTCTGCGACGGGCACGTCGTGGACAAGACCGGGGATGCGGAGCCCACGCTCTTGAGCCCCCAGGGGCTCTCCAAGGCGGAGCGCCGCAAGGTGCAGCCGAAGAAGTACCTGGACGCGGCGCGCGGCTACCCCGCCGAGGAGATGGACCGCGAGCCCACCTCCGTCCCAGCCCCCACCGGCCCGGAGTCCGCGAGCGCCACGGACGCGGCGCCCTGAGCCATGCGGAGCGTCACGCACCCAGCCGGGCGAGCCGCTTCGACAGGTGCGCGTCGCCGCCCGCGTCCACCCCGCCGATGAAGGCGGACAGCGAGCTGCCCGCGCCGCCCAGGTGGGCCTCCACGTGCGGCTTGAGGACGCCCCAGCGCTTCGCCCACGCGTCCTCGGAGCCATCGCGCAGGTCCGGACGTTCGGTGAGGAGCGCCGTCACGCGCAGCGCCAGCTCCGGGTCGCCCAAGCTCCGCGCGGCCGCCACGCCCGTGGGCACCTGAGCCGAGGGCGCGGCCTTCCACATGTCCGCCGCCCGCTGGAAGGCGGCCACGTCCACCGCGGACAGGAGCCCCAGCGCGTGGCGCACCGGCAGCCGGCCTTCCGCCTTGGGCCCCACCACGTGCGCCATCAGCGCGGCGAAGGGCGCGGCCAGCGCGGGGTGCGCCGCCGGGTCCACGCCGCCCAGGGCCCGCAGCGCCCGCCGGGCCTTGCGCGCCAGCCGCGTCACCTTCCAACTGGGACCTTTGAGGCGGGCCTGGAGCGAGCTCAGCGCGGTGCCCGCCACGGACACGAGTTCCGGGCCGGGCGCGGCGGGCGCGACGCGGCGGGGCAGCACCCGCTTCGCGGGCGCGGCGGCGACGGCGGCCTTGGGGGCCGGCGCGGCGGGAGCCTCGCCCGCGCCGACCTCGGCGTAGCCTTCGCGCACCTTCTCCGCGACCTTCTTGGTGTACTCGCGCAGGGCGGCTTCCTCGTCCGGGAAGGCCTTCTCCTTGCGCTGGCCGGCCGTGCCGATGCGGCCGTAGGTGACGATGAAGGTGGCGCCCTGCACCTCGGGCATCCAGAACTTGGAGCTGTTGCCGTCGACGAACTCGAACCTGCGCATGGGCCGGGAGGCTACCTCACCTGACGGCCCGAGCGCTTCAGCCAGCTTGCGCCGAGAGCGAGCGCAGGCCCTCTTCGCGGGACACGTTGCCCGTGTAGCCCAGCTCCTGACGGGCCTTCTCGTCGCTCACCGTCACCTCCTGGCCCGCCAGCAGCAGCTCCGTGCGCGACAGGGGCGGGGGGCCCTTGAGGCCCAGCACGTCCCACACCAGGTCGCTCGTCACCGCAACCATCGCCGCGAGCGCGGTGGGCAGGGTCTTGTCGCCCGGGTCGACGCCCTGCGTCTTCAGCAGCGCGGTGACGAAGGCGCGGAACTCCACCGGGGCGCCGTCGGTGACGAAGTACGCCTCACCTCCCCGGCCCTTCTCCGCGGCCAGCAGCAGGCCCTCCACCGCGTTGGCCACATGGCAGGTGGACGTCAGGTAGTGCCCGCCGCCAATCCAGCGGAAGCGCCTGGCCTTCACCGCCGCCACCAGCGCCGGCAGCACGGTGGTGTCCCCGGGCCCCCACACGAGCCGGGGCCGCACCGCGACGGTGGTGAAGTCCGCGGAGTTGACGCTGAGCACCCGCCGCTCCGCCTCGCCCTTGGTGGACGGGTACGGGCCCACGGGGCGCTGGGGCAGCGGTTGGGTTTCGTTGAGGCGGGCCATGGGACCGCCGTCCACCAGCACCGCCTCCGTGCTCACGTGCACCAGCCGCTTCACCCCGGCCGCGCGCGCCGCCTCCAGCACGGCCTCCGTGCCCCGCACGTTGACGTCGTAGAACTCCGCGCGGGGGCCGGACATCTTCACGTGGGCGGCGGCGTGGAAGACGGTGTCGCAGCCCTCCATGCCCAGGCGCAGCCGCTCCGGGTCGCTCAAATCGCCTTCCCACGGCTCGCCGCCCGCGGCCTGCACGGCGGCCACGGACGCGGGCGAACGGGCCAGCGCGCGCCCAGGCTCACCGCGCTTCGCCAGCGCCGCGAGCAGGTGCTTCCCGACGAATCCCGAGCCACCGGTGACGAACGCGCGCACGTGAGCATCCTCCCTGCCAGAAGACGCCGCTCCTACCATTCCCGGCCGGCCACGGGTAGCCGCGTCCTGGCCCGCGTCAGAACATGTCGCGCATGGAGGGCGCGGGCCCGGAGAACAGCGCGGCCGCCACCCCGAGCGACGCCTCGTCCGCCTCCAGCATCCCGGCGAGTTGGAGCGCCCGGGGCGTCAGGAAGCCGGTGTAGAGCGGGGCCAGGGCGCGCACGTGCAGCCGCATCCGTCCCTCTCCGCCCGGCCGCACGCGCGCGGCGCCGCCTTCCACCTCCAGCACGAAGCGTCCCTGGTTCTGGGCAAGGACGTCATCCATCACGTCCAGGTGCAGCGCGCCGGACAGGCCCGGGGGCCAGCCGCGCGCCTCCAGGGCCTGGGGCACGTTCAACAGCCGCGTCATCCAGTGCATGGACAGCTTCACCTGGTACGTCTGTTCACGCAGCAGCGCGAGCAGCGGCTCGTCCGCGCCGCCGAACCACACCACGTCCTGCGCCAGCGAGCGGTGGTCGCCCAGGAAGCGCAGGAGCCGGCGCGCGGCGGCGGGCGTGGTGGCCACCACGTCGTTGAGCTTCAGCACCTGCTTGGGCACGGCGCCCTGCGGCGCGAGGCTCCGGACCAGGTACACGAAGCCCTCCAGGCCGGCGTCCCCCTCCACGACGAAGCCATGGGCCGTGTCCTGGCGCGGCGTGCGCACGCGCCGCCAGATGTAGTCGCCCCGGTCCAGCCAGCCGTGGCGCTGGGAGGCGAAGCGCCGGTAGCACGCGTCCACCGCTTCCTCGTCCGAGGGCCGCAGGGGGCGCAGCGTGAGCGAGCGTTCCCCCACCTCCAGCGAGGAGGCCTCCACGTGGATTTCGTACCGGGCGCCGGCCTGTTCGTAGCCCACGCGCCGGTAGAGCGGCTGCGTCGCGGGATAGAGCACCGACAGCGGCGCGCCTTCTTCGCGCATCTCGCGCAGGAAGTGGTGGAAGAGGCGCGTGGCGGCCCCGGCGCCCCGGTGCTCGGGCGCGACGCCCACGCCGCCCACGCCAATCATCGGCACCGGGCGGCCGCCCATGAACTGGCCCATGCGGATGAGGGTGAGCGACGCCGCCACCTGGCCATCGTGACGCAGCAGGCGCAGCAGCCCCGCGTCGCGGTTCTTGCGCACCACGCCTTCCGCGTCGGCGGCGACCATGGCGAAGGCCTGCGTGGTGATGTTCACGACCGCGGCCAGCTCCTGTTCATCCCGCGGAGGTCCGTACTCTCCCGTCAGCTCCATCCCGCATCCCCTTCCAGCGCACGCGCCACCGCCTGAGGTCCCGGTGGGGGGACATGAGGGGGGTCACAGGCCCGGCAGCATGGCGCAGCGGATGGGGGCGAGGAAGACCGAGCCGCGCCACTGTCATCCGCCCTGCTTCGGTTTCGGGGCGGGGGGCAGCCGTCCGGCCTTGCGCAGGGACTTCACGAGCCGGTCGTGGGGGAGGCCATACACCCGGGAGCCCTGGTTCCCGGTCATCGTGTCGGAGGCGAGCATCGCGTTCAGGATGGCCTCCTGGGTGGCCTGCACGGTGGCCTCGAAGAGCGGGTTGATCCGCTCGTTGTCGAGCATGCCGACGCTGGCGACGTTCGCGGTCGGCAAGGGCTGGGTGGAGAACGCGAGGAAGATGTCGCCGGAGAAGTTCTCCCCCAGGCCGCCCATCTTCCCGAGCGCGAGCGGCACCCGCCGGGCCACGCGGTCCAGTTGATGCGGCAGGAGCGGAGCGTCGGTGGCGACCAGCACGATGATGGAGCCCATGCCTTCCGGATGCGTGGGCTGGAGGCTGGCCCGGGGCGAACAGGGCTTCATCTGGGAGAAGAAGGGGCCCTTCGGGGCCTCGGGGCCCGCGTAGCAGGCGCGCAGGTCGTTGAGGTCCTCGCCCACGGGGACGCCCGCGACGGAGAAGAGCCGCCGGCTGCCGTAGTTGCACTGCACGAGGATGCCCACGGTGTAGCCGCCCTGCTCCACCGGGAGCCTGCGTGAGGCCGTGCCGATGCCGCCCTTGAACCCATGGCAGACCATCCCCGTCCCTCCGCCCACGGAGCCCTCGGGCACGGGCCCCGGGCGCGCGGCGTCCAGGGCCTGCATCGCGTGCTCGGGTCGCACGTGGAAGCCGTCGATGTCGTTGAGCATGCCGTCCCAGGTCTCCGCGACCACGGGCAGCCCGAGTTCCCAGGTCAGGCCGCGCTTCTGCGACCAGGCAATCACGCCCTCATGCACGGCGCCCACGGCGTGGGTGTTGGTGATCATCACGAGGCCGGAGAGCAGGCCCGACTCCTTCACCCAGTGCGTGCCGGTCATCTCACCGCTGCCATTCAAGGCATAGGCCGCGGCGAAGACCGGCTGGGCCACCGCGTCGCGGCCTCGCGGAAGCACGGCGGTGACGCCGGCCCGGACCTGTGGAGCACCGGGGGCACCGGAGTTGAGCGTCGTGTGGCCCACCTCCACGCCCTTCACGTCGGTGATGGCATTGAGCGCACCCGGTGTTCCGCCAAAGGGAATGCCCAGGTCACTGGACCGGGCACGGGGTGCCTGCGCCGGGGCCGCGAAAGGCAACAACAGCAGGAGACAGAACAGACGCGGGGAGGAGGCAGGGCGGCCGGGTTTCATGAGCCTGGGATCTACACCAGTGCGTCAACACAGCGGGTTGTCGTTGAACGAACCGCCCTGGTAGGTTGCCCGGATGATGCGCAACCCTGTCTCCGCCCGATGCGGCCTGCTGCTCCTCCTGATGGCATCCGTGGCCCTGGCCCGGGACGGCAAGGTCCAGGTCCGGACGCTCAAGGTCTCGGAGCATCCGGCGCAGGAGGCGCACGGAATCTACGTGGCCGGACAGGTGCTGACGGCCCTCCGCTTCGAACAGGACGTCGATCCCGCGAAAACGCGGCTGTTGGGCTGGGAGGGACGCTTCGAGGCGCCGCTCGTGGGTGGCAGGAAGGTGGTGCTCGAACCGCTGCGGGACCTGGACGAGGGAGAGGCCGTGCCGCTGCGGGTGACGCTCGTGGACGGGACCGAGTTCGCGTTCCTGGTGAAGCGCCCCATCTCCGAGGACGGGGATTGGACGGACCAGCAGGTGGACGTGTTCCGGGACACGCAGAGCTACGACGCGGTGCTGTCGTCGCTGTACGACTCGCTCAAGCGGGAGCGCAAGCTGGGGGACGAGAACGAACGGCTCAAGCAGGAGGAGAACTCCGTCGACCATGCCTATGCGACGTTGCTGGCGAACGGAGAGGCGAAGAAGACGCCGTTTCGCAAGTCGCGGTTCTTGCGGCTGGCCCGCGAAGACATGGACATCTCGGTGGAAGTCTTCTCAGGCCCTGGCAAGGCAGCCGCCGTGATCACCTTGAAGAACACCTACTACGGCGGCCCCTGGAAGTTCGACGGCGCCTACCTGACCCGCGACTTCACCCACGCGACGTCCCGTCCCTTCGCCCTGCGCATGAATCGCGCAACCATCGTGCCGGGCCAGACAGGGACCATCGCGGTCGTGGCGGACAAGAGCGCCTTTGAAACCAAGGAGGGGCAGCTCACGGATCTCGCCCTTCAGATCTTCCGCGATGATGGCCTTCTCCAGGTGGCCGTGACGATGGATCACACCCTCATTCGGAAGTAGAAGCGCTGGCCATGCCCCTCCGCAAAGCCTTCCTGCTCGCTTCCATCGCGGTCCTCGCCACGGCCTCTGGCTGCCCCGCGACGACCGGAGTGGCACTGCGCGCGGATGGCACGCCGGGTCCGCAGGACTGCTCGGAGGAAGCCAGGAAGGCGATGCGCTACCTCAAACTGCATGTCGGGGATGCGTCCTGGGTGGACCTCGACGCGAACCAGCTCGACGCGAAGCGGGTCACGCTCTACGACGGACCGGTGGAGAGCATCCTCAAGGACGACTTCGGGACGCTCGAAGCGACCACACGCTTGTACGGGCAGGTCTGGACGGCTGGACCGCAGGTGGTCATCCGGTATTACGAAGCACACCCGCCCGACAGCGAGAAGATCCCCATCTGCGCGGTGGCCCGTCTCAGCCGGGACCAGATGCGGAAGCTGCCGGAGTCGAAGCCGGGAACCGCCATCCTGGAGGGCTCCACCGCCGCGGCCTACATCGTGGATTCCTTCCGGTAGCTGCCCAGAGCCGCGCCTCTTCACACGCTGCGTCATCCGTATGTCGTGTTCAGCAGGCAGACGAAGGCCCACGGATGATGTTGAGCATCCATGGACGCGTGGCAAGAGTCGTCCTCCTCGGCCGCTCATGGCCCAGGGAGATACCGCGACATGATCCGCATCAGCGCTTTCAAGTGGGTACCGCCGTTCGCACAGGGAGTGGTGCGCGACCTCCGGGTCCGGTGGGCGCTCGAGGAGGCAGGGCTGCCCTACGAGGCAAGGCTGATCGACCCCCAGGTCCAGGCGTCCGCCGACTACCGGGAGCTCCAGCCCTTCGGACAGGTCCCCGTGTTCGAGGACGAGGGACTGGCCCTCTTCGAATCAGGGGCCATCGTGTTCCACATCGCGTCGCGGAGCGAAGTCCTGCTGCCCAGGGACGAAGCCGGCAGGGCGCGTGCGATCACCTGGATGTTCGCGGCGCTCAACTCCATCGAGATCCGCGTCCAGCAGCTCGCGGAGATCGACCTGTTCGCCCCCGACAAGGAGTGGGCGAAGCTCCACCGTCCGGACGTGGAGAAGGCGGTCCTGCACCGCCTGAAGGAACTGGCCGCGTGGCTCGGTGACCGTGAGTACCTGGAGGGCCGCTTCACGGCGGGCGACCTGCTGATGACGACGGTGCTCCGCATCCTGCGTCACACCGACCTGCTGGACCGGGAGCCCAAGCTGAAGGCCTACAAGGAGCGCTGTGAGGCGCGTCCGGCGTTCCAGCGGGCCCTGGCGGCCCAGATGAAGCCCTTCGAGTCACGGGCCTCCTGAGCCTGTCGGGGCGCATCGGTCATGCAGGAGCGGAGGCTCCTGCATGGCGCCATTCAGACCGCGACGAACCGTCCGCCCACGATGCCCGTGCGTTCCAGTGCGGCTTTGAGTTCGCCATCAACGATCAGCGCCGAGGGCAATCCCCACGGACGAAACACACGCTCGTCACCAACCTTCGAGGTGTCGATGCGCAATCCGGAAACATGCCGGTACTGCCCGACCTTCTCAGGGCGACCATGCTCTGGCGTCCAGAGGCGGACCTCTTCACTGGCCCCATCGTCGATGCAGCGAACCGTGCGTGACACGACCAGGAGGAAGTAGGGCTCGGCCTGCCCTTCGACCTCCGCGGGGAAGAGCTGAATGTCGCGAAGGGCCATGTCCCGAAACACCGCGGCAGCCCGCTCACTGAGGATGGGCGTGAGCCCCACGCCCGCGGAGGTGAAGTCCAGGGGGCTTCCTGCACGAGAGAGCGGGATGCGCAGTCGTCCCGGAGGAGCGATGGGCTCCCCGTTCGTGAAGCTCCAGGGATCGTCCAATGGCTGCCCCTCGGGAGTCGTCGGCGTCTTGAAATACCAGCGACCAGGAACGTAGACGTCGATGGTCAGGTCAAAGAAATGTCGTTCCATCGCGTCACGCCTCGGGATTTTTTGTAATGAGCTTGCGCAGCCGGGTGCCCGCTGTCGTGAGGTCTCGCGCAATCTCCGCCAGCACGTCAACCAACGCGGTCCGACACTGCGCAGCTCCCCGGCATCCTGCCATCGCATCATTGATACGAGTGAGCACGGCTTGATGATACTCGGCCGGATGGGGTCCTCGATGTCCCTTGATCCGCACCAGATTCGCCGTGTCGCCCAGGCTCAATCCGGCCTGCTCGAAATACGGTTCGAAGATTGGCGTCCACGGGCCCCCCGACGCATCGGACACCTCGTTCTTGTCCGTGCAGATGTGGTGGATGTCTCCCTCCGGATCCCCCTGCATCACGCTTCCGGGCCCCATGGCGACGGCCGCCACAGCGGTCGGAGCGAGCGCGACATTGAGCACTCCGGCCGAGGACAGGGAGATGGAGTGGACCTCCCCCGTCAGCACGCTCGACCACTGGAACCCGCCCTCCGTCCGCGCCCGCAGGCTCGCCTGCGCGAAGCCCGGCAACTTCGGCCCCTGCGCGGCCATCGCCTGCTTGCCACCCAGCGCGGTCATCGCGACGAGCACCAGGACCCGGGCTCCATTGTCCCCGAGCACCCTTCCGAACCGGTGTCCCGCGCTCTTCAACGCGGAGAGGTCCTGCGCGCCCTCTGACTCATCCATCAGTTGCAGGAAACCCTGCCCCAGGTTCCACACCGGCCCCGTCCCCAGGTACGCGATGAGGGAGGCCGTCAGCGCGAGCGCGATGAGCTTGGTGATGGGCTCGGGCGTCACCAGCATCACCAACGCGGTGCCGATCATCGACGTGACCATCACCCGCAGCGCGGCGGGATTCAGCATGTCCTCGAGCGCCTCCTCCACCCCCTCCCACACCGTATCGAGCGCGAAGGAGAGCGCCGTCATCCGCCGCTCCATCGGCCCCAGGGAGAACCCACCCGTCAACAGGCCCGGACATCCGCCCCCTTCCCCCTGCCGCTGACAGAGCCTCTCATCCGCCCCGGACGCCGGGCGGCCCCGAGCGCCCCCGACAATTCCCCCACTGGAAGCGAGCAGGGAGTATCGCGCCTCCGGCTCGGCCTCCTGGAAAGCGACCTCCAGCTTCATCTCCAAAATGAGCCGCGTGACAGCGTTCTTGAACGCCTCTTCGTCGACCTTCACCGGCGCGGTCTCGACCGGCGTGTAGACAATCGGCTTGCCCTGACCGGTGTCCAGGTTCACCACCCGCGCCGTCGCGCACCCGGTCGTCAGCAGCAACAGCGCGGCGATACTCCACAGCCTCATGAGAGCCCCAGGGGTCCAGGCTCCCACCCTTCAGGAGCGGGGAGCCCCTACCATCCCCGCCCCCATGCACCAAGGGCCCTCACTCCGACATGACACTCATTGCCCGTGAGGGTCCAAAGTCCGCCCCAGCAACAGCGGTGTCAGCGCCAGCACCGCGCCCAACCAGAACGGAGCTCCGGGTGACAGGTGCTCAAAGGCCCACCCCGCCCCCAGCGGCGCGAGGGCACGCGACACGCCGCCCCACGCATGCTGCACGCCCAGCACACGCCCACGTTCGTTCGCGGCGGCGTGTCGCGTGCCCTCGCGCCGCTGGGGGCGGGGTGGGCCTTTG
>SECN01000043.1 GCA_004173515.1 Myxococcaceae bacterium | reverse complement strand
GCAGGGGCTGGTTGTAATAGAGGTTCGCGGCCGTGACGGCGCTGCCCGCCCCCTCCTCCCCGCTGCGCCCCTCGCTGGTCGGGTTGATGGCGGCGGCCAGCGCCGTCACGGCCGCGAACCTCTATTACAACCAGCCCCTGCTGGGAGACATCGGCCGCACGCTGGGTGCCTCGGGTGGGGCGTTGGGGCTGGTGCCCACGCTGACGCAGGTGGGCTACGCGGTGGGCATGTTGTTCCTGGTGCCCCTGGGCGACAGCCAGGAGCGCCGTCGCGTCATCCTCACGCTGTGCGCCTGCGTGGCCGTGGCGCTGTCGGCGGCGGCGCTCGCGCCCAGCCTGCATGTGTTGGTGGCGGCGAGCTTCGCGGTGGGCATCACCACGGTGATTCCGCAGTTGCTGGTGCCCTTCGCGGCGCAGCTCGCGGAGCCCTCGCAGCGCGGGCGCGTGGTGGGCACGGTGATGAGCGGGCTGCTCATCGGCATCCTGTTGTCGCGCACGGCGGCGGGCTTCGTGGGCACGCACCTGGGCTGGCGCACCATGTTCTGGGTGGCCGCGGGCCTGATGGTGGCGCTGGGCGTCCTGCTGCGCTTCACGCTGCCCGCGCAGCCGCCGCTGGCCGCGATGCCCTATCCCGCGCTGCTGCGGTCGCTCATCCATCTGGCGCGCACGGAGCCGGTGCTGCGATTGCACGCGCTGCTGGGCGCGCTCACCTTCGGCGCCTTCAGCGCCTTCTGGGTCACGCTGGCGCTGCACCTCCAGGCGCTGCCCGGGCACTACGGCGCGCAGGTGGCGGGCCTCTTCGGCGTGGTGGGCGTGGCGGGCGCGGGCGTCGCGCCGCTGGTGGGCCGGTATGCCGACAAGCGCGGGGACCGGCTCCTCAACGCCCTGGCCATCGCCGTGCTGCTGGCGTCCTTCGGCGTGCTGTGGCTCGTGGGGCACACGCTGTGGGGCATCGCGCTGGGCGTGGTGCTGCTGGACCTGGGGGCGCAGGCCAATCACATCACCAACCAGACGCGCGTGTATGCGTTGCAGCCGGAAGCACGCAGCCGGCTCAACACGCTCTACATGGTGACCTACTTCCTGGGCGGCGCGGCGGGCGCGTGGGCCGGAACGGCGGCGTGGACACGAACAGGCTGGTCCGGCGTGTGCGCGGTGGGCGCGGCGATGTCGCTCACGGCCCTGGTGACGGTGCTCTGGAGCAGCCGCCGCGGGCCGGCCCGGATCCCCGCCACCTGAGGCTTCAGAGGTCGCGCTGCATGTTCCGGTGGGGCACGCCCACCTCCACGTAGGGCTCGCCATACACCGCGTAGCCCAGGCGTTCGTAGAAGGGGACGACCTGCGCGCGAGCGTGCAGGTGCACGTGGCGGAAGCCGCGCTGTCGCAGCGCATCCTCCAGCGCGCGCACCAGCCGGGCCCCCAGTCCCTGGCCTTGCCGCGAGGGCGACACCGCCATCTGGAAGAGCCGTCCGCCGTGCGCGTCCTCCGGGTGGAAAAGCACGCAGCCGGTGACGGTGCCGCCCGCGTGGGCGACGAGGTGGAGGCTTGCGTCCTCGAAGGGGAACTTCACGTCCGCGCGGCTGAAGCCCAGCGGTTCGCGCAGCACGCGGAAGCGCAGCTCCAGCTCCCCTTCGTACAGCGGGTGTCTGGGGTGGATGAGTTCGAGGGAGGTGTCGTCGGCCATGGCGTGCGAGGCGGTCAGAAGCTGCCGGTGAGCTGGAGGTTGAAGGTGCGGCCGTACTGGGGCACGGGTCCGGCGGACGCGTCTTCCCCGACGATGAAGGCATAGCGCGAGTCCAGCAGGTTGTTCACGCCGGCGAAGTAGCGCAGCCGCCCGTAGTCGCCGGACACGCCGAAGCCCACGAGCAGCGCTTCGCCGCTGTCGGCGCCGGAGAGGCCGTCCACGCGCGAGCTCTGGTACGTGGCCTGGGTGGCGATGCGCATGTCGCCATTGCCCACGGGCAGCAGGAAGCGCCCGGAGGCCAGGTGCGCGGGCTTGGCCTGCACCACGTCCTGGGAGGCATTGCGCAGCGTCACGTAGGAATAGCTCAGGTCCACCAGCAGCCAGCGGCCCGGCTGCCAGTGCAGTCCGGCCTCCGCGCCCCACGCCATCGTCTCGCCGGAGCTGTTCGCGTACACGAGGCACTGGCTGGGCGCGCCCTCGGGGCCGCAGCCGGGCGTGGGCGCGGACTCGGTGGTGAGGGTGATGAGCTGGGAGATGCGGTTGTGGTAGCCGGCGATCGTCACGCGCAGCTCCTGGGACAGGTCGTGCGAGTGCTCCACCTCGAAGGTGGTGATGGTCTCCGGCTCCAACTGTCTGGCGGGGCGCTGGGTGAGGAGGTTGTCCTGGTAGAACAGCTCGTAGACGTTGGGCGCGCGGAAGGCGCGGCCGATGACGAGCTTGGTGAGGCCCTGGTCATAGGGCCGGCCGATGACGGCCAGCCGGGGCGTGAGCGGCAGCGTGTCCAGGTCGGTGTACTTGTCCACGCGCAGGCCCAGCGACAGGTTCAGGCGCGGGTGCAGGCGCCACTCGTCCAACGCGTACACGGACACGAGCGAGCGCGTCTGGGTGTCCAGGGGCTCATCCACCGAGGGCCCCACGCTCTTCTGATCCACGCGCAGCTGGTGCTGGCCCTCCACGCCGAAGGTGAGGCGGTTGGTGTCGAACAGGCCCACCAGCAGGCGCGCCTCGGCGGTGAGCCAGTCCGCGGCGCCGGAGTCGGTGTTCGTCTGGGCGGCGTCGCCGCCGTAGTTGAAGTGGCCCTTGTAGCGGCTCAGGTCCGCGGCGCCGCGCAACGACAGGGCGACGCGTTCGGACAGGGTGCGTTCGTACTTCGCCTCCGCGAAGCCGCGCACGTCCTGCACGCGGGTGCCCTGCGCGCCCACCAGGGTGCCATAGGGCGCGGTGGGCACGTCCTTGGTGCGCCCATGCAACTGGGCGACGAGCGACAGGTTGCCCAGGCGCGCGCGCACCGAACCCGTGCCGGCCTTCTCGCCGTCCAGTCCGGTGACGATGGGGCCCGGGGTCCTCCCACGACGTGGTGGCGTGCACGAGCGTGGAGCCCATCGCGCCCACGGCGCCGGTGACCTCCAGGCGCCGGTCCAGGCCCAGCGACTCGCGGGGCACGACGTTGATGACGCCGAAGAAGGCGCCCGTGCCGTACAGGGCGCTGCCGGGACCGCGGACGACCTCGATGCGCTCCACCTCCTCCAGGTCCACGCTCAGGTCGTGCGCGGCGTAGCCCTGGCCGGCCCACACGTCGTTCATCGCGTGGCCATCCCAGAGGATGAGGATGCGCGTGTTGAGGTCGCCCGGCGGGGAGAAGCCGCGCACGCCCAGGTAGGTGTACGTCCGGTCGTCGGTGAGGAAGAAGCCGCGCACGCCGGCCAGGGCCTCCGCGAGGGTGCGCCACCCGAAGGCGCGCAGCTCCTCCGGCGTGAGCACCGTGGTGGAGGCGGGCGCCTCGTCCACGGACAGGAGGCTCTTGGAGGCCGCGCGCACCGGGGGCGGCTCGTAGCGCAGGGTGGCGTGGACCTTCACCTCCTGGTCCGGGATGACGGTGACCTTCTGGCGCATGGGGCGCACGTCGCGGCTCTCCACCTCCAGCACGTGTTCGCCCTCCGGGAGGGTGACGACGGTGGGGGTGAAGCCCGCGGGCCGGCCATCCACGCGCACGGTGGCGCCGTCGTGGTTGGCGGTGACGACGACGCGGCCGGTGGGGCGCGTCTGGGCGCTCAGGGTGACGACGAGCGGCAGGGTGCCTTCGGCCGGCACGTCGATGACGTACTGGCCGGGAGCATGCCCGGGCGCGCGCACGTGGAGCACGCGCTGGCCCGGGGACAGGCGCAGCTTCGCGGGGATGCGGCCCAGCACGGGGCCGGAGGGGTTGTCGCGCACCTCGGCGCCCTCGGGAGTGCCGGTGATGTCCACCATGCCGGTGATGAGGCCCAGGTCCAGGTCGACCGGCGTCTCGCGGCCCTTGGTGACGGTGACGGTGGCCTCGGTGGGGCGGTAGCCGTCCCTGCGGACCAGGACCTTGTGGCGGCCCGGCGTGAGCGCGAGCGTCTGGGGCGAGCGGCCCCGGCTGCCCAGGTCGGTGCGGTCCACGAAGACGTCCGCGCCCCGGGGATTGGTGGTGACGCGCACCAGGGCGACCTTGGGGCGCAGGCGCTCCAGGGAGCGGGTGACCTCGGAGGCGTCCTCGGAGGGCAGGTCCTCCCCGAGCAGGTCGTTGTAGTAGCGGTACGCCTCGTTGAACTTGCCCAGGGCCTCGAAGCAGCGCGCGATGTTGAAGAGGACGTTGCGGTTGGGCACCAGCCGGTAGCTGGTGAAGTACGAGCGCAGCGCTTCGGTGTAGTTGCCGTGGGAGTAGGCGTCGTTGCCCAGCTCGAAGGCGATGTCCGCCTCATCCGCCGTGTTGTCCGCCAGGGCGGGACCGGTGGTGAGGAGCAGCAGGGAGAGCAGCCACGGGCCGAAGGGGGACACACGCATGATGACGCCCTGCATTCTCCCCCCGATGACATGTCAGGTCCATGACACCGGCCGCCGGAGGCGTGGATTCACGCCCAGGGGGGCCGGACCCGTGAGGACGCCCGGCGTGGGTCAGCGGGCAAGCGCCGCCGCCAGCTTCCGGGCGGCGGACTCCAGTTCTTCCGGGGAGCGGTGTTCGGCCGGGGCCGCGTCGAAGGCGCCCCGACCCCGCAGGTGGGGCGGCGTGTCCGCGAAGCGGGGCACGAGGTGCAGGTGGAAGTGCAGGAGCACGTCGCCAATGGCGAAGGCATAGACGTGCTCCGCCCCCAGCACCTCCCTCTGGGCACGCATCACCCGGGCGGCGAACGGGCCCAGCTCGCGCGAGGCGGCCTCGTCCAGGTCGTACCAGCCGCGCACATGCTGCTCACTGGTCAACACCACCCAGCCGGGAACGGGGCTGGGCGAGGCCACGGCATGCAGGACGAGGCCCGGAGTGCGGGCCAGGACGCCACCGGTAGTGAGGGTGTCCCCCCGCGCGATGGCGCAGCCGAGACAGGGATGGTTGATGTCTGACATCGCGTGTCATCGTACTCAGGGCCTGGGTAAAATTCCCCCCCCCTTGACGCCGTGGCCCTGGGTCAGGGAGTGTCCGATTTCCGCCCTTTCGTGACAGCTGGGGCGTGAAAATTCCGTCAAAAATTCAAGGTGGGGACGATGAAGAAGCATTTGGTGATGGCCGTATTGCCGCTGCTGGCTTGGGGGTGCGGCGACTCGACTGACGCGGACGGTGATGGTGTCGCGGACGGTATCCGTGATCCGAACAACGTGTCGGTGGTGGTGCCTTCGACGCCGAAGGGGACTGTTTCTGGCCAGGTGCTGGGAACGAACCTCCAGGCGCTGGATGGCGTCACGGTGGCGATGACGATTGGCAGCCAGGCGACGGGCAAGTCGGCGACGACGGATGCCAGCGGCAACTTCGTGATGACGGACGTGCCGGCTGGCGCGCAGGTCCTGCTGACGTTCAGCAAGGCCGGCTATGCGACGCTGCGCGCGACGTCGACGGTGCCGTCGGCGGCGGGCACGGTGCCCATCAACAACGGCAACGCGAGCTTCGGTCCGGTGACGCTGGCGCAGCTGAACGGCAAGCTGATCTTCAACGTGGTGACGCCGCAGGGCCGTCCGGCCGCGGGCGTGAAGGGCACGCTGGAAGTGGACCGCGCGGGTTCGCTCGTGCTGAGCAACTACGACACCACGGCCTCCGTGCTGAGCAAGGTCTACGTCGAGGCGACGGCGGACGACCAGGGTGTGCTGACGTTCAACGGCGTGCCCTCCGGCGCGGAGCTGGCGCGGCTGAACGGCAGCTACAACCTGTGGGTGTCCCCGATGGACGCCAACGGCGACGGCGTTCCGGAGACGGGCGGCTTCGTGACGAGCTACTCGGGTGCGGCCATCGTGAGCACCAGCATCACGCGCGTGGTGAACCTGCCGTTCACGCGTCCGCAGAACGTGCCGCTCGCCATCGAGGGCAGCAACGTGGCCAGCCTCAAGGGCGCCCCGGTCGCCGACCCGCTCAACAACCTGGTGCGTCCGGGCGAGCCCATCTACGTGTTCTTCAACCAGCCGGTGCAGCCGGGCTCGTTGCTGGTGCGCATGACGGACGAGTACGCCAAGGAGTCGCTGTCGGTGACGGCCAGCGTCAGCTCCAGCGGCTACTCGGCGACCATCAACCCGGGCTCGGGCGTCGTGCAGGAGGGCAAGGAGTACAACCTCTTCGTGCGCGCGGTGTCCGCCGAGGGCGGCACCAACCTCACCCAGACGGGCTTCTTCTTCGGTGGCGACCAGGCCAGCCCCAAGGCCGTGACCATCGCGGAGCTCCGCTACCAGGAACAGTCCCAGTTGGGCACGCTCGCGGCGACGCAGCTCAATCCCACGGAAGTCGTGTACGTGAACTTCAGCGCGCCCCTCCGGCCTCCGGCGGGTAGCACGGTCCAGGTCTTCTTCAAGACGGACATCGACAACGACGGCAAGATTGGTTTCAACTCGTACGGTGAGGTTGGTAACTACAGCAATCAGGGTTTCCCGCTGACGCTGAATGAGCCCTTCTTCCCGTACGTGACGCGCACGCCCGCCGAATTGCCTGTCTTCGGCATCATGTCGTCTCAGGGCTACAGCACCCGGTACTCCTTCACCTACAGCGGCATCGCGCTGGTTCCGGCCCAGACGGAGATCGTCGTGGCCTTCAGCAAGCTGCCGACGGTGGGGACCAACGAGGCCTACGAGAGCATCTGGGGGCAGCCGGTCACCACGGATCTGTCTGCCGTCGGGATTGCGACCCAGCCCGCGCAGACTCCCGCACCGACTCCTTGATTCGAGCCGTATCGCTCTGAATGGAGCGAGCTGAGTTTGTCCTGATGCCCCTGTGAAGCCATGGCTTCACAGGGGCATCTTCCGTCTTGGGCATGCCCTCGCCCCTGTCCGCCGGGGTTGGAGGTGGGCGCAGGTCTCTCGGGGTGGATCCTCTGTCTTGAACGGAGACGGGAGGAGCATGCCCCGGGGAAGCTGTACGTCATGAGCGAGTGGATCCTTTCTTGCTGAAGCGCGGAGTCATGGAAAACCTCAGAGTCTTGCTACTTGCCTTGTTGTTGACCCACGCGGCCTGCATCCAGATCCCCGACATCGAGGAGCCGCAGAAGCCGCCGCCGTCGTGTGAAGGGGATGACTCGAGCAGCCCGGTGGCTTTCTCCGTCGACTGGGAGTTGCCGCTGCAAGACGCCCAGGCGGCAGGCTCGGTGAGGATCCAGCCCAAGCTGACGGGCGCCACACCGGATGCCGTGGAGTTGCTCGTGGACGGACAGTGGGTCGCCACGTTTGCATCCCCGTTCGTCCTGGACTGGGAAACACAGTCCGTTTCAGAGGGGCCTCATACGCTCTCGTTGAGGGCACGCAGGTGCGATGAATATGCCTTGAGTTCGTCGCGCAGGATCACGGTGGATCGTACAAGCCCGACGTTGATTTCCCAGACTCCTGGGCCTGGCTCGCAATGGGTTTCCGTCCATCAGGTCATCCAGGCGGAGTTGTCTGAGCCGGTGTTGGCTGACCGTGTGAATGGCCAGACCATTCGGCTGTTGTCGGGTGAGAGCGAAATCCAGGTGGAGGTCTCGCTGTCGCAAACCGGCAAGGTCCTGACGCTTCGACCCAGCGCGCCGCTGCCCTTGAATGGCTTGATGCGCGTGGTGTTTGATTCGGCGATAACGGATGCCGCAGGCAATCCCCTGTCGTTGCCTGCCGAGGGGTGGTCCTGGCGAGTCCCGGCCGTTCTCCCTCTGGGGGCGCCACGAGCCGAACATCCGACGCACCCAGACATCAAGGTCTTCTCCTTCCAACTCGACAGTGCAGGCAACCCTCTTGTGGCCTGGGTGGACTCAGACGCAGCCGGAGTCCATGTCGAGCGCTGGAACGGTACGGTCTGGCAGGCACTGGGGAATCCCCTGAAAGGGGATGCTGGCGACCCCAATGCGACGGACTGCGTGTTGCAACTGGACTCGGCGGATGTTCCGCGGGTTGCCTGGATTCAGCCCAAGGCCGATGGACGCCGTGAGGTTCAGGTCCGGCTCTGGGATGGAAGCGCCTGGGTGCCGTGGGGGCCGACCATTGCTCCGCTGTTGACTCAATCGAGCCTGAGTGAGTTGCAGATGCGAATCTGGGGAACGTCGACTCCCGTGGTTGCCTTCAAGGAGTTGAATGCTTCCACGGTCCTAGCCACCGTGCTGCGTCTGGAGGCTGGAGAATGGAAGTCGCAGGGGAGAGTTGAATACCCATCGGACAAGAGCCTTGTCTCGATGCAAATGGAACTGAATCGATGGGGTGACCAGTTCCTGATCTGGAACGAGCGAGGGGTTGCCCCAGGATGGACGACGTACGTGGGGAAATGGCAGGGAACCGGACGCGAATCGAGTTACCCCTTTCCTTCTATAGGAGTGGCCTCGCCAATCCTGGCGGCGACGCTCTTGGGTGACACCGGTGTCGTCGTGGCCAATCCTGTCCCTGAGGAGGATGCACGGTCGGTCCGGGTTCAACAGTGGGGACCCGGCGGTTGGGTCGACTTCGGCTCGGCCCTCAGCAGCGTCCCAGGCAAGACGGACGCTTCCGCCTCGGCCCTCAGGTTCGACCCGCAGGGCCGGTTGGTCGTGCTCATGGAAGAACCCGAAACCGAAGCCCAGCCCTCCGTGCGGAGCCTGTTCGTCCAGCGGTGGGAATCCGACCACTGGACCCAGGTGGGCGGCCCCCTCAGTGCCAATCCCGGCGCCACGTCGGTGATCGACTCCCAACTCGCCGTGGACAAGAACGGGCGCATCTTCCTCGCGTGGACCGAGGTCGATGCGCAGGACCCCACCCAGTCCCGGCTCCACGTCTACCGCCCCAACGACTGACCTCCGGCACGGGCTCCATGCGGAGCCCCTGTCCCTCGTTGCTCCGCGCACCCACACTGTCGCCCACCGTCCCCTTGTTTCGCACCGGACTCCAGGCCCACCCTTCCGTCCCGTCCAGGGAAATCTTGCGAGAACGGGCGCTTTTCCAAGGACGTGTTTAGATTCGTCCCGCCCCTCCCCTGCATGCGAGGCCTCTGCTCCATGAAGAACGCGGTCATCACAACCCCGGAGGGCGAGCCGACCGCGAGCGGTGGGCCGACTCCCGTGAACGCCAAGAAGCGCGTCCTCGTCGTGGACGACTTCGACGACGCCCGTGAAATGTACGCGGAGTACCTGGAATTCTGCGGGTTTGAGGTCGACACCGCCCGCAATGGCCTGGAGGCCGTGGAGAAGGCCCAGGAGGGGGAGCCGGACATCATCCTCATGGACCTGTCCCTGCCCGTCATGGATGGCTGGGAGGCGACGCGGCGCATCAAGCAGGACACCCGCACCCGCGACATCCCCGTGATGGCCCTCACCGGCCACGTGCTCGCCGGCAACGCCGAACACGCCCTCTCCGTCGGGGCGGACGAGTTCGTCGCCAAGCCCTGCCTGCCACAGGACCTGGAGAACAAGATCCGCAACATGCTCAAACCCAGCAAGGCGAAGCCCCGTTCGGGTCAGGAGTGACCCCGAACCGGGCCCCGAAGTGTCCACGGCCGGACACCGGGGGGCGGTCTGTTGCTGCTGGCGCTCCTCTCGTATGCCCCTGGGTTGACCCCCGGGCGCGGGATGCGTAGGCAACCCCGGTGGGCTCTCCCGCCTCGTCCCCTCCATCCGACGCGTGGACTCCTCCGGAGGAGTTCGACGAGTACCGCATCGTGCGGCCGCTCGGACGGGGACGCACGGGCCGGGTGTACCTGGCGCACGACACGCTCCTGGAGCGCCCCGTCGCGGTGAAGTTCATCCCGTCGCTGGGCTCCAACGCGCTGGCGCGCTTCCTGGTGGAAGCCCGCGCCGCCGCCCGCATCCAGCACCCCAACGTCGTCACCCTGTACCGGGTGGGCCAGTTGGAGGACCAGCCGTACCTCATCTCCGAGTTCATCCGGGGCGTCAGCCTGGACCGGCTGGCCCGGCCCGTGTCCTGGGAGCGCGCGCTCGGCATCGGGCGGGACCTGGCCCGGGGCCTGGGGGCCGCCCACCGCCGGGGCGTGCTCCACCGCGACATCAAGCCCGGCAACGCCGTGCTCACGGAGAGCGGCGAGGTGAAGCTGCTCGACTTCGGGCTCGCCAAGCTGCTCGACCGCGCCGAAAGCAGCGAACCTACCGCCCCGCGCGCGCCCATGCCGCCGCCGGAGCTGCCCGCGGACTGGGACCCCGAAGCCAGCCCCGCCCTGGGCGCCCGGTCGCTGGATGGCGTCTTCCTGCCGTCCCTGCCGCGCGGCTCGCTGGTGGGCACGCCGTACTACATGTCCCCGGAGGCCTGGGCCGGTGAGGAGCTCACCGCGCGCAGCGACGTGTACTCGCTGGGCGTCGTGCTCTACGAGCTGTGCGCGGGCCGGGGCCCCTTCCGCGACGTGCCCTGGCGCGAGCTGTCCGAGGCCGTGCGCACCCGCGATGTCCGGCCCCTGCTCGAGGTCTCCCCGTTGGTGGACCCCGGCTTCGCCGCCGCCATCGACAAGTGCCTGCGGCGCGACCCGGCGGAGCGCCATGCGTCCGCCGCGCAGTTGCTCGACGCGCTGGAGGCGCTCAACCGCGAGGAGGTGCCCGTCGTCGTCCCGGAGGGCAATCCCTACCGCGGCCTCCAGGCCTTCGAGGCCGAACACCGCTCGCTCTTCTTCGGCCGCCGCCGTGAGCAGCGCGCCGTGCTGGAGCGGCTCAAAGCGGAGGCCTTCCTGCTGATGACGGGCGACTCCGGCGTCGGCAAGTCATCGCTGTGCCTCGCGGGCATCCTCCCCGCCGTGTGCGACGGCGCGCTGGAGGACGGCCGGCGCTGGCGCACCGCGCGGCTCGTGCCCGGGCGCAGGCCCGTCTCCGCGCTCGCCGTGGCGCTCGCCCCGGTGCTGGAGGTGGACGAGGAGCCGCTCGCGGAGACGCTGCGCCAGGACCCCACGTCGCTCGGCCGCCGGCTCCGCGCGAAGCTGGGCACCCAGGGCGGTCTGCTGCTCTACATGGACCAGTTGGAGGAACTGGTGACGCTGTCGCCTCCGGAGGAGGCGGCGCTCGCGGGCGCGGCGCTGGGGTCGCTCACCGAGGCGGCCGGCGGACTGCGCCTGCTGGCCACCGGCCGCAGCGACTTCCTCACCCGCCTCACCGGCGTGCCCGGCCTGGGGCCGGAGGTGCCGCACGCGCTGTACCTGCTGCGCGCGCTCACCTCCGAGGAGACGCGCGAGGCCATCGTCGGCCCCGCCCGCGTGAAGGGCGTGCGCTTCGAATCCGAGGCCGTGGTGGACGCGCTCGTCGCCTCCACGACGGCCTCCGACGGCGGCCTGCCCCTGCTCCAGTTCGCGCTGGCGGAGCTGTGGGACGCGCGCGATGAGTCCCGAGGCGTGATGACCCAGGCGGCGCTGGACTCGCTGGGCGGGGTGTCCGGCGCGCTCGCGCGGCATGCGGACGCCGCCGTGGCCCGCCTGCTGCCGGATCAACGCTCGGCGGCTCGCGGCGTGATGCTGCGCCTGGTGACCCAGGATGGCACCCGCGCGCGCAAGACGGACCGCGAACTGGTGGGGGATGATCCCCGCTACCGCGCCGCGCTGGAGGCCCTGGTGCGCGCGCGCCTGCTGGTCGCTCGCGAAGGGGAGGGCGGCACCGCGTACGAGCTGGCCCACGAGGCGCTGCTCACCGGGTGGACCACGCTGGCCCGCTGGCTGGTGGAGGCCGGCGAGCGCCGCGAGGTGCAGGCCCGGCTGGAGGCCGCCGCCGCGCAGTGGGAGCGCCTGGGCCACGCGCGCGAGTCCCTCTGGGGGCCCCGGCAGCTCGCGGAGACCGGGGTGCTGGAGCCCTCCGAACTCACCCGGCGCGAGCAGTCCTTCCTCGACACCTCGCGCAGCACCGGCGTGCGCAGCCGGCGCCTGAAGCAGGGGCTGGCGCTGGGCTTCCTCGTGTCGCTGGCCCTGGTGTACGCGGGCCTCCAGTGGCGCGAGCGCCGCATCCTCGATTCCCGCGTGCGCACCGAACTGGGCGCGGCCTCCGCGGAGCTGGACTCCGTGCGGACCGAGCGCGATGCGCTCCAGGCCGAGCGCACCGAGGCCTTCCACCTCTACGACACCGGCCACAAGGCGGACGGCGACCGGAGCTGGCTGAAGGCCACCGGGCACGCGGCCCAACTGGCGCACCACTTCGACGCCGTGGCGGACCGGCTGGAGCGCGCGCTGGCCCTGGCCCCCGGCCGCGCCGACGTGCGCGACGCGCTGGCGGACTTCCTCTACGAGCGCGCCCTGTGGGCCGAAGGCGAGCGCGAACCCGTGCTGCCCGCGCTGCTCCAGCGCATGCGCCTCTATGACGCGGACGGCACCCGCTGGCTGCGCTGGAACGCGCCCGCGCACCTGTCCGTGGACGCGGATGCGCCCGGGGCCTCCGTGGAGCTGCGCCCCCTGACGCGCGAGCCCGGGGGCCCGGAGCTCGCGGGCGAACCCGTGTCCTCTTCCCCCGCGGCCCCCGGCGCCGACGTCGCCCTGGCTCCCGGCCCCTACCGGCTCACCGTGCGCGCGCCGGGCCACGAGGACGCGGTGCAGCCGCTGCTGCTCCAGCGCGGCGAGTCGCGCCGCGTCGTCCTGCCGCTGCCCCGCGCGGGCTCGCTGCCGGCGGGCTTCGCCTACGTGCCCCCGGGCGAGGTGCGCTTCGGCAGCGCCGCCGAGGCCAGCGTGCGCGACTTCTTCAACGCCGTGCCCCTGCACTCCGTCCCCGTGCCGGGCTTCCTCATCGCCCGCCACGAGACGACGTTCGCGGACTGGCTGACCTACCTGGAGGCCCTCCCCGCCGAGGAGCGCGCCCGGCGCCAGCCCCGCGTGGGCACCGGCGGCTACGCCGGGGTGCTCGCGCTGGAGCCGGACGCCAGCGGTTGGAGGCTGCGCTTCCAGCCCGGCGGCGTGCTCTACACGGCGAAGAGCGGCGAGCCCCTGCGCTACGCCCGGCGCTCGCTGCGCACGGAGCAGGACTGGCGCCAGTTCCCGGTGAGCGGCATCTCCTTCTCCGACGCGGAGGCCTACGTGGCCTGGCTGTCCTCGTCCGGCCGGGTGCCCGGCGCGCGGCTGTGCTCGGAGCTGGAGTGGGAGCGCGCCGCGCGCGGCGTGGACGGCCGCGAGTACCCCCACGGCAACCGGCTGGGTCCGGACGAGGCCAACGTGGACACCACCTACGGCAAGGATCCGGGCGGCTTCGGCCCGGACGTCGTGGGCAGCCACCCCGCGTCCCGCAGCCCCTTCGGCGCGGACGACATGGCGGGCAACGTCTGGGAATGGGCGCGCTCGTGGCTGGAGCCCGGCCGCCCGGTGGCGCGCGGCGGCAGCTACTCGTTCGCCGTGACGTCCGCGCGCTCCACCAACCGCGAGCTGCCAGAGGCCTCCATGCGCGACGTCGCGGTGGGCCTTCGCGTGTGCGCGGACCCGCCTCCGTCCGCGGACGTGGGTCACTGAGCACCACCGGACGATAGAACCCCTCAAGAAGCCCGGGCTTCGTCCCCCGGTCGCTTCCAAGTGGATGCCACCCAACACGGCAAGTGCCCGCCAGGGCCTGCCGCGGTTGCCGCTCCCTCCCTGCGGACGGACCTTGTCACCTGAAGCACGGTGCGGGGTCGGGGTCGGGGCAGGGAAGGGGCATCCAGATGAGGACGTTGCAGCGAGTGGTCGCGGCGTGTCTTGCCGTCGTGGCGGTGGGCTGTGGCACGGAGACCTCGGTGGACGAGGCGCCGTCCCTGCGGACGCAGGTGGCGGAGGTCGTGTCCCCCAACGGACGCAACCTCAACGGCCGCAACCTGAATGGACGCAACCTCAACAACGCCGAGCTGGGTGGCATGCTGGTGTCCGTGGCCTACACGGGCGCCTGGTCCGCCAGCGGCAAGGCGCTGACCAACGTGCGGCTGGAGGGCTCGGCCTTCGTCGGACTCGACGGCGCCAACCCGGTCACCGGCACCAGCTTCACCGGCGCGCGCTTCGTCGGAAAGCTGGGCGACGGTTCCACCCTGCCCCTGCGCGTGGACACCATCACCCGGGGCAGCGGCGTGGACAGCGACCTGTGGTCCTACCGCGTCTCGTACCAGGGCACCGACGGCGCCTGGCGCGCGGTGTGCCAGGATTCCAGCGGCGCGGCGGCCTCCGCCATCGCCGTGGCCGGGCGCTGGGACTACCGCCAGGGTGTCACCGGCGGCGGTGAGAAGATCAACGACAGCGCGGCCTTCACCTTCGCCTGCGAGGGCGCCGCCATCGCGAAATGCATGCACTTTGGCTACAAGCCCTGGGCCACCGCCTCCAACGGCGAGAGCCTCGCGGGCCACCACCAGGCCTGCACCCGCATGGTGCGCGCGGACTTCTGCGGCGACGGCGAGTCGCACACCACCGACGGCCAGTGGGTCAACCTCTACGACGCCGCGGGCGTCCAGACCGACACCGAGTCCTGGAGCATGGAGGCCGAGTGGAACGAGGGCGGCGCCCGCTGCTTCACCAGCCAGACGCGCGCCCAGGCCCCCGTGACGTGCGCGAACGTCACCGCCATCGCGAACTGCGGTGACACTGCCCACTTCCAGTCCGGCACCCGCCTCATCAGCGAGACGCCGTACGGCACCACCGGGTTGTAGCCTCCCAGGCTACGGCAAACCCTGACTTGTAACGGGATAGGCTACAAAGTCCGGAAGTCGATAAATGTCAGTGTTTCATGATATAGGAAACGCCTGATTCATCTCCGGCTCCCATGGGGCCGGAGGTGGGGTGGGCGCGCTGCTTTCACAGGGAAACGGGACCGGGGCGAAGGCCTTCCGGAGCCCGTCGGGCGTGGCGGTGAGGGTGCCCCCATCGGATGCCTGCCGTCGCGGTTCCCCGTCGTGGAAGGAGCACCCATGAAGCCTGTCGTGTCTTCGCTGTGGAAGCAGTCCCGGAGTGTGCGCTGGCGCCTGCCGTTCGCGCTGCTGGCGTCGTCCCTGGCGGTGGGCTGCGGTCAGCCCGCGCCCGAGGGTTCGGAGCCTGACGCGCCCGTGGCCGACCCTGCCCGGGACGCCGTGATGCAGGAGACGCTGGGGTCGGTGACCCAGGGGGTGGAAGACGAACAGGCGCGCCCCGTGGTGGAGTCCCTGTTCGCCATCCCGCAGGGGGCGACCAGCAGGACGACGGCGTCCGTGTTCGAGCTGAAGCTGGACGCGAAGCGCGCGGAGAACGAGCTGTTCCGCGGCCAGACGCTGACGATGGCGGAGGGCTCCCAGCAGCTGCTCTTCCGCGACGACGGCCAGAATGGCGATGCGGTGGCGGGCGACCTGCTCTTCACGGCGAGCGGCACCTTCGACTTCGTGGCGCTCCAGGCGGAGCAGCAGCGCATCCTCCAGGCGCAGTCCCAGTCGCAGGAGCCGCTGACGACGGCGGTGTTCGAGAACCGCGCGCTCGTGCGCACCGTGCCGGTGACGGCGATGTCCACCGTGTTCCAGGTCGGCCAGCGCGTTCCCATCCGGCCCTTCGGTCTGGCGTCGCTGGTGGACCCCGCGCGCTCGCTCATCATCCGCGCGCCTGGCGTCATCAATGATCCGACGCGCACGTGGGACCCCTGCACCAACGCGGGCAACCCGACCGGCAAGTGGACGTTCAACTACCTGATGACGGAGATGGCCAACCAGCCGTTCACCGGCGTGGCCCCCACCACCTTCGTGCGCGAGTGGGTCCGTCAGTGGGAAGCGCCCCGCACCATCAACTCCTTCACCAGCCCGCCGCGCACCAACATCGTGCCGAAGCTGGTCACCCCCTGGCCGAAGCTGACCACCGGCGAGCTGAACCTGGCGAAGTCGCCCTTCAAGCTCATCGCCATCGTCAACCGGCTGGACCTGGCCGGCAGCAACCCCGCCTACGGCTCCGGCAGCGCGGGCGAGGGCCGCTTCATCTTCGCCGCCACCGAGGGCACGGGCACCAGCTGCCACACGACGCCCTTCCTGGTCATCCTGGAGTACGGGGTGGACAAGTCGGGCTGTGCTTCCATCAAGGCGTACGCGCAGCAGTGGCAGGCCCTGTCGGGGATGGTGCTGGGCAGCGCTTCGTACAATGCCGCGCTGGAGGCCCTGACGGAGCAGTTCGCCAAGCGCGACCTGTCGCCGCGCAAGCCCAACCGCAGCTCCATCAACCAGGTGCGCACCAACGAGAACTGGCTGCTCAACCCCTGGGAGCTGCGTGAGTTCCGCCTGTGGAACTCGCAGATCAACCCGAACTCGTTCGCCACGGCCCCGGGCCCCGTGCTGGGGCTGCTCAACAGCCACACCACGGCCCAGACGCCGGACCGCGCCACGAAGACCACCGTGTTTCCGACCTTCGTGAACACCAACGCGGGCGCCATCGTGGCCGGCACGTACACCGTCCCGCTGATGGTGGGCGCCACGCCGTTCCGCGGGGGTCGCTCCGTCGTGCCGTCGCCCTTCGCCACGCCCCCGTTCTGGAGCCTGCCCGCCGCGAGCATCCCCAACCGTCAGGCCCGGCACGTGTTCTCGCTCAACACCTGTGATGGCTGCCACGGCGACGAGCTGGGCACGTCCTTCACCCACGTGAACTGGAACGGCGTGCTGTCGCCCTTCCTGAGCGGCGCGCTCGTCGTCCCGGACCGCGCGGATGGCGCCCCCGTCCGCACCTTCAACGAAGTGCTGGCCCGCCAGACCTTCCTTGACCAGACGGCCAACCAGAGCTGCCTGACCGCGTCGTTCACGGCGACCAGCGCGTCGGTCCACTAGAGACCCCCTGGTTGCCTGCCCCTCGTGCGTGAGGGGTTCGACGTCATGCGCGGCCTTCGTCCCGGTTCATGGGGGCGGAGGCCGTTGACGTTTCCGGTGGGAAGCGCCCGCTTCCCTGGCTGGCGTGGGAGGCGCCTGTGTGTTTCGTGGCCTCGTCGGCCGAGGCAGGTCGTGAGACGAGCCGATTCGACGACGGGGGGCCGGGCCGCGCGCGCGGGCCTGCGGCTGGGCGCGTTGCTGGGCGTCCTCTGGCTGGGCGCCGGGTGTGGACAGCGCTCGGAGGAGGCGCCAGCGCCGACGACGCCCCAGGTCGTATCCCTGGGCCCGGAGAACGTGGTGCGCGTGGCGCCCATGCAGCTCCAGAGCGGTCCTGTCATCTCCGGTTCGCTCCAGGCACGGCGGGTGGCCAACGTGCGCGCGGAGGTGGGCGGCAGCATCCTGGAGGTGAAGGCGGACCAGGGGCAGACGGTGAAGGAGGGGGACCTGCTGGCCCGCGTGGAGGAGGGCACCCTGCGCGCGCAGGTGCTGGCGGCCAGCTCCACCCTGCGCGTGGCGCGCAACTCGCTCCAGGTGGCGAAGGCGGATGAGCAGCGCAACCAGCTGCTCGTCAAACAGGGCGTCATCACCCGCCGCGACTTCGAGCGCACGCAGCTCGCGAGGACGCAGGCGGAAGGACAGCTGGCGGAAGCGCAGGCGCGCCTGAAGCTGGCGCAGGACCAGTTGGGGCGCACGCGCATCACCGCCCCGTTCACGGGCGTGGTGAGCGAGCGGCAGGTGCACTCGGGCGACATCGTCCAGCCGGGCGCGCCGCTCTTCACGGTGGTGGACCCCGCGACGCTGCGGCTGGAGGCGTCCGTGCCCGCGACGCAGTTGGACCAGGTGAAGGTGGGCACGCAGGTGGACTTCCGCGTGAACGGCTACGCCGACCGCGCCTTCAAGGGACGGGTGGAGCTCATCAACCCGGCGGTCGACCCCGCGACGGGACAGGTGCGCATCTACGTGAGCATCCCCAACACCGAACAGGTGCTGCTGTCGGGCCTGTTCGCGCAAGGGCGTGTGGCGTCGCAGGCGAAGCAGGCGCTCGCGGTGCCGGTGGACGCGCTGGACACGCGTCAGGAGCCGCCCACCGTGCAGCGCATCAGCGACGGCAAGGTGGAGCAGGTGGCGGTGACGCTCGGCCTGCGGGACGACGTGGCGCAGACCGTGGAGGTGCGCTCGGGGTTGAAGGCCGGGGACGTGGTGCTGCTCGGGTCCGCGCGCGACCTGACGAACGGCACGCCGGTGAAGGTCTCCGCCGCGCCCGAAGGTCGGCAGAAGCCCGAGGCGCCGCAGGAAGCGCAGGGCGTGGGCGGCGCGGGCCGTGCGTCTGGCGCGCCCGCGCAGGCCCCGGCCGCGGGCACGCCCGCGAGTGCGCCGACCCAGCCTCCCGCGAAGTAGGCGCCCAAGCGCGCGCCCCCACCCGTTGAAGCCGTGCAGGAGCCGTCCGTGTTCATCTCCGACTTCGCCATCAAGCGCCCCACCGTCACCATCACGGCGATGGTGGCGCTCGTCGTGTTCGGCATCGTCGCGCTCATCAACCTGGAGACGGACGAGTTCCCGGACATCCAGCAGCCGGTCGTCAACGTCACCATCGCGTACCCGGGCGCATCCCCGGACACGGTGGAGCGTGAAATCGTCGAGCCCATCGAGGATGCCATCTTCAGCATCTCTGGCATCGACGGGAAGAAGACGACGTCCAGCTCCACGGACAGCCTGGCGAACTTCACCGTCTTCTTCGACTTCGACAAGGACGTGCAGGAGGCGTCGCAGGACATCCGGGACGCCATCTCCAGCAAGCGCGCGGACCTCCCTCCGGAGATGGAGGAGCCCATCCTCACGCGCTTCGACCCGTCGGACCAACCCATCGTGTCGCTGGTGCTCACGTCGGATGCGCTGGACGTGCCCGCGCTGACGCTCATCGCGGACCCCATGGTGGTGGGCGACCTTCGCTCGGTGCCCGGCGTGGCGCAGGCCACGGTGGTGGGCGGCGTGGACCGGGAGATGACGGTGCAGGTGCGGCCCGCGGCGCTCCAGGCGGCGGGCCTGTCGGTGGCGCAGGTGGTGGCCGCGCTCCAGGCGCAGAACCTGGCGGCGCCGGTGGGCCGGCTCAACTCCGAGTTGCAGGAGCGCACCATCCGGCTCAAGGGCCGGCTGGAGACGCCGGAGGACTTCGCGCAGGTGGCCATCGCGGAGCGCAACGGGCGCACGCTGCGGCTGGGGGAAGTGGCGGACGTGTTCGCCGGCACGGAGGAGCCGCGCACGCTGTCGCTCTACAACGGCGCGCAGGCGGTGGGCATCGAGGTCATCAAGTCCAAGGGCTACAGCACCACGGAGGTCGCGGACGGCGTGCGCGAGCGCGTGAAGGCGCTCCAGCAGCGGCTGCCCGCCAACGCGCGGCTGGAGATCGTCCGCGACGCGGGCACGCGCGTGGAGAACTCGGTCATCAACGTGCAGGAGGCGCTGATTGAAGGCGCGCTCCTGACGGTGCTGGTGGTGTTCCTGTTCCTCAATTCGTGGCGCTCCACGGTCATCACCGGCCTGGCGCTGCCGGTGAGCGTGCTGGCGTCGTTCGTGAGCGTCTGGGCGTTCGGCTTCACGCTCAACACGATGTCGCTGTTGGGGCTGACGCTGGCCATCGGCATCCTCATCGACGATGCCATCGTGGTGCGTGAGAACATCGTGCGGCACGTGGAGATGGGCAAGGACCACTACACGGCGGCGCGCGAGGGCACGAACGAGATTGGCCTGGCGGTGGCGGCCACGACGTTCTCCATCGTGGCGGTGTTCGTCCCGGTGGCGTTCATGTACGGGGTCGCGGGACAGTGGTTCAAGCCGTTCGCGCTCACCATTGCCATCTCCGTGCTGGTGTCGCTGTTCGTCAGCTTCTCGCTGGACCCGATGCTCAGCGCGTACTGGCCGGACCCGCAGGTGGAGAAGGGGCAGCGTCGCAACTTCATCTCGCGGGGCCTGGCGCGCTTCAACCACTGGTTCGACCGGCAGGCGGACCGCTACAAGGGCGTCATCGCGTGGGCGCTGGACCACCGGCTCGCGATGATGTTGCTGGCGGTGGGCTCGCTGGTGGGCGCGGTGGCGTTGCAGGCGGTCTTCGGCGGCGCGGGCTTCGTACCGGTGAGCGACCGCGCCGAAATCGAGATGCTGGTGGAGACGCCCGCGGGCTCCAGCCTGGACTACACGCGGCGCAAGGTGGAGGAGGTGTCCCGCCTCACGCGTGGGCATCCGGAGGTCGCGTACACGTACACGACCATCGGCGTGCCGCTGCCGCTGCGCTCGCCGGGCGTCGACCAGGCGCTGGTGTACGTGCGGCTCAAGCCGAAGGACGAGCGCAAGGCGAGCCAGGAGGTGCTGGGCAAGACGCTGCGCGACGAGCTGCGCTCGGTGGGTGGCGTGTCGGTGTCGGTCTTCACCAATGGCTTCGGTGGGGCCATCAAGTCCATCCAACTGGAGCTGCGCGGGCCGGAGTCAAAGGGGCTCAACCAGGTGGCCCAGCAGGTGATGAAGGAGGTGAAGCAGGTGCCGGGCGCGGTGGACGTGGGCCTGTCCACGCGCGCCGAGAAGCCGGAACTGGAGGTGGAGTTGAACCGCGGCGTCGCGGGGCAGCTCAACGTGACGGTGGGCATGGTGGCGCAGTCGCTGCGGCCGGCCTTCGCGGGGTTGGACTCCGGCGACTGGGTGGATCCGATTGGCGAGACGCGCGACGTGATGGTGAGGCTGGCGCCGCAGTTCCGGGAGAACCCCTCCGACCTGGCGCAGCTTCCGCTGGTGATTGGAGCGGGCCCCACGGGCGCGCCGGTGGTGGTGCCGCTGGGGCAGGTGGCGACGGTGACGCAGACCATTGGCCCCGCGCAGATCGACCACCTGAACCGCGAGAAGGTCATCAACGTGCAGGCCAACGTCGCGGGCCGGTCGCTGTCGGAGGTGATGGGCGACGTGCAGACGCGCCTCAAGTCCGTGCACATGCCGCCGGGCTACGAGCTGTCCACGGGCGGTGAGTCCGCGGATCAGCAGGAGGTGTTCGGCCGGGTGTTCCTGGCGCTGGGCGTGGCGGTGATGTTGATGTACCTCATCCTCGTCATCCAGTTCGGCTCGTTCCTGGATCCGCTGGCCATCCTGGTGTCGCTGCCGCTGTCGCTCATCGGCGTGGTGCTGGCGCTGGTGGTGACGGGGGACACGCTGAACATCATGAGCCTCATCGGCGTCATCCTGCTGATGGGCATCGTGGCGAAGAACGCCATCCTGCTCATCGACTTCGCCAAGTGGCAGCACGAGAAAGGGATGCCCTTGCGCGAAGCGCTCATCGAGGCGGGACGCATCCGCCTGCGGCCCATCATGATGACGACGCTGGCGCTCATCGCGGGCATGGTGCCGGTGGCGCTGGGCAGCGGCGAGGGCGGCGACTTCCGCGCTCCGCTGGGCCGCGCGGTGATTGGCGGCGTCATCACGTCCACGCTGCTGACGCTGCTGGTGATACCGACGGTGTATGAGATTCTTTCGGACGGTCGCACGTGGATGACCCGGAAGTTTCGCAAGGTGTCCAAGGGCGGCGCGCACGTGCACGGGGGCGGTGGCGAGCCGCGACCCCAGCCCCAGGCCCGACAGGATTGATGCGTGGAGGTCGAGGGCTCTTACAGGCGGCTTCTGTTTCGACGTGGAGTAGGGTGCGGCACGGGTGTGGGCGCTAGGGCCCTGAGTCCGAGATCTCCCGTCAGAAGCTCAACGTTGAATCCTCGCTCTTTGTAGAAATGAGCCACATCGTTAATAGTGGCATCTGCGAGCGAGATTTTTTGCTTGGCTTGGTTGGGCCACTGCTCCAGGAGATTCTTGAGTTGATTCCATTCCCAGAGCACGGACTGCTCCGCGAAGGTTGCGTAAGGGATCGTGCCGTTCAGTGCGTTGCGCAGAAGCGCGCTGAGCTTTGCGGCCAAGTTGTAGCGATCACCGGAGCATTGGGCGATATGGTTGCCCGTTTCAATGACACCCGCAAGCGGAAGGACGATGGTGGCACCCTGGTCCAAGTGCTCCTGAATTGTTGTGTCCACCCGTAGCTTGTCCCAACGGTCGTCGCCAGAGCCACAGGTATCGCGACCGGTGACCTCGAGCCAGATGCAGAGGATGGACGTGTCGATGACAAGCACGGTCTTGTTCATGACGTTGGTTCCTCCGCATCTCGGATAAGGCTCTGTTCTAGCAACCCCTGTGATGCGAGACGGCCCAGCGGCGCGACCGCGAGCAACTTAGGGAGGTCACTGAGATCCTGAATGGGCGTCAGAAGCGTTCCGCCCGTCTTGGGATCGCGGTGTGCGGCCTGAACGAATGGAAGCATGTCGGGGCCGAGCGCATCCAGTAGCGCGACGTTGTGGGTAGTTACCAGAACATCAATGCCTCGCTCCGTCGCCACGCTCTTCAACATTTCCAGCATCAGTCGAGCGCGTGAAGGATGGAGCCCATTGTCGACCTCTTCAATGACTAGGAGGCTTCCGCGCGGACGTGTCATTAGCGCCGTGATGATGGCGACGAAGCGGAGTGTCCCATCCGACATGCCGCGTGCATCGATTTCCATTGGCGGTTGTTCGGGAATCCACTGTTCCCTACAGTATAGCATTGCGTCCTGTTTGAACTTGCCAACCGGCTCTGCCCAGACCTCCATGAGGTCGCGTTCCGCGAACCGGGATAGATATTGCTCGAAGGAACGTTCGACCTGGGCGCTTTCTCTTTCATCAAGCGCTGCAAGTACGCCAGCAGTGTTCGAGCCATCACTCAGCAGTGTCTCCGCGAACGGGACATATGCGCGCATCCGCCCGGGTGATGGGTCGAGGATGAAGATGTCGCGGAACGCAGCCGACACCTTCTGCACACCCATTTTGATGAAATCAGAATCGATCCCTGTCAGGTTCAATTGACTGAGCAGGGAACTCGAACGATGAAAATTCCGGACGCTAATGGGCCTCGCGTTCACCTGGGGGTAGGTTGACGCGCTGGCGATGGTCGTTCCTGGCAGAACTGCGAATTCGAACAGCTTTGATTCTGGAGGGGTGCCGGGCGTCGGCTTGTGCCATCGTGCTCTGAGTGATTCAAAAAAGAGTTCTGGCCGGCTTCCCGTCATGTCGACGGTCAACTTGTAGTAGTAGTCCGCCTCATCTGGCAGTCCCTCTACGAGACATTCCACGGTGAATGATTTCGTGCCGATGCGGGGGGCCCACTCGGCACCTCCTCTCATTGGTGCGAAGCGGGCGTCACCGCCGAGTGCCGCGGAGAAGTCCAGTCCGAGCCCTGTCCGTCGAAGGAACTCCAATGCATCTAGGGCATTCGACTTGCCGCTGGCATTGAGCCCGATTATCACCGTGAGCGGGTCGATGAAGAGGGATGTTTCCTGGAAGCTCTTCCAGTTTATGAGCTTGAGTTCCTTGAGCATGGCCTTGGTCCATGGCGCCTGATTCCCAGGTCCTTGGGGTGCCTGATGTTACGGGCTTCCACCGTCGCTGTCCCGAATCATGCTTCCCAGATCGCACTGTACCTGCCCCAAAAGAACGGTTGGCGCTCCACGCTCCAGGCCCTAGGGTCAGGAGCGTGGAGCTCCTGTCCCCGCTGCCCGATTCGCACCGCTCGCTCGTCACCGAAGCCCTGGAAGCACTGGGCGTCACCCGCTGGGTCCTGAGCCTCCAGGACCCCAGCTTCCCCGGCCTCCCCGGCGAGGACGTGGGCCGGGGCTCGCCGTACTCGGAAGGGGCCGCGCGCTTCCTCGCCTTCGCCCGGGACCTGGGCTTCACCGGCATCCAGTTGGGTCCCCAGGGGCAGACCACCGCGCACAACCCGTCGCCATATGACGGGACGTTGTTCTCTCGCAACACGCTCAACGTGGCGCTCGCGCCGCTCACGGATCCGCGGGGGCCGTGGGGCGCGCTGCTGTCCGCCGACACGCTGGCGCGGTCCGTCTCGGACGTGCCCAGGGGCGGTGGGCCGGAGGCGCGCTATCAGCACGCGTGCCGGTCCCAGTCGCTGGCATTGCAGGAGGTCTGGGAGACGTTCGTCCGTGAGCGCTCCCGCTCCGACCTCGCGGTGGCCCGACGCTTCGCGGCGTTCCGGGAGGAGCACCGGGACTGGCTGGAACCGGATGCGCTCTTCGATGCGCTCGGTGCGCGCAAAGGCACCCCGGATGACTGGCGCTCCTGGGCGGATTCGCTGGAGGGGCGCCTCTACGCGCCCCGGCCTGGAGAAGAGTCCCAGGCGACAGCGCGCATCCAGGAGCTGCTGACGCTCGAAGCGGAGGCGGTGGAGCAGTACGCCTTCCGCCAGTTCCTCGTGCATGAACAGCACGGCGTCCTTCGCGAGCGCGCGGCGGGGTGGGGCCTCAAGCTGTACGGCGACCTCCAGATTGGTTTCTCGCCAAGGGACACGTGGAGGCGGCAGGGCCTGTTCCTGGGCGCGTACCTGATGGGCGCGCCGCCCAGTCGCACCAATCCGGAGGGTCAGCCGTGGAACTACCCGGTGCTGGACCCCGAGCAGTACGTCGCTCCAGAGGGGCCGGGTCCGGTGCTGCGCTTCATGGACGCGCGGCTGGGCAAGATGCTGTCCGAGTACGACGGGCTGCGCATCGATCATCCGCACGGGCTCGTGTGTCCCTGGGTGTACCGAGCGGGCTCGGTGGATCCGCTGCGCGCGGTGCAGGGCGGGGCTCGCCTCTTCTCCTCACCGGATCTGCCGGACCATCCGGAGCTGGCCCGCCATGCCATCGTCTCTCCGGAGCAGTTGGACCGCACGCAGTCGCGTCACGCGGATGGCTGGGTGAAGTGGCTGACGCCCGAACAGGTGGGTTGCTACGCGCGCCTCTTCGACACCGTGGTGCGCACGGCCCGTGAGCGCGGCCGTGCCCGCGAGGATGTGCTGTGCGAGGTGCTGAGCACGCTGCCCTTCGAGCTGTCCCAGGTGATGGCGCGCGACGGGCTGGGCCGCTTCCGCGTCACGCAGAAGGCGGACCTGAACAACCCGGCGGACGTGTACCGCAGCGAGAACGTGGCCCCCGAGGACTGGATCATGGTGGGCAACCACGACACGAAGTCACTCTGGCGCCTCGTGGGGGAATGGCAGTGGAAGCACCTGCTGCGCGCCCAGGCGGACTATCTCGCTCAGCGGTTGCACCCGGAGGCCGAGGGCCGTGAGGACTTCGCGTGCCGGCTCGCGGCGGACCCGGGGCTCCTGGCGCAGGCGAAGTTCGCGGACCTCTTCGCCAGCCGCGCGCGCAGCGTGATGGTGTTCTTCGCGGACCTGCTGGGCATGCCCGACACGTACAACGCCCCGGGCTCCGTGGACCCGCGCAACTGGTCGCTGCGCATTCCCCAGGACTGGGCCCGTCAGTACCCGGAGCGTCTGCGCGCGGGCGCCGCCCTCAACCTGCCGCAGGTGCTCGCGATGGCCCTGCGCGCGGGAGGCGCCGAGGCCCGGACCCGACACGCGGACCTCCTCGCCCGGTTGGACCGCGCGGCCTTGCTGCTCCGGTGGGGCGAGTAGGCCCTTCCAGCTCAAGCGATGCGCCGCATGTCGAAGCGCGACTGGAGCTTCCAATGCCCGGCGCCGTCCTGCACCTCTCCGCGCCACGTGAAGCGATCCAGCCCAATGTCGGAGAAGCTCCAGCGGATGGGCCTGCCCTGGTGCTCTCCCAGCAGGACGAGGGTGTCTCCCTCCCGCCCGCCATCGAGCCGGTTGATGGCGCCGCCAGTGGGACTCACCCAGGCGATGCGCCACTGTCCGCCCGCCCGGTCGAACGTGCGCACGGTGGTGCCGTAGCGTCGGTTCGCTCCAGGCCCCGCCTGCGCGGAACCGCGCGAGCGTCGCGAAGGCACGATGAAGACGTCCTGCAAGGCCCGCCCCTCCAGCACCCAGTGGAACCACCACTCGCCTTCGCTTTGCCGGACTCCGCCCTCCGGGTCGTGGTCCTGGATGATTCCTTCCCAGCCGCCCACCAACCAGCCGAAGGTCGAGGCCGCATCGCCCAGCTCGTCCGACGGGCCCAGGCTCACCAGCGCATCCACGAACCGCGCGGCTGTGGGTTCCGGCGCGGCGGGCCCTTCCGCCAGGCGGCGCCAGACCCCGGCGTATTCGATGGGCAGGCCATCCTCATCGACGTCGAGCATCGCGTTGAATCCACTGTCCAGACTCTCATAGCGGTAGCGCGCGGGCCCCACGCGCGCATACCCCTGCCGCGCGGGCGTGACGTCCAGCGAAGGGAAGCGCACCCACGCCGCGCGGATCTCCGCGGTGGCTCCTTCGGTGAGCCGGAGCCTTCCGATGGGCAGCGCGTTGGTGGAAGGACTCAGGCCCAGGTCCACGTCCGTGCAACCCTCCAGCGCTTCCACGGTGTGCCCATCCCGCAGCCACCGTCCCGCGCCGTCGTGCTCCAGCGTGAGCTGCTGACGGACGCCGCGCCAGGACTGGGCCACGCTCACGCGTCGCGTCCGCCACGCGGCGTCGCATACGACCGAATAGTCCACCCGAAGCGGTGCCCTCTCTTCCGCGACGAGAATCACGCCGGAGAGTTCCACGCCCTCCGGGCCCCGCTTCATGCGGGCCTGCTCGAAACCGAGTTCATCCATCACGCGCCGCCAGATGAGCTCGCGCGTGACTGTCGTTGCTTCCTTCGCCATGATCCACCACCCCGTCGGTCGATTGAGGAGGTTTGGGAACATGAAGCGCCGGTCTTCGGACGACTTGGGGAATGTTGACCGGGTGAGTGCGCGCCTGCTGGCCTCCGGCGAGGGGTGGCGGGTGAGCGAGGTCGTCTGTCGCTCCGGTCCCCTTGACCCCGTCTTCGAGGAGGAGCATCGGTGGACTTCCATCTCCGCTGTCCTGGAGGGGAGCTTCACCTATCGCTCCACGCGCGGACGCGTGCTGCTGACGCCCGGCTCGCTGTTGCTCGGCGAGCGCGAGGCCTCCTTCTGCTGCGGTCATGAGCACGGCGTGGGCGACCGCTGCGTCGCCTTCCACGTGGACCCCTCGCTCCTGGAGGAGATCGCGGGGGACGTGCCGGGCGTGAAGCGGACGGACTTCCCCGTGCACCGGCTGCCCCCGCTCCAGCGCCTCGCGCCGCTCCTCGCGGACGTCCAGGCGCTGGTGGCTTCGCCCGGGGCGCTGAGCGCGGAGGAACTGGTGCTGCGGATGGCGGGCGCGGCCCTGCACGGTGTCCACGAGGGCGCCACCGCACGGGCCACCGTGAGCGCCCGCGATGAGCGCCGCATGGCGGAGGCCGTGCGCATGATGGAGGCCCGGCTCGTCGAACCCCTCTCACTCGGCACCCTGGCCGAGGAGCTGGGCATGGGCCGGCACCACTTCCTGCGCACCTTCCGCAAGGTGGTAGGGGAAAGCCCTTACAGCTACGTCCTGGGTCGTCGCCTGGGGCTCGCCGCCGAGCGCCTGCGCACGTCCTCCGAGCGCATCTCGGACATCGCGTTCGCCTGCGGGTTCGGGGACCTCTCCGAGTTCGTCCGCCGCTTCGGTGCCCGCTTCAGCGTCACGCCGTCCGCCTATCGCGCCCGGTCGCGCACGAGGTCCGCCTGAACGGCTGTCATTGATGACCCGACGCCAGGGGTTCAATGTCACTCCGAGGCCGTTCGACTTCACGGCGGGAGGAGGTGAAAACGTCTCGCATTGGAATCCTTGCCTTGAAATCCTGGTTGGAATCGTTATCAGGACTAAGCCTGTTGAAGTAAGGCTTCAAGCGGGGGGACCGCGTGGCGAATCATCGTGAGTGGAGCTTCGGAGCGCATCACGCGCACTTCGAGGAGCCGGACCTGTTGGTGATGAAGTTCAACGGGCCCTCGAAGGTGGAGGACTGCAAGAAGGTGCTGGAGGTCTGTGAGGAGGTGGCCGCGTCGCGGCCGGTGTTCCTCATCTCCGACGTGTCGAATTCGCTCTTCGACAAGGAGGCGCGCGAGCTGCTGGTGGCGCACTCGAAGGCGGAGTGGTTCCGGGGCCACATCTACGTCGGCACGGGCCCGCGAGAGCTCGCGGGGGCCAAGGCGCTGATGCTGGCGCTGTACTTCACCGGCCGCTGGATGGTGGAGGTGGACTTCGCGGACTCGGAGCGGGACGCGCGCGACCTGGTCGCGAGGAAGCGCGCGCAGCGCCCGAGGCACTAGGGAACGTGCCTCCTCAGTGCTGGACGTCCAGCACCAGGCGCGTGGGGTTGGTCAGCTCCAGCACGCGGAACGGGGCCCGGCGCGTGGTGCCCAGCACCCACGTCACCTCGCCCTCGGCGGCGCACAGGCGCGCCAGCTCCAGCACCGACGGCAGCGCGGGCTTGAACGTGCGCTGCGCCACCGTGGCCTGGCCCTGCTCGTTGTGCGCCTGCGCCCGGGTGAAGCGCACCTGGAGCGCGGCCTTGCCCGGCACCGGCACGTCGTCCCCCGAACCGCAGTCCTGCACCGGCGTCTTCACGTACGACACCTGGTAGCCCGGCAGGCGGGGTCCTTCGAACTCGAACACCGTGCGGTCGTAGCCCTCGTGCGTGCCCGTGCGCACCGAGCTCATCGTGACGGAGGGAGGCTCGCTGCGCTTCTTCTCCAACGTCTCCAGGGTCCACGTGGCGTCCGCGGCCACCGCGCCGCCCGCATCCGTGGTGACACTGCCCGCGTCCACACTGGCGCTGGTCGGCGGAGTGCCCGTGTCCAGGACGCGCTCCACCGGCGGCGTCGCGGTGGTGGTGGGAGCGGAACCTTCCCGGGGCACGGTGTTCGTGGGCGCGGGAGTCGCCGGGACGTTCATGGGCACCGTGGCGGGCTCCTGCTTCTCACAGCCCGCACCGAGCAACCCGGCCACCATCCCCAGCGCGTACCACCCCTGTCGCAGACGCATCCTGTTCCTCCGGCCTTCCAGTTGAACCGCGTCCCACCGGGACTTCCGAGTCCTCGCACAAGGTGCGCGCCCGAGTCACGGAAGATGCTCCTCGCCCTCGACCTGACCTCCCTCCCGCGTCCCTCGCGCGACGACACCACCGTGGGCACCATGGTGCGTGGACTCGTGGGCAGCGAAATCCTCCGCATCGCCGCGGAGATCCGCGAACTCGTGGCCAAGGGCACGAAGGTCTGCAACCTCACCGTGGGCGACTTCAGTCCGAAGGAGTTCCCCATCCCGGAGGGCCTGCGCACCCAGATTGGCACCGCGCTCCAGGCAGGGGAGACGAACTACCCGCCCTCCGACGGCGTGCTGGAGCTGCGCCAGGCCGTGCAGCGCTTCTATGAGCGCTCCCTGGGGCTGAAGTATCCGCTGGAGGGCATCGTCATCGCGGGCGGCGCGCGGCCCATCATCTACGCGGCCTACCGCGCGGTGCTGGACCCGGGCGACGTCGTCGTCTACCCGGTGCCGTCGTGGAACAACAACCACTACGCCCACATGCTGGGGGCGAAGAGCGTGGTGGTGACCACCGACGCGGCCGCCGGCTTCATGCCCACGCTGGCGCAGTTGGAGCCGCACCTGTCCACCGCGCGCCTGCTCTGCCTGTGCAGCCCGCTCAACCCCACCGGCACCATGGTGGACCCGGAGGCGCTGCGCGCCATCTGCGAGCGCATCGTCCAGGAGAACCGCGCGCGCGAAGGCCGGGGCCAGAAGCCCCTCATCCTGATGTACGACCACATCTACTGGGTGCTGAGCTTCGGCGGCACGAAGCACGTGACGCCCGTGGCGCTGGTGCCGGAGATGGCGCCCTACACCGTGTTCGTGGACGGCATCAGCAAGGCGTTCGCCGCCACCGGCGTGCGCGTGGGCTGGGGCGTGGGCGCGCCCACCCTCATCTCCCGCATGCGCGACGTGCTGGGCCACGTGGGCGCCTGGGCCCCCAAGGCCGAACAGGTCGCCACCGCGCGCTACCTGGACGACACGCAGGCCACCGAGTCCTTCCTGAGCGCCATGCGCGCCAGCGTGGACGCGCGCCTGGAAGCCCTCCACCGGGGCTTCGCGCGCATGAAGGACGCGGGCCTGCCGGTGCGCGCCATCGCGCCGCAGGGCGCCATCTACCTGTCCGTCCAGTTCGACCTGGTGGGCCGGGACGGGCTCACCACCAATGACGCCATCCGCAAGCGCCTGCTGGAGAAGGCCCGCTTCGCCGTGGTGCCCTTCCAGGCCTTCGGCCTTCCGGAGGACACCGGCTGGTTCCGCCTCTCCGTGGGCGCCACCTCCGTCGCCGAAATCGAGGAGGCCCTGCCCCGCGTGGAGGCCACCGTGCGTGAAATCCTCGCCGGGAAATAACGACTTTCCTCCCCAGCAAGGCGGGTTGGGAATACCCTGCCAGAACCGCCGTTGAGGCCGCCGCCATCATGCTCAAGCGCTTCGTGGATGTCCGGGACGAGGAGGTGGGGGCGGTCCTCGGCTCGTTCATCTACTTCTTCACGCTGATGTGCGGCTACGCCATCCTGCGGCCCATCCGCAATGAGATGGGCACGGCGGGGGACGTGAAGCACCTGCCCTGGCTCTTCACGGTGACGTTCGTCGTGATGCTGCTGGCGGTGCCGGCGTTCTCCATGCTGGTGGCGCGCTACCCCCGCCGCGTCGTCGTGCCGCGCGTCTACCGCTTCTTCCTGCTCAACCTGCTGGTCTTCTTCGTGCTGCTGAAGTTCGGCGTGGCGAAGGAGGTCGTGGCGCGGGCCTTCTACGTCTGGCTGAGCGTCTACAACCTGTTCGTCGTCTCCATCTTCTGGAGCTTCATGGCGGACGTGTTCGCCAGCGACCAGGGCAAGCGGCTCTTCGGCTTCATCGCGGCGGGCGGCACCACGGGCATGATTGTCGGTCCGTTCCTGGTGGGGCGGCTGGCCGAGGGCGTGGGCCCGGTGAACCTCATCCTCCTGTCCGCGGTGATGCTGGAGGTGAGCGCGCAGTGCGTGAAGCGCCTGGGCCGCTGGGCGCGGGACGTCCAGCACCAGCCCGCCACGCGCGAGGGCCCGGTGGGCGGCGGGATGCTCGCGGGGCTGCGGCTCTTGGTGACCTCGCCGTTCCTGCTCGCGCTGGGGTTGCAGGTGCTCCTGTACGCGGCGACCTCCACGTTCCTGTACTACCAGGAGGTGCAGTTGGTGGCGGGGATGGCGAAGGACGCGGCGGCGCGCACGGCGGCGTTCGCGGACATCGACTTCTGGGTGCAGGTGTTGACCCTGGGATTGCAGACGCTCGTCACCGGGCGGGTGATCTCGAAGCTGGGCCTGGGCGTGGCCATGGCGGTGCCGCCGGTGCTCACCATGCTGGGCTTCGGCGTGCTCGCGTTCGCGCCGGTGCTGGTGGTGCTCATCGGGGTGAAGTCCCTGCGGGGCGCCAGCCACTACGCGCTGGAGCGCCCGTCGCGGGAGATCCTCTTCACCACCGTGGACCGCGAGGCCCGCTACAAGTCGAAGAGCTTCATCGACACGGTGGTGTACCGGGGCAGCGACACGGTGAGCTCCTGGCTGCAGGGCGGCCTCACCGCGCTGGGCCTGGGCATGACGGGCCTGTCGCTGGTCGCGGTGCCCATGGCGGCGCTGTGGCTCGCGGTGTCCCTGTACCTGGCGCGGCAGCAGCGCGTGCGCGCCCCTGAAGCAGTTGCGCAGACGACGACCCTTCCCGGAGGAACCACGGCATGAAGTTGACCCGAAGAGGCGTGATTCAAGCAGCGGCGGCATTGGGCGTGGCCCAGACCCTGGGCTGTGCGACGACCCCCAAGGCGGGACCCGGTGCGAGCCCGGAGGCGGAGGAGCCCAAGGGCAAGCCCCTGAGCATCCTCATCCTGGGCGGCACGCGCTTCCTGGGGCCGGCGCTGGTGGAGCGGGCCAAGGAGCGCGGCCACACCCTCACGCTCTTCAACCGCGGCAAGTCGAACCCGGGCCTCTTCCCGGACGTGGAGAAGCTCCAGGGCGACCGCGACCCGAACAAGGGCGAGGGTCTCAAGGCGCTCGAGGGCCGCAAGTGGGACGTGGTCATCGACACGTCCGGCTACTACCCGCGCATCGTGAAGGCGTCCGCGGACCTGCTGGCGCCCAACGCAGGCCGCGGAGGCCGCCTTCCCGGGCCGCGCGCTCAACATCCGCCCCGGCTACATCGTGGGGCCGGACGACGGGTCGGACCGCTTCACCTACTGGCCGCTGCGCGTGGCGCGGGGCGGTGAGGTGCTGGCCCCCGGCGACGGCGAGGATCCGGTGCAGTTCATCGACGCGCGCGACCTGGCCGCCTTCATCATCCGCAACGTGGAGCGCCGCACCATGGGCGTCTTCAACGTCACCGGCCCCACGAAGGCCATCAAGATGCGCACCTTCCTGGAGAACCTCCGCGAGGTGACGGGCAGCGACGCGCGCTTCACCTGGGTGGAGACCCCGTTCCTGGAGCAGCAGAAGCTGATGCCCATCGCGGAGATCCCCATCTGGGCGGCGCGCACGGGCGCGGAGGGCGGCCTGGGCCGCGTGAGCATCGAGCATGCCATCCAGGCGGGCCTGACCATCCGCCCCCTGGCGGACACGGTGCGCGACACGTTGGCGTGGTTCCGCACCCTGCCGCCGGAGCGTCAGGAGAAGCAGCGCGCGGGCATCCCCGCGGACCGCGAGCGCGAGCTGCTCGCGTCGTGGCACCAGGCCAAGGGCACGGGCACCGCCAAAGCGGCGGAGTGACGCAGGCCTCCCACCGGTCGCCGGGCAGCAGCCAGGCGACCGGACGGTGGCTGTGAAGCAGGCGTGTTTCCGGGGTGCTGGCCGTTCGCGTCATGCGGCCGCACCTTTTCCGCCATGGAACGCGACTCGCAGGACAGCAGGCATCACGTGGTCATCGTCGGGGCGGGCTTTGGCGGGCTGGAAGCCGCGAAGGCCCTGGGCAAGGCACGCGATGTCCGGGTGACGGTGGTGGACCGCTACAACCACCACCTCTTCCAGCCGCTGCTCTACCAGGTGGCGACGGCGGTGCTGAACCCGGCGGACATCTCCGCGCCCATCCGCAGCGTGCTCCAGGCGCGCAACACGGAGGTGATGCTGGCGGAGGCGAGGTCGGTGGATGCGCGCCGCAAGGTGCTGGTCGTCGACGGCGGGGAGATTCCGTACGACTCGTTGGTGGTGGCGACGGGCGCGGCGCACTCGTACTTCAAGCATCCGGAGTGGGCCCAGGTGGCACCGGGCCTGAAGACGCTGGAGGACGCGGTGCGCATCCGCGAGCGCGTGCTGACGGCCTTCGAGGCCGCGGAGCGCGAGCCCGACCCCGAGCGCCAGCGTGAGTGGTTGACGTTCGTCATCATCGGCGCGGGGCCCACGGGCGTGGAGCTGGCGGGGGCGCTCGCGTACATGACGCGGCACTCGCTGCCGAAGGACTTCCGGCACATCGACACGCGGCAGGCGCGGGTCATCCTGCTGGAGGGGCTGCCCCGGGTGCTGACGGCGTACCCGGAGAAGCTGTCCGAGGATGCGAAGCGCGACCTGGAGAAGCTGCACGTGGAGGTGCGCACCGGGGCGATGGTGACGGGCGTGGACGCGGAGGGCGTCAACATTGGCGGGGAGCGCATTCCCACGCGCACGGTGCTGTGGGGCGCGGGCGTGGCGGCGTCCCCGCTGGTGCGCTCGTTGGATGCGCCGCTGGACCGCGCGGGGCGGGTGAAGGTGGGGCCGCTGCTCACGGTGCCGGGTTACGACGATGTGTATGTGATTGGCGACGTGGCGGCGGTGGAGCAGCACGGCAAGCCGGTGCCGGGCATCGCGCCGGCGGCGATGCAGATGGGGCGGCACGTGGCGAAGACGGTGCGCCTGAGGCTGGCGCGCAAGCCGCTGCGGGCGTTCCGCTACCACGACAAGGGCAACTTCGCCGTCATCGGCCGGGGCTACGCGGTGGGGATGCTCTTCGACAAGTGGCAGATGCGAGGGCCCGCCGCGTGGCTCGTCTGGGCGGGCGTGCACATCGCCTACCTGATCGGCTTCCGCAACCGCCTGTCGGTGATGCTCAACTGGGGCTACACGCTCTTCACCAAGGGCGGCCGGGACATGCGGCTCATCACCGGCAAGGTGGCGACCCGGATGCCCGTGTTGGACGCGGGGCCCTCCACGCCCGCAGTGCCGCCGCGCCCGGAGCTTCCGGGGGTTGGGCCTGTGCCGGTGCACTGAGCTTCCTGTCGGAGGTGCAGGTCCTCCCGGGGCGACGAACTCCGGGAGTCTTGAACACCCCTTCCGCGGCATGGGCCGACTCCGGGCGCTCGTAGGGGCCTGTGCGGGTCGCGACCCGGGTCCGGATTCCCAGGCTTGCTCAGGGTTTGAGGGAGCGCGTGGAGATCGCGATGCGCACCCCGTCTCCCCGCCCGGGGGGCTTGAGGCCCGTCGCCGTCCTTCATCCCTGTCCCTTGCCCTACCTCCGGTGCGTTCCCGTGAGGGGTGGGTCCTCTTGCTTCGGCTGACGCGGGAGGTTCAACCACCAAGCGCTCCGACACGGGGCGTAGGGGTTGGCGTGACGCCTTGGCAGGAGCTTCTGGCTGCTCGCAGGGCCTGCGGGCATTACGAAGGGGGACACGCGGGCCCTGGCCATGTCAGCCTGCCGCGATAAGGCAAGGGTAGGGCCGTGGAGCGCGGGGTGCCCGACCCCGCGGGTGGGCGGGCACCCCGCGC
>SECN01000389.1 GCA_004173515.1 Myxococcaceae bacterium | reverse complement strand
CGCCCGTCTGGTCCGGGGACTCGATGAGGGTGCCCGCGAAGGGCGCCTTCAGGTCATGCCGGCGGCGCGGCGGCGGCGTCCGCCTTGTCGCAGGCGGTGAGCGCGAGCGCGGCGGCCACGCCCACGGCGGCGAAGGCACGGGAGGCGGAGAGCTTCGTGGACGATTTCACGGGCGTTTCCTCGGAGGGCGATGCGGGTTGGCCGCGCGGGCGTGACGCCGGCGCGTGGAAGGCGTGGAAGGCGTCCGTGCGGCGACGGGCGAGGGCGGCGCCTGTGGGAGCAGGATGGGGGACGAGGGCAGCGGCTTGCCGCGCGGCGCGGTGCCTTCGTGCATCAGCCGCTGGATGCCGGTGGACCAGGCGGCCAGGTCCGGCTTGTGCGAAAGGCGCCCCATCTGACGGGCCAGCAGCAGGTAGGTGCCCACGATGAAGGAGCCGAAGAGGCCCGGGTCCACGTCCGGGTTCTCCCCGTGGTGGCCCTGCAGGTGGCGAAACTCCTGCGAGATGCGGTCGACCTCGCGGTCCACCAGGTCCCACATGACGGACTCGAAGGCGGTGCCCTGGCTGCCGACGATGAGCGTGGTGACGACCTGGCGGCTCTCCCACATGAGCTCCAGCATCTCCAGGTCGGACGCGGCCTCCATCCGCAGGAAGTGCTGGTAGCGCTCCGAATACGCGGCGACGTCCGCGGGGCCCGGCTGGCCATGCTCCGCGCGGAAGTGCTCCATGCACGCCAGGCGCTTGAGGCTCACCCGCTCCAGCTCCTTCACGAACGCCTCCACGAGGCTTCCGAAGAGGCCCTCCTTGGAGGGGAAGTGCAGGTAGAAGGCGCCCTTGGACAGGCCGCACGCGGCGGTGATGTCACCCACGCGCGCGCCCTTCACCCCCCGACGGGCGAACTCCACCCGCGCGGCGTCGATGAGCGCGCTGCGGGCCTTCGGGTCGGCGGGACGGGACATGACGCCCGCATTCCTAACCCGCCGGTCAGAAATAAAAAAGCCGTGGCTGACCGCCGGGTCAGGAATCCGGGGGGCGTGTCGGCGGGGGGCGGAGAAGCGCGGAGCAGAGCGGACACGCGGGCGGTGCGTGGGGGGTGTCCCGGCGGTGCAGGTCCAGGACGGCACGGGAGACGTCCGCCAGCTCTCGGCGCACCTCGCGGCGGGCGCCCTTCACGCGCTGGATGCGCATGTCGTCGTAGCTGGTGGTCTGGTGGCGCATCCAGGCGATGACGGCGGCCTCGGCGCGGCGCTCGATGGGGATGCGCTCCGTGCGGGCCACGGTGCCGCTGCCCACGGGGGTGGCGTGCCCGGCGACGAGGACGGCCATGCGCTTGGCGTGGGGGAGCCAGGCGGGGCTGAAGGCGAGGAAGCGCAGCACGGCGTTGGCGAAGTCGACCTCGTAGACCTCCTGTTCGCGCGCGCGGCGGTCGCGGCCCTGGGCCAGCTTCTTCGCGTATTCAGGGGTGGCGCGCTCGGCGTCGAGCACCGCGCGGGCGTGGACGATGTGGGCCTCCGGCGCCCAGACGCCCCGGGAGAAGAGCTTGCGGCCTACCTTCTCCACCACGGTCCAGGTGGGGCCGGCGGCCTTCACGCGGCGGGTGAGGCCGGCGTCGCCGGGGGGGAGGAGGGCCCAGCCGTCAGGGACGGAGAGGAGGCGGCCGTCCTGGGCACGCACGCGGCGGGGGTCGGCCGTGGGGCCTACCGTCAAGGAATCAGGCATGGGTGGCTTTCGGGGGCCGGCTGCATAGCACGACCCCTCACACCCTGGTAAATGCCCCCGGGTGCGCGCCGGAGTGACGGGGCGCGTGCGCGGAGGCCACACTCTTCGTGGGAAGCGCAGGCATGTCCCTTCTCAGGCTCACGTTCCTCGGCACCTCCGCCGCGCAGCCCACGCTGCATCGCGGGCTGTCCGGCCTCGCGGTGAAGGCGGACGCGGACCTGCTCCTGTTCGACTGCGGTGAGGGCAGCCAGCGGCAGATGGTCCGCTTCGGCACGGGCTTCACCGTGGACGCGGCGTTCTTCACGCACTTCCACGCCGACCACTACCTGGGGATCATCGGCTTCCTGCGCACCCTGGGGATGATGGGCCGCACTTCTCCCATGCACCTGTATGGACCCGCGCCGGCGCGGCGGCTGTTGCACCAGGCCGTGCACCTGGGGCTGGAGTCCACGGCCTTCCCGGTGGAGATCCACGAACTGAAGGACGGGGACGTGGTGCGCCGGGGCGGCTACGCGGTGCACGCGGTGGGCGTGGACCACCGCATCCACGCGCTGGGCTACGTGCTGGCGGAGGACGACCGGCCGGGCAAGTTCCACCTGGAGAAGGCGCGAGCGCTGGGCGTGCCGGAGGGGCCGGCCTTCGGGAAGCTGCAGAAGGGCGAGCCGGTGACGCTGGAAGACGGGCGCGTGGTGAAGCCGGAGGACGTGCTGGGCGAGGCGCGCTCCGGACGGCGGCTGGTGATCTCCGGCGACACGCGGCCGTGCCCCGCGCTGGTGCACGCGTCGAAGGACGCGGACCTGCTGGTGCACGAGTCCACCTTCTCCGACGTGTCCAGCCGCCACGACACCGACCCCGGCAAGCTGCTCACGCAGGCGCGCGAGGCGTACAAGGGGCCGGTGGAAGTGGCCTTCGACGGGCTCACCGTGGAGCTGCCGCTGCGCGACTGAGGCACCGTCGCGCGAGCGGTGGCTTCACACGGCGGGCGGACTACTCGAGCTTCGACGCCTCGGCCTTCAGGGCGGCGGCGGCGTCCGGATCCACCTTCTGGAGCAGCTCCCACTCCATCTGCGTGTCGCGCGTCATCTGGGAGGCGCTGGGGCCGGTCGTGGCCTCGGCCGGCGCCGTGGGGCGGCCGTCGGTGTTGTCGGCGGAGCGGGAATCGGAGCGGTCCTGACGCCGGAACTCGATGGCGCTCTGGCCGGGGCCGCGCTCATAGCCGCGCACCAGGTAGCGCGCGAAGGAGGTGCCCAGGGAGGAGGCGGCGCTCGTCTGGAGCCACTCCGTCTGCGCCTCGAAGCCCTCCTTGCCCTTCATCACGGAGAAGCCCTTGTCCTTCACCAGGGCGAGCGCCTCCGGCCACACCTCCGCGATGGGCTTGCGGTAGACGTGCCCCTGGGCCTTGTCCTCCAGGTACGCCTGCTGACGGCGCGCGGCGCAACCGGTGAACGCGAGGGCGAGGGCGGACACCACGAGCAGCGCGGCGGAACGGGTCGACGAATTCAAGGGGTTCATGCTCCGGACTCCATGGAATGAAGACGGCTCGGGAACATCGCTCGGTGCGGGGCGCCCCGCCAAGTCCCTGACGGTGTGGGGCGAAATGCCCCCTGGGCGGCAAGCATCTTTTGGCCCGCCGGGGTGCGTTGGCGCCATGCGTCCGGCGTCGCACATCCGCGCGCGGGAAGCCCTCCGCGTGACGGACCGTGCGGCCATGCTGGCGGGCAGCCATGATTCCCATCAGCGACGACAACCCGACCCTGCGCACCCCGGTGATGACCTACCTGTTGCTGGGCACCCTGGGGCTCGTGTGGGTGTTCTTCCAGGGCGCGGGGTTCAAGGTGGAGGCGCTGGCCTCCAGCATCTGCGACCTGGGCCTGGTGCCGGGGGAGCTCACCGGAAGGGCGCCCCTGGGACAGGCGGTGCCGCTGGGTGACGGGTATGCCTGCGTGGTGGACGCGGACGCCATCAACCGCGTGACGCCGCTCACCTCCATGTTCCTGCACGGAAGCTGGGGGCACCTTCTGGGCAACGTGCTGTTCTTCTGGGTCTTTGGCAACAACATCGAGGACAGCATGGGGCGCCTGCGCTTCCTCGTGTTCTACCTCTTGTGCGGACTGGTGGCGGCGGCGGCGCACGTGGCGGTGGACCCCACGTCGCCGGTGCCCACGGTGGGCGCGTCGGGGGCCATCGCGGGCGTGCTGGGCGCGTACCTGGTGCTCTATCCGCGCGTGCGCGTGAACATGCTGTTCATCCTCTTCATCTTCATCCGCGTCATCCCCATCCCGGCCTGGGGCGTGTTGCTGTGGTGGTTCGTGCTCCAGCTCATCACCGGCCTGCCGCAGCTCATGACGTTGCGGCCGGAGGTGTCCGGCGGCGTGGCGGTGTGGGCGCACATCGGCGGCTTCGTGGCGGGCATGCTGCTGATCAAACTGTTCGTGAACCCGCGCTACACGTCACAGCGCACGCTGTGGCGGCACCGGATGCACCCCAATCACCCCTGACCCTGCGGACAGGGAGGCAGGCGCCCGGTGGTGGGGGGTGCCGACGCGACGCATCGGCCCGACATTCGTGGGTGATGTTCTTCGCGTCATGAGGAGGCGGGCATGGGGGCGGACCACCAGTCGCAGGGGCTGTGCGTTCCAGCGGCCAGCGCGGGCCAGCGCAAACGGGTGCTCATCCTGGGAGGCGGGTTCGCGGGGGTGTACGCGGCGCTGCACCTGGAGCAGCAGTTGGGGCGGCGGGACGACGTGGAGGTCACCATCGTCAGCCGCGACAACTTCTTCCTCTTCACGCCCATGCTCCACGAGGTGGCGGCGAGCGACCTGAACGCGAGTTCCATCGTCATCTCCCTGCGCAAGCTGTTGCCGCACCTGTCGTTCGTGGAGGGCGACCTCACCGGCCTGGACCTGCACGCGAAGACGGCCACGGTGGCGCACGGCGGGCTGGACGGCCACAGCCACACGTTCGGGTATGACTACGTGGTGCTGGCCATGGGCTCGGAGACGAACTTCTTCGGCAAGCCGGGCCCGCGCGACCACACGCTGACGATGAAGACGCTGGGCGACGCGATGCTGCTGCGCAACTGCCTCATCGACCGGTTGGAAGAGGCGGACGGCGACTGCGTGACGATGGGCGGCAAGAACCACGTCGTCACGTTCGTGGTGGTGGGCGGAGGCTTCGCGGGCGTGGAGACCGCGGGCGCCATCAACGACTTCGTCCATGGCGCCCTGCCCTTCTATCCGAACATCCATCACGCCAACGTGCGCGTGATGCTGCTGCACGGGGGCGAGGAGGTGCTGCCGGAGCTGGGCGAGGACCTGGGCGCGTACACGCGCAAGAAGCTCATCGAGCACGGCGTGGAGGTGCGCACCGGCGTCCGCGTGCAGGACGTGACGGAGGCCGGCGTGGTGCTGCCGGACGGCACGCTGGTGCCCACGAAGACGGTGGTGTGGGCGGCGGGCGTGACGCCGCCGTCCCTCCTGGCGTCCCTGCCGTGCCTGAAGGAGCGAGGGCGCCTCAAGGTGAACGCCTGCATGGAGGTGCCGGGCTTCCCGGGCGTGTGGGCGCTGGGGGATTGCGCGTCGGTGCCGGACCTCACGAATGGAGGCAAGCCCTGTCCGCCCACCGCACAGCACGCGCTGCGACAGGGACAGGTGGTGGCGCGCAACGTGTGTTCGGCGCTGAAGGGACAGCCGGGCAAGGCGTTCCGCTACAAGATGCTGGGGCAGCTCGCGGCGATTGGCCGGCGCGCGGGCGTGGCGCGCATCCTGGGACTGAAGTTCTCCGGCACCTTCGCGTGGTTCCTGTGGCGCACCATCTACCTGTCGAAGCTGCCCCGGCTGGAGACGAAGGTGCGCGTGGCCATGAACTGGACGCTGGACCTGATCTTCCGCAAGGACGTGGTGCAGCTCATCGGTCCTCGGGAGTTGGATCAGCTCACGCTCCCGTCCCTGCCGCTGTCCAGCCGTCAGCAGGTGCGGCACCTGCAAGCGCTCCAGCCGCAGGCGCAGCACTGACGGCCTCGCTCAGTCCAGCGGCGGCAGGTGGGCCAGCAGTCGCTCCAGGTCGGGCTGGAGCTCATCCGGCGTGGCGGAGGCCAGCTCCTCGTGGGAGTGGGTGCCCCACGTGACGCCGTAGGTGCGCAGGCCCGCGGCCTGCCCCGCGCGCAGGTCCAGCGTGGTGTCGCCCACCATCCACAGCCCTTCGGTGCCCAGCGCCGCGAGCGCGCGGTGGAGCACGTCCGGCGCGGGCTTGTGTGGAAAGCCGTCGGTGCCCTGCACGTGGTGCAGCAGCCCCTCCATCCCCAGCGCCGCCACGAAGCGCCGCGCCATGTCGCTGCGCTTGGTGGTGGCGACGGCCAGCAGGTAGCCCCGCTCGCGCAGCGTCCGCAGGGTTCGCTCCACGCCGGGGAACGGCCGCGAGTGGTTGAGGAAGTTGAGCGGGTAGTGCTCGCGGTAGGCCGCGCAGAGGTTCGTCACGTGCTCGGGCGCGAAGCGCGTGTACATCACGTCCAGGGGCTGGCCGATGAGGGCGCGCACCTCCGCGACGGGAGGCACGGGCAGGCCCAGGTGCGTGAAGCCGTGGAGGAAGCTGCCGATGATGTCCGGCAGCGAATCCACCAGCGTGCCGTCGAGGTCGAAGAGGATGCCACGGGGGCCAGCAGTGCTCACGGGCCGCTGCATACGCCCTCCGGCGCTCCGGTGCACGCGTCCCGTGGGCTCCTCCGCCTCTGCCTTGCGCGGACGACTGGCCGCCGCACCGCCCGTACGGCAGAGTGCCGCGCGCGATGCTCCGGGCCCGATGCCCGGGGCGGACTGCCAAGGGCGGGTGCTCGGATGAGGCGAGGACGTTTCGGTCGGACCCTGGGAGCGCTGCTCCTGCTCATAGGCGTGGCGGGCTGTTCCCGCCGCGTGCCGGAAGCGACGCCCGCGCAGGAGGCCGTCGCTGGCGCGCCCACGGTGTACGTGGCGAAGCGGATCCGCACATTGGATGCCGCGCGGCCCGTGGCGCAGGCGCTCGCGGTGCGCGACGGACAGGTGCTCGCGGTGGGCAGCCGGGAAGAGGTGCTCGCGGCGGCGGGCCCCGCGGCGCGCGTGGTGGAGCTGGGAGACGCCACGGTGGTGCCGGGCCTCACGGATTCGCACGGGCACCTGGCGGGGCTCGCGGCGGCGCTCGTGCGCGTACGGTTGGAGGGCACCACGTCCAGGGACGAGGTGCCCTCCAGGTTGTCCAGCGCTCCTCCCTCCGCGTTCCAGGGCGAGTGGCTGCTGGGCTGGGGCTGGGACCAGAACGACTGGCCGGAGAAGGCCTTCCCCACGCACGCGGACCTGGACGCGGCCTTCCCCAAGACGCCCGTGGTGCTGGGGCGCGTGGATGGTCACGCGCTGTGGCTCAACGGTGAAGCGCTGCGCCGCGCGCGCATCGACAAGAACACCAAGGATCCGCAGGGTGGCCGCATCCTGCGCGGCCCGGATGGCGAGCCCACCGGCGTGCTGGTGGACAACGCGATGGACCTGGCGGACGCGGCGCTGCCCGCGCCCACGGAGGCCCAGCGCGAGGCGCGGCTCACCGCGGCGCTGGAGCACTGCGCGCGCGTGGGGCTCACCGGCGTGCACGACGCGGGCATGGACCTGAAGACCTTCCGGTTGCTCCAGCAGTGGGACAAGGAAGGCCGTCTGCCTTTGCGCATCTACGCCATGGCGGATGGACAGACGGCGGACCGCGAGCAGTACCTGAAGGACGGCCCCTTCCAGGGGAAGCTGCTGACGATGCGCGCGGTGAAGCTCACCTTGGACGGAGCGCTGGGCAGCCGGGGCGCGGCGCTGAGCGCGCCCTACAGCGACGAGCCCGGCCACCAGGGTTTGCTGCTGCTGTCGCCGGAGGAGTACGCCGCGCGCGTGCACGCCTTCGTGGGACGCGGCTTCCAGGTGGCCACGCATGCGATTGGCGACCGCGCCAACACGCTGGTGCTGGACACGCTGCTCAAGGAGATGGAGGCCACGGGGAACAAGGAGGGCCGTCACCGCGTGGAGCACGCGCAGATCATGCAGTCGGAGGACATCACGCGGCTGGGCGCGAACGGCTTCGTCGCGAGCATCCAGCCCACGCACGCCACCAGCGACATGCCGTGGGCCCAGGCCCGCGTGGGCCCGGAGCGCATCCAGGGTGCCTACGCGTGGCAGAAGCTGAAGGCCGCGGGCGCGGTGCTGACGCTGGGCAGTGACTTCCCGGTGGAGCGGCCGGACGTGCTCGCGGGGCTGTACGCGGCGCGCACGCGGCAGGACGCCAGCGGGCAGCCGCCGGGGGGATGGCAGCCCGACCAGCGCCTGAGTGGGGAGGAGGCGCTGGAGGGCTTCACGGTGGGCGCGGCCTACGCGTCGTTCGCGGAGGACAAGCGGGGCCGGCTGAAGCCGGGCCAGGACGCGGACTTCGTGGTGCTGTCGGTGGACCCGGTGGACGCGCCCGCGCCGGAGCTGCTCACCGCGCAGGTGCGCCTGACGGTGGTGGCGGGCCGCGAGGTGTTCCGCGCGACCACGCCGTAACCCGGGCGTCCTCGCGAGGCGGAGGCCCTACAGCTCCGCCTCGTAGCTGAGCGACTGGATGCGCTTGTTGACGTCGTCCTGCAGGCGGACGCACTCCTTTTCGATGCGCTCCAGCTCGCCGCCGATGGACTCCAGCCGGTCTTCCTGTGCGTTGAGCTTGGTGACGAAGCGCTCCACCAGCTCGCGCTGCGACGCCCCGCTCTGGAGCGAGTTGATGTTCGAGCGGATCCGCTCCTGGTCGTTGAAGAGCTGGGTGCGCTCCTCGGACAGGCGCTGGGTGTCGCGGGTGAACTGGGCCAGCTTCTCACGCAGCGCCACCACGTCGCGCAGCACCTGGGCGACGCGAGCGTCGATGAAGCGCGCGTCCAGGAAGTACGCCACCTGGTTCAGCTCCAGGCTGCCGATGTGGTACTGGCGCTGGCCCTTGGTGCGCTCGGTGACGGTGAGCGTGTCGGAGGCGCCCGGGGCCAGCTCGCGCTTGAAGCGCCAGAAGCCGTCGGTGGTCTCCGCGGGGGCTTCCGTGTCCTTCAGGTCCCAACCGACGCGCGGGTGCTCCACGTAGAGCGTCTGGGCGCGCTTCGCCTTGTTGCGCACGATGTACTTCGTGCGGCGCTGGTGGAAGAACTCGGTCATCAGGGTGCCCCGGTTCACCTGGGCGCGGAACACCGGGCCGTCCTCCTGGTGGTCTTCCACGGACACGGCGCAGGACAGCTCCACGGCGTAGGGCACGAAGCGCACGTCGTCGGGCTTGAGGGTGTCGAGCATCGCCTCGCCCACGTACGTCTCGTCCTCGGTGACGGTGACGGGGCCGCCCTCCAGCGTGAGGCC
>SECN01000388.1 GCA_004173515.1 Myxococcaceae bacterium | reverse complement strand
GCCGCCTCGCGGTGCACGAAGCCCGTGGCGATGATGGTGATCTTCACCTCGTCCTGGATCTGCTCGTCGATGAGCGACCCGAAGATGATCTCCGCCTCGCCGTCCGCCGCGTCGTGCACCAGCGTCAGCGCCTCGTTGACCTCCTGCAGGGTCATGTCGCGGCCGCCCGTGATGTTGATGAGCAGGCCGGTGGCGCCGTCGATGGAGACGTCCTCCAGCAGCGGGCTGGAGATGGCCTGCTGCATGGCGATGACCGCGCGCCGGTCGCCGCAGGCGTTGCCCGTGCCCATGAGCGCCAGGCCCTTGTCGCTCATGATGGTCTTCACGTCCGCGAAGTCCACGTTGATGTAGCCGTGGTACTGGATGAGGTCGCTGATGCCCTGCACGGCGTTGAGCAGGACCTCATCCGCGCGCTTGAACGTCTCCAGGAGCGGCATGGGCTCGTTGGAGAGCGACAGCAGGCGCTGGTTGGGGATGGTGATGAGCGTGTCCACCGCGGCCTTGAGCTCCACGATGCCTTGCTCGGCCTGCTTGCGGCGCTTGTTGCCCTCGAAGAGGAACGGCTTGGTGACGACGCCGACGGTGAGGCAGCCCAGGCTCTTGGCGATGTCCGCGATGATGGGCGCGGCGCCCGTTCCGGTGCCACCGCCCATGCCGGCCGTCACGAAGACCATGTCGGCGCCTTCCAGCACCGCGGCGATCTGATCGCGCGACTCCAGCGCGGCCTCGCGGCCCATCTCCGGGTTGGCGCCGGCGCCCAGCCCCTTGGTGAGGGCCTGGCCCAGTTGCAGTCGGGTGGGCGCCTTGCTGGCGGCGAGCGCCTGGACATCGGTGTTGGCGGCGATGAAATCGACGCGATCCAGCTTCGACAGAATCATGGTGTTGACCGCGTTGCAGCCCGCCCCGCCCGCGCCCACGACACGAATCTTCGCGGCCTGCTTGTTCTGCTCGAACTGGTCCATGTCGTTCCTCTTGGCGGAAGCACCCCAGCGCCGTCCGCGATGACTGCCGCCTTCGACAATCATCAGGAAGTCGGGCGCTTTGGCAAGTATTCCGCTACCAGCCTGTAGCGCCCTGCTGCGGTGTCGAGTCCTGACGCCCACTTACGCGCGCGGCGGAAGCGGTCATGCGTGCGCGGCGGTGGGTGAAACGCCCTCTTGACTCGCGCGCATGACTCGCCGTGGTCGGTTGTGCGTGCCTCGCGCGCCGCGGGACGTGTGGAGACGGGGTCCGGATGACGAAAAGGCCCGGCTCCCTCTACGGGAACCGGGCCTTCGCGTTCAAGCACGACGCTGAAGCGCTACGGGGCCGGACGCTCGATTTCGACCTTGCCCATCTTCACGATGTTGAACTCCACGCGGCGGTTGTTCTCCCGGCCCGCGGACGTCTTGTTGGTGTCCACCGGCTTGGTCTCGCCGAAGCCCTCGGAGGTGAGGCGCTCCTGCGCGATGCCGTCGTTCACCAGGAACGTGCGCACGTTGGCGGCGCGGCGCTTGGACAGGTCCAGGTTGGCGGCGTCCTTGCCCTGGTCGTCCGTGTGGCCCTCGATGCTCAAGAGCTCCACCTGCGGGTTGGCGCGCAGCACGGCGGCCACCTGCTTCAGCAGCGGGAAGGAGCGCGGCAGGATGATGTCCTTGCCCGTGGCGAAGTAGACCTTCTCCAGGATGAGGATGCGCTCACCCTCCACGAGCACCTTGACCTTGCCCTTGTCCGGGCAGCCGTCCTCGTCATCCACGCCGTTGATGGTCTCCGGCTCCAGCGGGCACTTGTCCGCCGTGTCAGGGATGCCGTCGCGGTCGTTGTCCGGATCCGGGCAGCCGTCCTCGTCCTGGAAGCCGTCCTTGTCCTCGGGGGCGTTGGGGCACTTGTCGTCCGGATCCATCAGGCCGTCGCCGTCGGTGTCCACCGGCGCGGGCGGAGGCGGCACGGGCTTGGTGTCCGGGCAGCCGTCGGCGTCCTCGTAGCTGTTGAACGTCTCCGGCTCGTTCGGGCACTTGTCCGCCGTGTCCGGGATGCCGTCGTTGTCGTTGTCCGGGTCCGCGCAGCCGTCCGCGTCCTGGAAGCCGTCGAAGTCCTCGGGACCTTCCGGGCACACCGGCCGGGGAGGCGCCGCAGCACGGTCGGGGGTGCTGTAGCTCAAGCCCGCGAGCACGCGGAAGGACGGCGTGCCGTAGCCACGCGTCAGGCCCGGGCCCGCGCCCACCTGGGCGGAGAGCCCGCTGACCGCGCGGTACTTCAGGGCCGCGAGCAGCTCCAACGGACGCTCCTCCGCGTCCTGCTCCTTGAACCCCAGCGAGCCCGCCAGCGTGGCGGCCACGGCCAGGGGTACCTTGCCCAGCTCGAACGGGACCTCCGCGCCCACCCCGTACGCCAGCGCGCTGCCGGTGTTGAGGTTGCGCAGCTGCTCCGACTTGCGCAGGTCCACGCCCAGGTTGGCCAGGACGCGGAAGGTGCGGCCGTACTCGCCCACCAGGCGCGGGTTGACGGACACGCCCGACCCGCCGAGGAAGTCCGAGGCGCCGCCCGTGGGCAGCGACAGGGGCACCGCCAGCGACAGGCCGTAGTTGTCACCCTCCAACAGCCGCGCCTTCGGGATGAGCCGCAGGTCGCCGATGCCGCCCCCGCTCACCCCGTTGGCGAAAGAGGGGTCCACCCCCGGCGAGTTCTCCGAGCCCTGGATGGTGATGGGCAACACGACGCCGATTTCGAAGCGGTCGAGGAAGCCCACCGCGCCCATCAGGTCCACGCCCACCTGGCTCTTCACCAGGGAGGTGACGTACTCGTCCTTGCGGGGGTCGAAGAAGTTGAGCGGCTTGTCGGCGTAGTTGACCGAAAGCCCCACGTTCCACCCCAGGTGCCGCTGCACCTTCGCGCCGTGCAGGGCGAGCACGTCCGACACGCCCGGGCCCGGCTTGTACTGCTGCACGTCGATGGCCTGCGACACCGCCCCGGCCTGGGCCAGGGCGGCCGGGGCCGCGAAGAGCGCGGCCACGAACATCGCGACAGCCCCACCCGCGCGGGCCAGCCACTGCCCGGCCTTGCGGAAGCGGCGGCCCACCAGGGGCAGGGCCAGCAGCATCAGCGCGAAGGGCGCCAGCGAGCCCGTCCCACCCGTGCTGCAGCCGTGGCCCACGACGAGGAAGTCGTCGTTGGCGTCGAGCGGATCCGAGCCGCCCTGCACTTCCGTGCCGTCGTCGATGCCGCCCTGGTCGGTGTCCTTCATCGTCGGATCCGTCTCCGTGGCGTCGCGGCGACCGTCGTGGTTGGCGTCCTCCGCGCCGTCCTTCAGGCCGTCACCGTCCGTGTCCGGGTTCTTCGGATCCGTCTTCGTCGACGGGTCCGCGTCCGGCTTGAAGTTCGGGGACGTCTGGTCGGTGCCCGGCGGCGCGGTCGCGGCGGTGACGCCCAGCTCCGTGCCGTCGTTGATGCCGTCGTTGTCGCTGTCCGGATCCAGCGCGTCGATGATGCCGTCGCCGTCCGTGTCGGTCAGCCCGTCGATGCCGTCCGGCACGCCGTCGTCGTCGGTGTCGGAGTCGAACGGATCCGTCCCGGCTTCGATTTCACGCGCGTTGCTGATGCCGTCGCCGTCCGCGTCGTTGTCGTCCGCGGGGTTGTTCGGATCCGTCTCCAGCACGTCCACGCGGCCGTTGTGGTTCGCGTCCTCGATGCCGTCGAACACGCTGCCACCGTCGGTGTCCTTGTTGAGCGGGTTCGTCTTCGTGTCGGGATCCTGGTCCGCGACGAACTTCGTCGGGTCGGTGTCCGTGCCCTGCGGCGTGGTGAGGCCCAGCTCCAGGCCGTCCGTCAGGCCGTCGCCGTCCGTGTCGATGCTGTTCGGGTCCGTCTCCGTGGGGTCCACGAAGCCGTCGTGGTTGGCGTCCTCGTTGCCGTCCTTGAGGCCGTCGTCATCCGAGTCGTCGTCCAGCGGGTTGGTCTTCGTCGACGGGTCCTTGTCCGCCACGAACTTCGACGGGTCGGAGTCGTCGCCCTGGGGCTCGGTGAGACCCAGCTCCACGCCGTCCGTCAGGCCGTCACCGTCGGTGTCCGCCTCGTTCGGGTCGGTCTCGTCCGCGTCGACGAGGCCGTCGTGGTCCTTGTCCTCGTTGCCGTCCGTGATGCCGTCGTCATCCGAGTCGTCGTCCAGCGGATCCGTGTTGCCGACCTTGACCTCGACGCCATCGGTGATGCCGTCGCCGTCCGTGTCCGGGTTGTTCGGATCGGTGCCCGCGAGGGTCTCCTCCGCGTCCGTCAGGCCGTCGTTGTCCGAGTCCTTCGTTCCCGTCGAGTCCACCGTGAAGGTGGTGCTCGCGGTCGAGCTCGTGGCCGTCCCGTCCGTGGACGTGGCCGTCACGGTGTACACGCCGTCGGCCAGGGGGCCGGGCAGCGCACGGCTCCAGTTGCCGGAGGCGTCCACCGCGATGGGGCCGTAGCTGGTGCCCTGGAAGGTCACCGTCACGCTCGTCGCGTTCGCGGACGTGCCCGTCACCGTCACAGTGGTCGCGGTGATGGTGGAGCCGTTGGCCGGCGCGGTGATGGCCACCGTCGGCGACGTCACGTTCACCGTGAAGGTGGAGGTCGCGGTGGGGCTGTCGTTGCCCGCCGCGTCCTCGGCCACCGCGGTCACGGTGTACGAGCCGTTGGCCAGCGGGCCCGGGAGCGCCTGGCTCCAGTTGCCCGAGGCGTCCACGGGGATGGGGCCGTAGGTGGTGCCCCGGAAGGTGACCGTCACGGACGTGGCGCCCGTGGAGGTACCCGTCGCCGTCACCGTGTCGGTGCCCACCGTGGAGCCATTGGCCGGGGTGGTGATGGCGACCGTCGGCGCGGTCAGGTCCACCGTGAAGGTGGTGCTCTCGGGAGCGCTCTCATTGCCCGCCGCGTCCACGGCCACCGCGGTCACGGAGTACGTGGTGCCATCGGTCAGGGTGCCCGGGGTCGTGAAGGTCCAGTCGCCCGCCGCGTCCACCGGGACGGAGTAGTCCGTCCCTTCGAAGGTCACCGTCACGGACGTGGCGCCCGTGGAGGTGCCCGTCACCGCCACCGTGTTGGTGTTGATGACCGAGTTGTTCGCGGGCGAGGTGATGTCGACCGTCGGCGCCGTCAGGTCCACCGTGAAGGTGGTGTCGTCCGACGTGCTCTCGTTGCCCGCCGCGTCCGTGGCCACCGCGGTCACGGTGTACGTGCCTTCAGCGAAGGTCACGGGCAGCTGGTAGCTCCAGTTGCCCGCGCCATCCACCGGGATGGGGCCGTAGTCCGAGCCCCCGTAGGTGAGGGTCACGGACGTGGCGCCCGTGGACGTGCCCGTCACCGTCACGGTGTCGGTGCCAATCGTCGAACCGTCGGCCGGGGTGCTGATGGCCACCGTCGGAGGCGTCAGGTCCACCGTGAAGGTGGAGGTCGCGGTGGGGCTCTGGTTGCCCGAAGCGTCCTCGGCCACCGCGGTCACGGTGTACGAGCCCTCGGCCAGGGGGCCGGGCAGCGCCTGGCTCCAGTTGCCGGAGGCGTCCACCGCGATGGGGCCGTAGCTCGTTCCCTCGAAGGTGAGCGTCACGAACGTCGCGCCATTGGAGGTCGTACCCGTCACGGTCACCGTGTCGGTGCTGACGGAGGTGCCATTGGCCGGCGTGGTGATGGCCACGGACGGACCCGTGAGGTCCACCGTGAAGGTGGAGGTCGCGGGCGAGCTCTCGTTGCCCGCCGCGTCCACGGACACGGCCGTGACGGTGTACGTCTGCTCGGTCAGGGTGGCCGGCAGCAGGAAGCTCCAGTTGCCGGACGCATCCACCGGAATGTTGTCGTAGTCGGTGCCCTCGAAGGTGAGCGTCACGGAGGTCGCGCCCGTGGACGCGCCCGTCACCGTCACCGTGGAGGTGCCAATCGTCGAGCCGTTCACCGGGTTGCTGATGGCGACCGTCGGGGCCGTCAGGTCCAGGGTGAAGTTGGAGGTCGCGGTGGGGCTGGTGTTGCCCGCCGCGTCCGTGGACGTGGCCGTCACGGTGTACGCGCCCTCGGACAGGGGGCCGGGCAGCGTGTAGCTCCAGTTACCCGCGCCATCCACCGAGACGGGGCCGTAGCTGGCACCATCGAAGGTGAGCGTCACGAACGATGCGCCACCGGTGGTCGTGCCAGTGACCGTCACCGTGGGGGTGTTGAGGATCGAGCCGTTGGCCGGCGTGCTGATGGCCACCGTCGGCGCCGTCTGTACGAGCCGTTGGCCAGCGGGCCCGGGAGCGCCTGGCTCCAGTTGCCGCCCGTCACCGTGATGGGGCCGTAGTTGGTGCCCTGGAACGTCACCGTCACCGTGGTCGCGTTCGCGGCCGTACCGGTCACAGTCACGTTCGGGTTCGTCACCGTCGAGCCGTTGGCCGGCGTGGTGATGGCCACCGTCGGGCCCGCCACCGTGAAGGTGGAAGACGCCTGGGTGCTGTTCGTCGTGCCGTTCGTGGAGACCGCCGTCACCGTGTACGTGCCATTGGCCAGCGGGCCGGGCAGCGCCACGCTCCAGTTTCCACCCGTCACCGTGGCGGGGTAGTTCGTGCCCTGGAACGTCACCGTCACCGTGGTCGCGTTCGTGGCCGTGCCGGTCACCGTCACGTTCGGGTTCGTCACCGTGGAGCCGGTGGCCGGCGCGGTGATGACCACCGTCGGGCCCGCCACCGTGAAGGTGGAGGATGCCTGGGTGCTGTTCGTCGTGCCGTTCGTGGAGACCGCCGTCACGGTGTACGTGCCATTGGCCAGCGGACCCGGGAGCGCCTGGCTCCAAGCGCCACCGGTCACCGCGATGGGGCCGTAGTTCGTGCCCTGGAACGTCACCGTCACGGAGGTCGCGTTCGCCGCCGTTCCCGTCACCGTCACCGTGGGATTGCTGACCGTCGAGCCGTTGGCCGGAGTGCTGATGGCCACCGTGGGCGTCGCGGGGACCGCCACCGTGAAGGTGGAGGAGGCAACCGTGCTCGTGTTCGTCCCGTCCGTGGACGTGGCCGTCACCGTGTACGTGCCATTGGCCAGCGGGCCCGGGAGCGCCTGGCTCCAGTTGCCGCCCGTCACCGTGGCGGGGCCGTAGTTGGTGCCCTGGAAGGTCACCGTCACGGAGGTCGCGTTCGCGGCCGTACCGGTCACCGTCACGTTCGGGTTGGTCGTCGTCGAGCCGTTGGCCGGCGCGGTGATGGCCACCGTCGGCACCGAGGCGGCCACCGTGAAGGTGGTGGTCGCCGTGGTGCTCGTGTTGCCCGCGGCGTTCCGGGAGACCGCCGTCACCGTGTACGAGCCGTTGGCCAGCGGG
>SECN01000387.1 GCA_004173515.1 Myxococcaceae bacterium | reverse complement strand
CCCCCGGTCCGCCCCTCCCCTCCCCGTCCAGGCGAACGGCCGCTTCCGGGTCTCCCGGAGGGCTCCGGGGCGGATCATCACCGGGGCCTCCAAAGGAGTACCCGGAAGGCCATGGATGAGTTGCGCTCATTGCCGCGTCGCGCCACCGGGCCTGGAACGGGGGACGCAGAACACCGTCCCGCTCAGGGTCCTTGAGTCGGGGGGCCGCGTTCGGAGTATAGGGGCGTCCCCTTTCCCTTTTTTTCGAGGTCCTCCGCGCGTGTCACGGCCCCGGCTGATCAAAGAAAACTCCGCGCCGCTTTCGCTCGCCCGAGAGCAGCTCATCCGCATCCACGACCTGATGGTGAAGGCGCGCGTCCTCGAGGAGCGCCTCATCCAGATGTACAAGCAGGGTCACGGCTACTTCTGGATTGGAGGCCCCGGTGAGGAGGCCTTCAACGTGCCCCTGGGCCTGCTCATGAAGGTGGGCGAGGGCCTGGACTACGACTACCTGCACGCGCACTACCGCCAGTCCGCGACGCTCCTGGCCATGGGCGAGGAGCCCATCGGGGCGCTGCGGCAGATGAAGAACACCGCCACGGACCCCTACTCCGGCGGCCGCAACTTCGCGGGCCACTTCACCCGGCGCTCGAAGAACATCGCGCCCATCACCTCCCCCATCGAGGTGCAGTACTCCATCGCGCCGGGCACGGCGATGGCCCAGAAGCGCCACGGCGGCGAGGGCATCACCATCGTCACCGGCGGCGACGCGGGCACGGCCGAGGGGGATTTTCCCACCTGCCTCGTGTGGAGCAGCCGCCCGGCCAACCCCCTGCCCATCCTGATCATCGTCACCAACAACAAGTGGGGCATCTCCACCACGGCGGATGGCCAGCACGGCGAGACGAACATCAGCGACCGCGCGCGCGCCTTCAACATGCCGGCGAAGACCATCAACGGAAATGATCCGGTGGAGGCCTACCAGGAGCTCCAGACGGCGATGGAGTACGTGCGCAAGGAGCGCAAGCCGTACTTCATCGAAGCGCGGGTGTCGCGTCTGTACGGGCACTCGTCCGCGTCCGGCGCCAACTTCGTGAACGAGGAGCAGGACTGCCTGCGCCTGTTCGAGGCGCGCCTGGAGCAGGAAGGCGTCCTCAACCGGGAGCAGATGGAAGAGGTGCGCAACCGCTACAGCGAGGAGCTGGCCGCGGCCGCGCGCACCGTGCGGGACGAGCCACAACCTTCCGGCGACACCATCTGGGACCACATCTACGCGGAGAAGAAATAACCATGGCGAACATGGCACAGGCCATCCGCATGGCCCTTCACTACGCCGAGGAGAACCTGGGCGTCACCGACATCTTCGGCGAGGACGTGGGCGCCCCGCTGGGCGGCGTCTTCACCTGCACGCAGGGCCTGAAGACGGCGTGGAACAGCCCCCTGGACGAGCGCGGCATCATCGGCGCGGCCATGGGCCTGGCGATGGCGGGCAACCGCCCCGTCGCGGAGATCCAGTTCTGCGACTACATCTACAACACCATCGATCTGCTCAAGATCGCGGGCAACACGCACTGGGCGACCAACGGTGACTGGAACCTGCCCATGGTGGTGCGCACGCCGGTGGGCAGCGGCATCCGCGGGTCGATGTACCACTCGCATTCCTTCGACGCGACGATGACCCACATCCCCGGCTGGAAGGTGGTGATGCCCTCCACGCCGCTGGACGCGTACGGGCTGCTCATCTCCGCGTGCCAGGACCCGAACCCCGTCATGTTCCTGGAGCCCAAGGCGCTCCTGCGCGTGAAGGGCGACGAGCGCATCCCCGGGGAGCCCGACGACGACCGCGCGCTGTCGAAGCTCATCGACGCGCCCCTGGGCGACCGCTCGCAGTGGAAGCCCCAGTGGCCGGCGCTGGAGGCGTTCTCGGTGCCCATCGGCAAGGGCAAGGTGGTGCGCGAGGGCACCCAGCTCACCGTGGTCAGCTACGGCCGCACGCTGCCCCTGTGCGCGAAGGCCGCGGACCAGCTCAAGGAGGAAGGCATCAGCGTGGAGGTCATCGACCTGCGCTCGCTGTGGCCCTACGACTGGGAGCTCATCAAGGCGTCCATCCAGAAGACGGGCCGCGTGCTGTACGTGAACGAGGACACCGAGGTGACGAACTTCGGCGAGCACCTGGTCCGGCGCACCGTGGAGGAGCTGTTCTACTCCCTGCTCGCGCCGCCCCGGCTGGTGGCCGGCAAGTTCATCCCGGGCATCGGTCTGGCGGACGCGCTGGAGATGGCGTCCGTGCCCCAGCAGGCGGACATCACCTCCGCCATCCGCTCACTGGCCGGCGAACAGCCCTGACGCCGCCTGCCCACATGGGGCGGGCGCGCATTCGTACGTGAAGTCTTCCAGGGCCGTCGTTCCTCTTTGGAGGTCCGACGGCCCTGTCGTTAGTATCGAGAATGCCTTGTCCCAGCCCATCGTCCGCACCATGACCCCCGCTCCCGACGCCAACGCCTTCCGCATCCGCCGCGCGCGTCGAGGTGATGCCGAGGTCATGGCACTGCTCCTTCGCGAGCTGGGCTACCCCCAGGGCACCGACCAGCAGACCGTGCACTGGGTCATCAGCCATCCGGAGATTGAGATCTTCGTGGCCGGCGACCCGCAGGACCGCGCGGTGGGCATGGTGTCCTTCTCCCACCGCCCCCAGCTGCGACTGCGCGGCCGGGTGGCCACCGTGGACGAGCTCGTCGTGTCCGAGGGCTGGCGCCGGCGGGGCGTGGGCCGCGCGCTGCTCGCGCAGGTGGCGCAGCGGGGCAAGGTGCTGAGCGTCAAGCAGCTCCAGCTCATCGCCCCGCTCAACGTCACCGACGAGACGCGCGCGTTCTACAAGGCGTGCGGCTACGTCGAGGGCGACTCCGGCGTGTTCCGTCACGCCGAGAGCGAGACGCAGCGGTAGGTCGTCCTGCCCGCGCCGTCCCCCGCTCGCGGGCGGGCGCCCGATTCGCGGGCGCCCTTCCCTGCTGGAGCATCGAAGGACGGCGGCGGCCCTGGACTAGCGCTTGAAGCTCGCGATGACGCGGCGCAGGCGCTCGTGGTCCTCTTCACTCACGTCGATGAAGCGCACGCCGATGGCCTCCGCCTCGTCGCGCACCCAGGCGATGACGCCGGTGAGGTGGAACTCCTCGCCGTCCACCACCATGGCCAGCCGCACCTGCGAACCGACGTCGTAGGCCTTGCGCGTGCGCAGGCACAGTCCACCCGCGGACAGGTTGAGCGAGTACGCCCGCAGTGCGCGCGCCGCGTCTTCCGCCTGCTCGAAGCGCACCTCGAACCGCGCCGTCACACGCTCGTCGCTGCGGCGGTTCAAATACGGGTCTGGCTCCACCGGCCCATCCAACTTCGTGTTCATGCGCACCTTGACCCCCCTCGGTTCTGAATCTGGAAGTGTCGGCTGGTTTCCAGGCCCGGTTCAAGGGGCCCCGTGAGGTGGAACGGCTCGTGTAAGTCCCAGACTACTTCCACGCCAGGAGTTTCCGGATGGCTTCGCGTCTCGTGTTGTTGGGTGGTGCCCTGTTGATGGGGCTTTGGGCGGCGGGCTGCGACGACGGAGAGACGGTGCCCCCTCCTGATGCGGGGACAGCCGTGGATTCCGGGACCGGCACCGGTGATTCCGGGACTGTCGATGCCGGAGGGGGCGGCGACGGCGGCGGGGGCCGCTCGGACTTCACCTGCAACGTGGTGAAGCAGGACGGCTGCGCGGCGGGACAGAACTGTCTCTACACGGACCTGACGGATGGCGGCACGGGCAGCCGGTGCTTCCCGGGCGCGTGTGATCCGGTGCGCCAGGACTGCGCGGCCGGACAGCGCTGCACCTACGTGACGTCGGATGGCGGGGGTACGCAGCGCCAGTGCGTGGCCGCGGGCAGCGGCGCGGAGGGCTCGCCGTGCACCCTGGCGGCGGACGCGCCCGCGGGCCAGCGCTACGACACGTGCGCGGCGGGCCTGTACTGCAAGGACGACGCGCTCACGGACGGGGGCACCGGCTTCTTCTGCCGCAAGCTGTGCCACGCGACGTCCGACTGCGCGTCCGGGGATTGCAACACGGTGCTGCGCCTGCCCGGCACGGACGAATTGCCGCTGGTGTGCGGCGCGCCGTCCGCGCGGTGTGATGCCTTCGCCCAGGACTGCGAGGGGCCGCTGGGCTGCTACCCGGCCGCCAACGGTCCGGTGTGCGCGGGCAGCGGGACGCTCGCGCCGGGCGCCGCGTGCGAGTTCAGCAACCAGTGTTCACCGGGAAGCACTTGCGCGGTGTCTGGTGGCGTCGGCGTGTGTCGGACGCTGTGCCGCGTGCCTTCGGGCTCGCCCGCCTGCTCCACGGGGACGTGCCGGGCCCTCACCAACAACGGCGACGTCGGGGCCTGCGTGCCCTGAGGCGGGCGTGGGGAGGGCGACGGTTTTTCCCAGGGGCGGCAGGTTCCCGCCCTGGCTGGGGCGGGCTCCGGACACGGGGCCCCGGTCGCCCACACTTGCGGCGGAAGTCGTCCCGGGCCGTTTCCCAGCGCGCGGAAGCGCGGGCCTCCCGGGTGATTGGCGCGCCCCGTGAATCATGGAGGTCGCCAGTAGGGCGGGTCGTGCACATTGTCTTGCGCCGGGAGGGCGACGGTATGGGGCTGACGAAGGCGCTGCGCTGGAGCTGGGTGGGTGCCCTGGGCCTGATGTTGGGCTGTGGCGGCGTGGACGAGCGGGGTCTGGATCCGACCGTCGAACCCGGGAGCACGGACGCGAAGGTCACCGCGCCATCCCCCTCCCTGGAGGCCGCGCCCGCGCTGAACCTGCACGATGACGGCAGGGTGCAGGGCACTCCGCCCGTGGCGCCCGCGCCCGTCTCGTTCCAGCCGGGCTTCCATCAGGCGCTGCGGGAGACAGGCTACATCGGCAGCCTCACCACCTACCGCCTGCGCCTTCCTTTGGGACGCGCGGGCAGCCGGGTGCGCGTCACCTTCCGTTCGGGTGACGGGGCGCTCACGCTGAAGCGGGCCACGGTGGCGAAGGCGGGCGCGGACGGCGCGCTGGCCTCCACGCCGGTGACCCTGAGCTTCAATGGCCAGCCGGGCTTCACCACCAACGCCCGCACGCTGGTGACGTCGGATCCGGTGGCGTTCCCCGTGGAGTTCGGGGACGAGGTGGCGCTCTCCTTCGAGCTCACGGGCGCCATGGGCCAGAGCCTCATCAAGGCGTTCCCGGGCAGCTACGCGCGCACCGGTTCCTACGCGACGACGCAGACCGCGCTGGGCGGACAGGCGTGGGAGTACGCGCTGGCGGTGGCGACCGTGGACGTGGAGGGCACGCCGGGGCGGGCCTTCGTGACCATCGGGGACAGCATCACCGAGGGCTATTACGACACGCGCAACGACACGCGCAACGCGTGGTCGTTCCTGGTGCAGAAGGAGCTCGGGGTGCCGGTGGTGAACTCGGGCGTGTCCGGCCAGGGCTTCTGGGACGCGAACATCCAACTGCCGCAGGAGGTGCTCGCGATGCAGGGCGTCACCGACTGCATCGTGCTGCTGGGCACCAACGACCTGGCCTCCGACGGCATCACGGTGGCGAAGCTGGAGCAGCGGATGAACCAGCTGTTCGATCAGCTCCAGCCCCGGTGCCGGCTGTGGGTGAGCACGCTGCTGCCCAAGGAGAAGTCGAACTACGGCGACTACGAAGTGGTGAAGGCGCAGCGCGTGGAGTTCAACGCGTGGATCCGCACCCAGACGCGCGCGGAGGTCATCGACCTGGAGGCCGTGATGCGCCAGCCGGGCAACGTGCACCTGTTCCTGGACGGCCTGGAGGTGGACGGCATCCACCCCTCCGTGGAAGGCCACCGGGTGATGGCCCAGGAGGTCGTGCGCGTGCTCAAGGCCAGGGGCGGCCTGTAGTCCGGGGGCTCCGGCTGGAATCGACGGGGCGGGTTTGAATAGGTTCGGGGGCCCAGCGTCCGTGCGTTACCCCCGTTGCGCATCTCTCCCGGAGCCTTTCATGCGTGCCCTGTCCGCAAGCCTCTTCGTCGCCTGCCTCGCCCTGCCCTCGCTCGTCCACGCTTCGTCGCTGCGCTGCGACAACAAGCTCGTGTCCGAGGGCTCGAGCACGGACGACGCGCTGATCAAGTGCGGTGAGCCCATGTCCAAGCGCACGCGCACCGAGTACGCGAGCACCCGCTACAAGCAGAAGTCGCCCACCGAGGAGGTCTCCACGGAGGTGGGTTCGTCATCCACCGTCGAGGAGTGGACCTACAACTTCGGCAGCGCGCCACGTGCCCGGGCATCTCCGGCGCCAGCTGCTCCGCCACCGCGTCCACGGACGCCGCCACCCGCTCCGGGGCGAAGGTGTGCTCCAGGTGCCAGAGGAAGCGCTCGACGAAGCGGGCCTTGAACTCCGGTGACTGGAGCAGCCGCCGCAGCAGCACCGTCGAGCCCTCCAGCGTCGGATCCTCCAGCACGCGCCCCAGGCTGTCGAAGTCGGGCTCCGGGCGCAGGGCGAAGTCCAGGTCATACACGAGCCAGCGCCAGCGTCCGTCCTGCCCCCGAGGCGCGTCGGGCACGGGGGCCTTCGTGCGCAGCCGCCAGAACTTCACGTTGTTCTGGGGCCAGTCCTGGTTGCCCAGGTAGAGCTGCGCCACCTGGTAGTCGATGAAGTCCTCCACGTCGATCCGCGCCGCCACATGCGCGAAGTGCTCCGGCACCGCCAGGTCGTGCGTGCGCACGTAGTCGAGCAGCTCCAGCCAGGGCGCGGCGTCGCCGTCCTCCCCGACATCCAGCTCACCTTCGCGCTCCAGGATGACGACCTTCTTGCGATCCACGCCGTAGTGGGAGGCGAGGTAGTACTCGTCGTAGCGCTCGCGCAGCTCGTGCAGGCCCCAGGACTCGCCGTCGAGGAACACGAGCGTGGGACGGCAGGCCTGGAGCGCGAGCTGCGTCTGGGCGAGCAGGCCCTGCAGCGCGCAGTCGCGCAGCCGCGACTGCCCCTGGTCCTGCCCGGATGCGCGCACCAGCAGCCGCGTGAAGTCCGTCACCGGCGAGCCGGGAAACACCGGGCCGGAGAACGTCTTCGGGCCGTAGTCCTCCTTGGCGTACAGCCGCAGGCTCTTCTGCGGCAGCACCGCGCTGCCGGAGCCGTGGATGCGCACGCCCGCGTCCTGCGCGAGCACGCGCGCGCCGGTGGACTCGAACCACTCCACGTGGACGGGGCGCTCCCAGTCCTTACCGTCCTGCGCGTAGTTGCCCGCGCCCGGGTCGTCGGGGCTCGCCTCGGACAGGCGGCCGGGGACGTAGATGCCCATGTCCGCGTCGAAGAAGTTCGCCGCGTCGGTGACGAGCGACAGCACCGGCAGCGAGTACGCGGGCCGCCCGATGATGAACGTGCGCGTGCGCACCGGCCCCACCGGCGCCCCGCCCACGTATTGCCGGAAGCGCACCACCGAGGCCCGGGGCACGTCCTCCAGCGGCGGCCCCCACCGCAGGCCCTCCGGCGCGGCGGCGGGCGTCGTGGGGACGAAGGACCACGTCGCCGGTGCACCCTCACGGGCGAAGAGCGCGATGGGCCCGGTGTAGAGCGAAGACGCGGCGGTGGGCGTGGAGCCGTCCCGCGTGAAGTACGTCCGCACGCCGCGCGCCGTGGGCAGCGCCAGCAGCGTCTCCGGTTGGTAGAGCCCGGGCCTCGCATCGAACGGGAGGTGCTGGAAGTCGACGCGGGCCCGCGCGGTGTCCCCCAGCGCATCCCTCGCCACGACCTCCACCGTCAGCGCGCGCCCGCCCGGCCACCAGGGCAGGCTCCAGCGTCCGGCCTCCACGTCGGCGAAGCCCAGGAAGCGCCCGTCTTCATAGACCTCCACCCGGGGTACCCCCGCGTCGCTCCCCACCGAGCCGAACAGGCGCTGCCGGACCGGCTCCTGCCCGTCGATGGTGACGAACGGCCGCGCTGGCGCGGGCAGCTCCGCCCCCACCAGCCGGCGCTCCGGTTCGGGCCCACAGGCGGCCCCGGAGAGGAGGAGGAAACCCACGACGAGGGAGGCGAGGTGACGGAGACCCATGATGTCCCCGTCCTCTATCAGACAATCGTTTGACCTCACACCGCCCTGTGACACAGCGCGGTGGAAGCCCTGACCGCCCGTCCCAGGGGGACGGGGGTGGCTTAGAGCAGGCCGTGCTTCTGGAGGAGCGCGGCGAGCGCGGGGGGCGCGAGCATCCAGTCCTCACGGGTGGGCACCCAACGGACCGGGGCCTGGGCGGCGGCGAGCCGGGCGTTCACCTCCGCGATCATCGGGGCGAAGGTGGGCTGGGGGATGTCCCAGCTCCCCACGCCGGCGACGACCTCCACGGCGCCGGGCTCCACGCGCACGGCGGGCTGGCCCTGCACCGGCTGCACGGAGAAGCCCGGCAGGTACGGCTGCATGGCGGCGGAGAGGCGCTCCAACAGCGACGGGTCCTCGAAGGGATGGGCGCCGTCGAAGTCGAAGAAGGTGGGCAGCTGCGCCTGGAGTTCGTCGCGCAGCGGATCCTCCCGGCTCTCACGCCACGCGTGCTCCGCGAGAAGGCGGGCCTCGAAGGGGATGCGGATCTCCCAGCGCTCCAGGAGCGCGAGCAGCTCCGCCACCCGCTCCACCTCTTCCCAGGGCGGCTCCACGCGCGTCACCCAGGAGACCTCCGACACCGTCTGTCCCCGGCGCACGCCCGACACCCGGTCACCCTGGCGCAGTTGGAAGGGCGGCGCGTGGGCGAACTCCGGATCCGGATAGAGGGCGGTGTGCGGCATCCCCTCCCCCGAATCCGGGCGCAGGCGTGCGAAGCCGTGCTTCGGGTTGATCTCCTCCACGGTGAACGTCTCCTGGGCCATCCCGCGCGCTCCTGACTGGACTGGGTGAGGTGCTTCTCTCTAACCGGTGTTCCGCATGCCCGCAGCGATGCCGTTGAGGGCCAGCAGCAGCGGCCGGTCGCAGGCGGCGTCTCCCTCGCGCTTGCGCTTGAGCAGCTCCACCTGGAGGAAGGACATGGGGTCCACGTAGGGGTTGCGCAGCGCGATGCTGCGCTGGAGCTGCGGGTTGTTGTCCAGGAGCTTGCCCTCCCCCGTGAGCATCTTCACCGCGCGACGCGTGCGCGCGTGCTCCTGCTGGATGCGCAGCCACAGGGGCCGCGTGGAGGCGGGGGCCAGCTTCGCGTAGCGCGCGGCGATGGCCATGTCCGTCTTGGCCAGCACCATGGTCACGTTGTCGATGACCGTGTGGAAGAAGGGCCACTCCTTGTACATGCGCTGGAGCAGCGCGGCCCCCTCGGGCGTGGCCGCGTACGCCTCCAGCGCGGCGCCCACCCCGTACCAGGCCGGGACGATGGCGCGCGTCTGCGTCCAGGCGAAGCTCCACGGAATGGCGCGCAGCGTGTCCAGCCCGCCCGCCTTGCGCTTGCTGGGGCGCGAGCCGATGGGCAGCGCGGAGATCTCCTCCACGGGCGTGCCCGTCATGAAGAACTCCACGAAGCGCGGGTCGTCCCACACGAGCGCCCGGTACGCCTTGCGGCCCTCCTCCGCGAGCTGATCAAACGCAGCGCGGAAGACCGTCTCGTCCTCGGGGGACGGGCGCGGCTGCGCGTCCAGCGTGTGCAAGAGCACCCCGCCCACCACCAGCTCCAGCGTGCGCTGCGCCAGCTCCGGACGGGCGTACTTGTGGTCCATCGCCTCGCCCTGTTCGGTGGCCTTGTAGGCCCCGGCCACGGTGCCCGGCGGCAGCGCGAGGATGGCCGTCTGGGCGGGACCGCCGCCGCGCGCCACCGTCTCGCCGCGTCCGTGGAACAGGCGCAGGGGCACGTCGTGCTCGTCCGCCACGTGGGTGAGCGCCACCTGCGCGCGGTACAGCGCGGCGCTCGCGGCCAGCAGGCCCACCTCCTTGCCGGAGTCGCTGTAGCCGACCATCACCTCCTGCACGCCCCGGCCCTTCAGGTGCTGGCGGTACTCCGCGTGCGCGAACAGCGTGCGCAGCACCTCCGGCCCGGAGTCCAGCGCGCCCAGTTGTTCGAACAGCGGCGCCACGTCCACGGTGGCGCACTGGCGCTCCTTGTCCCAGAGGCCCGCGTGCTTCAGGCACTGGAACGCCGCCAGCACGTCGTCCGCGGTGGAGGCCATGGAGAGGATGAGCGTGCGGCAGACGGACTCGCCGCCCTCGTCCTGGCCCTCGCGCAGCTTCGCCAGCACCGCGATCAGCCGCGCGCCCCCTTCCGTGGGAGCAGGCCCGCCGTTGAAGGAGGCCGCCGCGCTCACCGCGTCCTCCGCGGGCGCGCGCACCTCCAGCTCGCCCAGGCCCAGGCCCAGCGCGCGCACTCGCTCGGACATGCGGCGCACCTCGCGCAGGCCGGCGTGTTCGGCGCGGGCCGCGAAGAGCGACCGCTCCAGCACCGCCAGGTCGTCCCCCAGCGCCTCCGGCGAACGGTAGGCCCCAGACGCGAGCGTCGAGGGTGCACCTTCGCGCCGGGCCAGCACGTGCTGGAGCGCCAGCGACAGGCGCTCCTCCATGAAGCGCAGCTTGCGCCGCCACGGCTCACCGGAGGTGCGCGGGCCCTGCGCCTTCGCCACGTCCGGCAGCGCCTTCGCGTCCTGCTCCAGCGAGCGCTCCAGCTCCTGCGTGGGCCGCGCGTGCCGCTCCGACTGCGACAGCATCCCGCCCAACAACTCCACGTCGCGCAGGAACAGGCGCAGGCCCCGGGCGCGGTGCGCGCGCAGCGTGTCCTCGAACACCTCCGGCGTCACCAGTGGGTTGCCATCCATGTCGCCGCCCACCCACGAGTGGATGCGCACGGGCGTGTCCAGCACGCCCAGCGGCTCGCCGTAGGCGCGCTCGAAGGCCCAGTCCAGCGCCTCCGGCAGCCGGGCCACCGGCTCCGACAGCATCTCCTCCACGTACCAGTGGACGTTCTTCACCTCGTCGCCC
>SECN01000841.1 GCA_004173515.1 Myxococcaceae bacterium | reverse complement strand
CGGAGCCGGGGAGGGGGCCAGGGCCGAGGTGGGGACCGGGGCCGCGTCCATCGCCTCGGGGGGGATGTCCTGTTCGGCGGGGACGTCCTGTTCGGCGGGGAGGCCCAGCGCCAGCCACGCCGCCACCGCCGCCTGTCGCACCGTCGTCCCGTCCTGGCCCACGTGGTCCGCCACGGGATGGTCGCGCGCCACCAACTTGCGCAGCACGTCCACCCGGTCCTGGAGTGGATCCGCGAACGGCGGTGTCCGGCGCAGCTCCGCGATGAGCGCGTCGATGTCCGAGCGCAGCACCCCCGGCGAGTCCACCTCCGCCACCAGGTCCTTCAGCGGCCGATGCGTCTCCACGGCGTCGTTCCCGGGACGGTCGGTCGTTTCGGGGCCGGGCTCCGGCGTGGGAGGGCGGGACGGGGAAGACATGGTGGGCGCTCCTGGGGGCAGTCATCCTCCCGTCCACCTCCCGAGCGCAAGCGACGGCGGACGTGCTCCGCCGGAGGTCAGCGCGAGGGCGGCGATTCTTCCGGCAGGGATGGGGACTTCGGCATCGGGCGCGTCGCCCAGAGGGCCCACAGGGACAGGTACCAGGGAAAGATGAGCGCGGGGATGGGCTCGTTGTGGCGGAAGACGGAGGCTCCGGCGATGAACAGCCAGAGCATCGCCTGCAGCGCGAGGAGCGTCGAGCCGATGCCCTGGAGCCAGCGGCGCTTCCAGACGTGACCGAACCAGGAGACCAGGGACGGCAACCCGGTGAACGCCACCATCATGGCGATGTCGCTCGCGGCGGGCATGTAGGATCTGGGGTCGGAGCGATTCTCCAGCATGGGGCCCACGACCAACCAGGAGAAGAGGCCCGTCTGGTACAGCGCGAGGGCCGCCAGGGAGAAGGTCCCGGCCCTTCCGATTCCCGTCCGGGCAGGCCGGGCGGGCGGGGTCGGCTCCATCAACTCGGGGGGCACCTCCAGCGCGTACGGAAAGCCCAACGTCAGCAGGGCATCCCGCGCCGCGATGCGCACCGTCTTCCCGCTGCGGCCCGTGTAGTCGCCCACGGGATTGTCGCGGGCCATCAGGCCCAGCAACAGGTCGGCTCTCGCGCGGGGCGGCTCGTCCTCCGCGAGCGCCCGGCCCAGCGCGGTGATGAGCAGGTCCACGTCCGAACGTGTCGCGGCCGGGGAACGGACCTCCTCCAGCAGGTCCTTCAACGCGGAGGGCGCCCGCCCGGTCGCCGCGTCGGAAAGGTCGTCCGGCCCGGAGGACAGGGGCTTCGCGTGGCGTGGGTCCGATCGTGACATGGCGTGTGCTCCTTCCAGGCTTCATCCACCGCCGGGCCGCCCGGGGGCAAGGGGGTGGATGAAGCCTGGAAGGAGCACACGCCATGTCACGA
>SECN01000386.1 GCA_004173515.1 Myxococcaceae bacterium | reverse complement strand
CAAGGCCCGTGCCGCCGCGCGCGCCGACAACGGCCGCCCCCCTCTGGTCGCGCCTTCCGAGGGCGCGTTCCGGGCGTTCGCTTCGGCGTTGGCGTTCCGGGGGGACGTGGGCGGTGGAGCAGGGTCCTTCTCTTCGTCATCCCAGGGATGCGAAGGGGGCGCGACCAGAGGGGGGCGGCCGTTGTCGGCGCGCGCGGCGGCACGGGCCTTGGGCGCGGCGGGCGCCGGCTCTCGCGAAGCGTCGGGGGTGGACGCGGCGGCCTTTCGCGAGACAGCGGAGGGCGAGGGCGGCGCGGACAGGACCTGCGAAGGCACGGGCTCGGAAGCGGGCGCGAGGGACGCACCGAAGGCCGTCGTGCGCTCCCGGGGTGTGGCGGCGGGCGCGCGGGCTTCTTCCGCCCGTGTTGGCGCGGGGCCGCGAGCAGGCAAGCCCGTGTCCGAAGCCTGCCCCGAGGTCGCCACGGCTCCGCGTGCGGACTTCGAGGCTGGGGCACGGGCCGAGGTGCTCGGTCCCGGTGCGGCATCCGCGAGCGAGGGCGGGGATTCCGGTGGCGCCTTCGCGGCGCCGGACTTGCGCCCCTTTGCCCCTGCATTCTCGGTGGGCGCGGGACTGGCCTTGAGGGAGACCTCCGCGTTCGGTGACGTGTCCGCCGCCGAGGCCGCGCCGCCGGACACGGCCTTCGCGGACGTGGAACGACGGGGGGCTTCCGTGCTGGGAGCGGCCCCCGGCGAGGGGGCCTTCACGGCGTCGGACTTGCGCGAGGCCTCGGGGCTCGACGCCGCGTCCGCGACCGGTGCATGGCTTCCCGACGGTGCCTTCCCGGTGCCGGACTTGCGCGCTCCTGCCGTCGCATCCCTGACAGGTGAGTGGCCTTCCGTCGGGTCCTTCGCGGCACCAGCCTTGCGCGCTCCTGCATCCGCTACGGACGCGTGTCTTCCCGAAGGCATCTTCACGGCGCCGGACTTGCGCGCTCCTGCATCCGCGACAGGCGAGTGGCTTTCCGCCAGGTCCTTCGTGATGCCGGACTTGCGCGCCCCTGCATCCACTACGGACGCGTGGCTTCCCGAAGGCGTCTTCGCGACGCCGGACTTGCGCGCCCCTGCATCCACTACGGACGCGTGGCTTCCCGAAGGCGTCTTCGCGACGCCGGACTTGCGCGCCCCTGCATCCGCGACCGGTGCATGGCTTCCCGACGGTGCCTTCACGGACGCCGCGCGAGACACCTTCTCCGCGTCCTCCCCGACCGTGGATCCGCGCCCCGGCTTCTGGGAGGACGCCTTCGCTCCCAACGCTTCGGATTTCCGGGCCGCGCCGTCCTTCGCCTGGGCGGATCGCTTCTCGGCGGTGGGCGCGGATGCCTCGGCCGCGACCAGCGAACCCATGTCGGTGTTGGACGTGACCTCGTCGGACAGGTCCTTGCTCTTGACCGGGACGCGTCCCGTGGGAACCGGAGGTGCCACGAGCACCGAGGGCGGCGGCACACCGGCAGCCGTCACGGGGCGTGGAAGCTCCGGCGCAGGCGGACGGGCGCGCACCTCGCGGGACTTACGCAGGCTTTCGGCGCGGCGGGCGTAGATGCGGGCCCGCTCGGTGTTGTGCAGCACTTCGCGGCAGAAGAGCGCGAGCCGCTCCCACATGCGCTGGCGCTCTTCGTCGTCCTCCGTCGCGGTGGCCGCGTTCTCCAGCGCCCAGGCGGCCTCGCCCATCTGCTCGCGTTCGGTGCAGCGGTCCGCGAGCAGCAGCCACGCTTCCTTGTGCCCCGGCTCGAAGCGCACCGCCTGGCGGAGTTCGGCCAGCGCCGCGCCCGCGTCGCCCATGGATTCCAGCGTGGCCACGCGCTCCAGGTGCGCCTTGCGAGCAGCGGGGCCCCGGGGTTCGCGCGCGAGCTGCGCGTGCAGGAGCTGGCTGAGCGCGGGCAGATCCCCCAGCCGACGCGCGAGCGCCAACAGGTGCTCCCGGGGCTGTTCGCTGTCCGGACTCTCCACGAGCACTTCGGCCCAGGCCCACTGCGCGATGCGCAGATCCCCGAGCGACTCCTCCGCCGTCCGCGCGAGCACCTTCAGCGCATCCAGGCGATCCGGAGCGCGGCGGGGCGCGGCGGCACACGCGGCGCGCAGACGCTCGGCATGGGCGGGGAGTTCCTCGGCGGAGACACAGCGCACGAGCCCCGCGAGCACCGGCAACAGGCCCGGCACGAGCGCCTCCGCCGCCTCCAGGTCCTCACGCGCCTTCGCGGGAGCGCCCATGTTCAACTGGCGCTCTCCCCGCGTCAGCAGGGCGATGGCCCGGGCCCGGGACGTCCGCGCCCGCTTGATCGCGTCATCGAGCGCGCGGCGCACGAGCGACGCGTCCTCGCGCAGGGACAACAGCCGCACCTGTTCACGCAGGGCGGTGCGCTCTCCGGTCAGCTCGACGATCTCCCGGTACATGCGCGCGGCGCCCGCGGAGTCCTGGAGCTCGTTCTCCATCACCTCCGCGAGCCGCGTCAGCGCTTCGGCGCGCGCGGGGGCGTCCTTCGCGCGGTCCGCACGCTTCAGGTACAGCTGGGCCAGTTCACGCCACGCACGGCGCGCGATGAGCTGGGATTCCTCACGTTGCGAGCGGGCCAGCTCCGCACCCTCTTCCGACGAGGGCACGGCGGAAGCCCCGGCCGGCTCAGCCTCGGCCGCACTCGCGGAAGGATTCACCGAGGGGAAACGGCCGGAGTCGCGCTTCGACGCGGGCGTGGCTGGCGACGGTGCCGCGTCCCCTGGAGGGATCACCTCCGAGGTCGACTCCTCTTCTTCGAACGCGGGATTCGAAGCGGCGGGCACCAACACGGTCGTCCGACGGGGCGAAGGCGCTGGCGGCTGCGCGCGCGACTTCTCGTCACGCGCCTGGACCGACGGTGAGGCATCCTTCCGCGCATCGGACTGCGCGGGAGGGATGAGCTCCGAGGTCGGCTCCTCCTGGTCGAACGCCATCGCCGGAGCGCCGGGCACCAGCACCGCGCTGAGCGGACGCGGCTTCGACTTGTCCGTGTCGGTCGCCTTCGGAGGCGCATCGTTCACGACCGGGTCGGACGGACGCGGAGGAATCATCTCCGACGTCGACTCGTCCTCATCGAAGGCGTGCGATGGAGCGCCCTGAACCAGCACGGAGTCGAGCACCCGCGAAGGCTTGCGTCCCGCCGCGGCGTCCTTGTCGGAGACCACCTCCTGGGAGGGCTCTGGCGTACTGCGTGACGGAATGGGTTCCGCCGTCGATGGACCTTCGCTCGACGTTGGGGACCCACCGGAAGCCTGCGCCGCTTCGAGTGGAGCGGGCGCGGTCTCCTGAGCAGTTGGAGTTCGCGCCGGTGGAAGCGTGGCCTCCGACTTCAGGGCCAGGGACGAAGCGATGTCCGAGTCCGTCGGTGAGGAAGCATCAGCCTTCGCGGTATCGCGTCGCGAGGACGGGGTCGACGCATCGGGAGGCTTCGCGCCAAGGTCCGTTGACGGGACCTCCGCCTCCGGCCGTGCAGCGTCCTGAGGCAGTGGGCGTGTCGGCGCCGTCGCGTGCGCATCCGAGGCCTTCGGAAGGCCGGACACCCCAGGTGGCACTGCTGCCTCTGGGGACACCGCCAGTCCGTCAGGGGCCTGAAGGCTCAGGGACGACGATGCGCTCGGCGGCGCGGACCCTTCATCGTTGGCCAGGGCCACATCGGCCCGCGAGGGCACGCTCGCCGTCTCTGCTTTTTCGTCGAGCGCCTGGACGGTCACTTCGACATGCGAGGAAGCAGCAGGCTTCGCATCCGGCGCCTGCGCCGCCTCTACCGGTAACGAGACGCCCAGCGCGGCTGCAAGCTCCTCATCGGACGCCCGCGGATCCACCGATGCCGAAACGCCCAACGCCGCAGCGAGCTTTTCATCGGACGCCTGCGCCACATCCACCGGTGACGACACGCCCAGCGCAGCAGCCAGTTCCTCATCGGACGTCCGGGCAGCCTCCACCGGGGCTGTCCCACCCATCGGCGCCGACGTGTCGTCGGCCCCCTGGGTCGAGACGCCCACCGCGAGGACGGCATCGGACTGCGATGACAGCGGCTCCTCCTGCGTCGACTTCCCGGTATCCAACGCCTCTGCAAGGGCGCTCGAAACAGTCGACGCCAGCGACTCCGACGGCACATCCGCGCCTGCATCGAGAGAATGACGCGGGCCGGCCCCAGTCAGCGCCGCTCCAGCCTCCGCGTTCGTCTCAACGACCGCCGCCGGATCCACTGCTCCCGCACGGGCATCCACCGCCGCACCAACGCCGACCGGAGACGCCAGCTCCCGCTCCGCCCTGCCCTCACTCACGGGCCGGTCGGTCTCCGACGTCACGAAGGGCAGATCCGTCGAACGGAACGACTCCGCCACGTCAGCGCGTTCGGGCTCCGCGGCCTCCTCCGAATCCATGGACGGCTCAGCGGACACCGCCAACGGCCTCTCGACCCTGGCCTCGGACTGCGCCCCGACCGGAGTCACCGACGTCGCGCGAACCCCCTCCGCATCACCCGCCGGAGGCATCCGGGCGCCCTGCGCGGGCGTCACCGCGCGCGCCTTGCCCGGTCCCTCGTCCTCCCAGGGAAAGTCCGGACCTCGCGCCGTCATCCGTCCCAGCCCCGCCCATTCGCCCAGCGGGACCTGCACCGTGTCCGCCCGGGCTGCCTTCGACGATGCGCCCTTCGCTTCGACGGACACCGTGGGCAGCTCCACCACGGTGTTCCCCCGCTCCGGATCCGACAGGGCCAGGGCGGACACCTCCACCGTCTTCGTCCGGGACTCCTCGTCCTCCTCGGCCGTCCGCCGCGACGTCACGCTCTTCGCCTGCCGCTCGCGCAGCACGTCGAGCACGTAGCGCGCCCTTGCGTCGTCGGGCGCGTCCATCAGCAGCCCGTTGAGCACGGCCGCGGCGCGCGCTTCCTGCCCCGTGCGGCGCAGCACCCGGGACAACTGCCGGCGCACCTCGCGGCGCACCGCGCCCCGCTCGGTCACCATCGCCGCGTCCAGCAGGGTGATGACGGCGCGCTCCGTGCCCGCCTTCAACGCGCACCGCACCAGCGTGGCCGCCAGCCTGGGCGTCATCGGCAGCGAGCGGCTGGACGCGACCAGCCCGGTGTACGCCCGGGCCGCCTGTCCCTCACGCAGCAGGCGGGCGGCGTCCTGGCAGACCGCGTCCACCGCGCCGTGCACGTCCTCTCCGCGCGGGGCCAATCCCGGTCGAAGAGAAGGCTCCGGCGTCCCAGGACCCTTGCCGTTTGTCCCGCCACCCATGAGGTCCCCAGTCTACACAGGATGCGCGGTGGGATGGGGACCCGTCCGTGCCCCTCCGGGCAATCCAGGACCCGGAGTCAAACCGGGTCGCCGTCGACGAAGGGACCCTCGGGAATCCGGCCCCCCGCCGCGACGAAGAAGGCCCGCAGGTCCTCCGGAACCACGGCCTCCACCCGCAGCGGCTGGCCCGTGCGCGGATGCCCCAGCTCCAGCGCCTGCGCATGCAACAGGCAGCGTGGCGCCGGAAGCCCCCCCGCGCTCGCCGCCCCGCCATAGCGCGAGTCCCCGAGGATGGGCGTCCCCAGCGCCGTCAGGTGCGCCCGGAGCTGGTGCGTACGGCCCGTCCGGGGCAACAACTCCACCAGGCAGAACGCCTCGCTCGCGAACAGCCTGCGGTAGTCCGTCCACGCGGGCACGCCGTTGGCCGCGCGGCTCGCCCGCCAGCGCCCGGGGCGCGACGGATCCTTCGACAGGGGCAGGTCCACCGTGCCGCCCTCCGGCAGCCCCGGCCCGGTCGCCGCGAGGTAGCGCTTGCGCGCGGTGCCCTCCCGGAACGCCTCCGCCAGCGCGGACGTGGCCTGCGCGGACTTGCCGAACACCGTCACCCCGGACGTCTCCCGGTCCAGCCGATGCACCAGCCCCGCAGGCCGCCCCAGGTACGCGCCCACCACGTCCACCAGGCTTCCCCCCACGCGCCCCTCCGTGGGCTGCGCGTTGAGGCCCGCGGGCTTGTCCACCGCGAGCACGTCCTCGTCCTCGAACAGCACGCGCAGGGACACCGGCGGGCCGGAGGCCTCCAGCGGACTCTGCCCCGCCTCCTCCAGCACCACCGTCACCACCTGGGCGGACTGGAGCTTCACGGCCCCATCCCGCGCCCGGCGCCCCGCCACGTACACCGCGCCCACCTCCACCAGCCGGCGCGCGTCCGCCACCGGCAGCCCCAGCTCCGCCGCCACCGCCTCCGCCAGCGCGCGGCCCACGTGCGCGCCCTCGCTCCGGAACGTCCGGCGCTTCATCGCTCCGCCTCTCCTGCCACCACGGGCGTGAGGGGGGCATGCGGGCAGGCAGCGGGCGCGGAGGACATGGCGCGACACTCTATGCGCGCGGTCCCTGCCGTGACGCTACGGCGCCGGGCTCGCCCCGGACCTCCCCGTCGCGCGCCTCCACGCCTCGTTCCCGGAGCTGTCCTCGCCGGAGACCTTCGCCGCCGCCAACGAGGCGCTCGCCAAGGCCCGCCTCCGGGACGACGCCCTGGCCGTGCGCCGCGTCACCCTGGTGCGGGAGCTCATCGCCACGCAGGTGGAGGAGTCCCTCGCCGCCCGCGCCGGGGACGCCGTCCTCGCGGTGGAGGCGACCTCGCACATCCCCGCCGACGACCAGACGCTGTCCTTGTCCCAGGCCCTGGCCCAGATTCCCCGCGAGCAGCACCGCGCCCGCCGCGCCCTCCTGGAGAGCGGCGCCGGCAACTTCCTGTGGGAGCACCGCGGCGCCTACGGTGACCGGAGAGACGCCGCCCTCCAGGCCGCGGAGCTGCTGGGCTACCCGAACTACCCCGCCCTGCGCCAGGACGTCACCGGCATCGACGCCGCGAAGCTCGCGGAGGCCGCCGAGCAGACCCTGCGCTCCACCGAGGACGCCTACCGCGACGTGCTGGGCTACGTGCTGCGCAAGCTGGAGCCGAACCTCCAGGCCCTGCCCGGCGGCGAGGCGCGGCGCCACGACGTCCAGGCCGCCCTGCGCGCCCCGTGGATGGACGCGCACTTCCGCCGCGAGGACACCGTCCCCGCCGTGATGCGCTGGCTGTCCGACTGGGGCCTGCGCCCCGACGCCGGGGGGCGCATCCGCCTGGACGACGAGCCGCGTCCGGGCAAGGCCTCCCGCCCCTTCGTCGCCGCCGTCCGCGTGCCGGACGAAATCCGGCTCGTCCTCCAGCCCCGGGGCGGCATGGACGCGCTGGGCGACCTGCTCCATGAGCTGGGCCACGCCTGGCACCTGGCCCACGTGGACGAGGACGCGCCCACGGAGCTGCGCCGGCTGGCAGACGCCTCCGTCACGGAGGCCTACGCGGCCACCTTCGAGCGGCTGCTGCTGTCCCCGCCCTGGCTCAAGCGCTACCTGGACCTGCCGTCCGGCACCGTGAAGGACGTCATCCGGCTGGCCGCGTTCCAGGCCCTGGCCGTGCTGCGCCGCCACTGCGCGAAGCTGTCCTACGAGCTGTCCCTGTCCACCAAGGGGGCCTCCACCGACCGCGCGGAGGAATACGCCGACGGCCAGCGCCGCGCGCTCTTCGCGCAGCCGCACCCGGGCTTCTTCCTGCATGACGTGGATCCGCAGCTCTACGTCACCCGCTACCTGAGGGCCTGGGCCCTGGAGACCCGGCTCACCGCGCACCTGCTGGAGCGGTTCAACGAGGACTTCTGGCGCAACCCCGCGGCCTTCACCTGGCTCAAGGGGCTGTTCGCACGGGGCGGCGCCTCCGACGCGGAGGGACTGGCCACGGAGATATCGGGCACGCCGTTGGCGTTGCCCGAGGCGGGAGCGCGCCTCGTGGCCATCCTCAACCAGTAGGGGCCTGAGGCCCCCTGTGGCACAAGCCGCGCGCCTACTTCTTCTTGGTGCGCAGCGCGCGGACGATCTTGTCCTTCGTCGCGTTGGCCGGAGCCTCGGGCGTCCGGACCGCGGCGGGCGGCCTTCTCCTCCTCGGCCGTCAGCGTGGTGGACTTCTCCAGCGCCGCCTTGACCTCTTTCGCGGTCAACGTGCTACTTCCGACCTTGCGCTCCATCTCCGCTCCCTTCGTTGTGCACGCCTGAACACCCGAGCATGTCAGATGCGTCTGGGCCGCAACCTACGAGGATTGTAGGGGACGCAAGAGGGACGTCAAAATTTCTTCCAACAGGTCGCTGCCAATCTGTAGCGACCCACCCCACCTGCTACAGCTACAGGCGCATCCCCATCCCCAGGAACAGGGACGTCAGCGTCTGCCGGTCGCCGGAGAACGGGTCGCCGTCCGCGGCGAAGTTCTGGTAGCGCGCCTCGGCGGAGAGGAACAGCTCCCGTCCCAGCTCCAGCCCCACCCCGCCTGAGAACTCCAGCCCCACCTGGAGCACCCGGTTGCCCAGCGCGTCCGGGGCCACCGGCCGGGGCCGCGCGTGGGGCACCAGCAGGCTGGCCCCCAGGCCCAGGAAGGGCCGCACCCGGGTGTCCCCCAGCGGCACGAAGCGCACCGACATGGGCGTCACCTCCGTCAGGTGCCGGCTGGACGCCAGGTGCCCGCCCACCTCCAGCACCGCCCCCGCCTTGCGGTACGCCCAGCCCAGGCCCGCGCTGTAGCCCATGGTGCGCCCCACCTCCTCGCCCTTGAGCACGTAGGCCCCCAGCGGGGCCACGGTGATGCCCAGGCTGCGGGGCGGTTCGGCGGAGGCCGGGGTCGCGAACAGCGCGGCCACGCAGCACGCCAGCAAGGGGACGGAACGGAACATGCCCCACCCCCAGAGCAAGGCCAGGGCCAGCGGCAACCCCAGCGGCATCAGGCACTTGCGGGAGCGGCGGGCGCCGGGGGACGGCCCGCCAGGACACGGCCGTCACAGCCCGGAGGCCGCGCTGCGTCCAGGCCGGAAACCGTGGGGCTTCCAACGGCCTGGAGCGCCGTGAGGCGTGGCGTTGCGTCAGTTGCCTTCGGGCTCGTCCTCGGGCTCGGGGGCGCTGGCGGTAGGGGCCGTAGCGGTT
>SECN01000385.1 GCA_004173515.1 Myxococcaceae bacterium | reverse complement strand
GCTCGGGGGAGGGGGCACGGGGGCTGTCGGCGGACGTCCGGGCCTGGGATTCCCTCCCTGGCGGCGTGCGGAAACCCCGGACGCGCCCCACCCTTGGAGTGACTGAAAGGAGGCGTTCGTCATGAGCAACAAAGACGTGCTGCACATTCCCCTGGAAGGGTTGCCTCCCGTGCCGGAGCGCCAGGCCGGAACGGAGGACGAGGCGCGTGAACACCATGAGCCTCCCACCGTGAATCCCGACGGTGGGCCGGGTGAAGCGCATGATCCGTTGATCATCAATCCGGTGATCAACCCCCGGCCGTCGTACCCGGGCGTCAGCGTCACCTGAGCACACGCGCCCTGCTGCATCCCGGACCCCGCTGACGCCTCGCGCGTCGGCGGGGTTTGTCGCTTCCAGGCGTGCGTCTCCCCCGGAACGCACGAAGCGCCCGCGACCTTCTGGAAGGTCACGGGCGCTCGTGAGGTGTCACCGCGAGGCCGCCGTGGGTTTCACGGCGGCCCGGGGAGGCCTAGCGCGTGGTGCCGCTGTTGGGCGACAGGTTGCCTGACGCGTCCGGCACCGGCGTGTTCATGTTGCCCTTGGGCGCGCTCGGGTCGAGCGTGGAGTCGCTGGGGAGGCTTCCGTCCTCCGGCAGGACGCTGTCATCCGTGGACATGCCGGAGCCGCCGGTGCCCGGCTCGGTCATCTCGCCGTCGTGCACGCCCGGCTCGCTCTCGCTGGTGCCCGGAGCGAGGCTGCCATCGCTGGCGGGCGGCAGGGTGGAGTCATCCGTCATGCCCGAGCCGCCGGTGCTGCTGTCCGAGGGCGGCAACTGCGAGTCGGGCGTCGTGCTGCCTGTGTCGTAGCCGGAGCCACCGCTGCTGGGAGGCGGCGTGGTGGTGGTCCCAGGGCTCATGGTGTCCGTCCCGGTGCCCGTGGAGTCCGTGCCCATGGTGGAGTCGGAGGCGGGCGTCGTCTCCGTGCCGCGCGTCGCGGATTGATCCGACTTACAGCCCGTTCCGAGCGCCAGCGCGCCCACCAGCACCGCGGCCACCGTCAGCTGCTTCTTCAGGAAGCTCTTCATGTGATTCCCCCGGATGGAGTCAGACTGCTTGTTTGAAAGGTCCCGACTGCCTGCTGGACCGAAAGTGAGCAGGCCCGGAGGTGCGTGCAGGGGTGGCTCCTCCGCCTGCCTGCTCGGGGAACGGCACCGGCAGGCGGAGTTGCACGGTTGCATCCGCGCGAGCGTGCATCGCAAGGCACGGCCCCTGGACGACCGTCCGATGCGCCACGCAGACCTTCCAGGAAGCAGAGCCCTCCTATCGCCCCGTGTTCGTGTTCGGGTCGGGCACGGTGCCGCCGCCCAGCGGGGTCACGGAGTTGCTGGACGTGTTGGTGTCCGGTGACAGCGTGGTGCCCGCGCCCGGAGCGGTGGTGCCCGTGCTGGGCGGCAGCACCGCGCCGGAGCCGCTGACGGTATTGCCCGCGCCCGGCGCCGCCGCGCTGCCGGTGTCGGGTGGAAGCACCACCCCCGAACCGCTGACGCTGCTTCCCATCCCCGGGGCGGGCGTGCTGCCCGTGTCGGGGGGAATCACCGCGCCGGAGCCGGTGACGTTGTCCTGGGGCGCGCCGGTGATGGGGGTCGGTGCGGTGTACGGCTGCGGCAGCACCGCGCCGGAGCCGCTGCCACCGGTGCCGGTGCCGGTGCCGGCCGTGTTCTGGCCGCTCCCCGTGTTCCCGAAGTCCTGCGGGGAGGGAACGCCGATGGCGCTCTCGGGAGTCGCCTCCACGGTGCCCGCCGGGGCTCCCGGGTTCGGCTGTCCGGTGGTGATGGCGCCCGCGGAGTTCGGGTCCACCTGCGCGAGCAGGACGGGGGACTCGGTGGCACTGCAGGCGGGGCCGAGCGCCAGGGTGCCGGCCGCCAGGCCCATCCAGATCCATTGCTGAGACATCGTCCCGCTCCTTCCGCGTGCGCGGCCGGGCGGACGACGCCTCGGCCCTCAACTGGCGGGCGTGGGCCGGTGAGGACCCTGCCCTTCATCCACGAGGTGTCCACCCCGGGAGGAGGATGGAACCGCACGGCGGCGCCGCTTGCGTTCGGAGAGCACCAGCAACAGGGCCGGGAAGGTCACCAGCATGATGAGCAGGTTCATGCCGAAGCCCAGGTTCGCCAGGGCGCCAATCGAGTTGAGGCCCGGGTGGTCCGCGAGGAACAGCGCCCCGAAGCCCACCGCGCTTGTGAGCAGGCCGCCACAGATGGCCTTGCCTGTCTCCGAGTACACCTGCACGAAGTCGCTGCCCGGCGACGCCAGCCGGGTGACGAGGTGCACGCCCGCGTCCACGGTCGTCCCGATGAGCACCGGGATGACGAGGATGTTGAGGTAGTTGAACTCCACGTTCACCAGCGGCATCAGCCCCAGCAGCGCGAACAGCGACACCACGGTGGGCGTCAGGCACAGCAGCGCGGTGCGCAGTCCGCCCAACGTGATCCACATCGCCACCAGCACCGCGCCCGTCGCGCCCAGCAGGATGAACGGCGCTTCGTGCGACACCAGGTCCAGGATGTCCGCGAGCACCAGCGACTCGCCGGCCGCCACCGCGGGTCGTCCATCCGGCAGCTTCACCCCGCGCACTTCCTTCGCGAGCTGGCGCATCGCCTGACCGTCGGACTGGTTCGCGGAGGGATACACCAGCACGAAGCCCGTGCCCTTCGCGCCGCGGCCCTCGAACTGCTGGCGCACGCCGGGCGGCAGGTCCGCCACGGAGTACGGCGTGGCCGTCACCTGACGGCGCAGCTCCGCGAGCTGCTGCTTCTGCGCGTCATCGAGCTGTCCCTCGGGCACGTCCTTCAGCAGCTTCCCGATGTCCTTGAGGATGACCTGCTTGCGGGCCTGCTCCTGGGGCACGAGGCTTTCGAGCGACGCGACGAAGTCCACCTTGGAGTCCGCGCCCAGCTGCTGCTTGCGCGCCTGGAGCTCCTTGACGACCACCGCCTCCTCCTCGCGGGAGTCGGTCAACACCACCACGGGCAATTGTGAATAGCCGATGATCTTGTTGACGGCGCGATCCAGGACGAATGAGTCCAGGTGCTCGTCCTCCAGCGACGACACGTTGTAGTCGAACTTCAGGCGCGGAAGCTGCGTGAGCAGGCCCGCGACGATGACCGCGGACACCACCGTGAGCAGCCCGCGCCGCCGCGTGATGATGCGGCCCAGCGGCGCCTGCGTCGTCTCGGTGGAGGTCTTTCGCGGCGTCCACCCATGGCGCGACACGAGCCCCAGCACCGCCGGCAGCACCAGCACATACGCCAGGATGAGCACCAGCATGCCCACGCCCGCGATGACGCCGAACTCGCGGAACGCCTGGAGCCGGGACGTGCCCAGCACGAAGAAGGTGAGCGCCGCCACCAGCGCGGACACCAGCGCCGCGCCGCCCGTGTGCGTGAACGCCTCGCGCGTGGCGGCCTCGGAGCCCACCCCCTCTCCGCGCAGGTTCAGATACCGGCCCAACAGGTGGATGCCGTGCTCCACGCCCAGGCCGCCCAGGATGGCGCCCAGGAACGCGGTCAGGAGATTTACCTGCCCGTACGCCACGCCCACGATGCCGTACGTCCACGCGAGCCCCGCGCCCACCGGCGCCAGCACCATCCCCACCGCGAGCGCGCTGCGGAAGTGCAGGAACAGGTAGAGCAGCACCAGCACCGTGGCCACCGACGACGCCACCGCCACGTCGCGCGTGATTTGCGCCTGCTGGTCGATCTTCTTCTGGAACGTGCCCGTGATTTCGGTGTGGAAGCGGGGCCCGTACTTCGACAGGTCCTGCTGCTTCAGCACGCCCTGCACCTCGTCGATGATCTTCCGTGAGAACGTGAGGTCCGCGGACGACGTGTCGGGTTTGGCCAGCACCACCACGCGGCGCTCGGCGGGGTCCAGGTAGTAGTCGCTCGGGTTGCTGGACAGGCGCGTCACCGCGCCGCCGCCGTACTTCTTCTCCAGGTCGGAGAAGTCCAGCGACGGGGGCGGTGACTCTTCCAGGTCCACGTAGAGCGGGTTGGCGTGCTGCTTCTCCCAGGTGAGGCGCGCGTCGATGCGGCGCTCCACCTCCTTCAAATCTTCTGGCGACAAAAAGTAGAGCGCATGGCTGCGGAAGAAGCTGCTGGGGCGGGTGATTTCCACGTAGCGGATGCCCGGCAGTGCCTCCAGCCGGGGCGCCAGGTCGTCCGCGAACTGCTGGAGCTGCTCCGGGTCGCCGTCCTCGCCCACCACCACTACCCACCCCAGCGCGCCGAAGCGCTCCTCCAGGGTGTGGATGGCCTGCACGCTCTGGAACGAGCGGGGCAGCAGGTCCACCAGGTTGGCGTTGAGGGACAGGTTGCGGGCCAGCAGGAGGCCCACGCCGGACAGCAGCAGGGCGCACAGCAGGGCGACGACGGGACGGCGGTGGTTGTGCGCGGCGAGCACACCCATCGTGTGCTCCACCCGGTGCATCCACGAGCGTTCTGCTGGCGAAGCGGGGTCCGAGGCCATCCACCGTGGGCGCCCGTGCCTGGAATCCCGGCCCCGGCCGGCCCGTGGGTCACGCGGCGGCATCCCCTCCATGGGGCGCCTGCTTCCTGGCAGGGCCCGTGTCGGAGCAAAAGCTGGCCATCCCGCAGACCTCCTGCACGGCGGCACGAGAGCAAGGCTCGCCCGGCCGCCCTGCACGAGGGGAGGCGCGGGCAGGGTGTCCATCCGACGTACACGCCCGACACACATGGGACAGGTTGATCCACTGGCGGGCCGCCCGCCGGGACTGCATACCTGCGTGTTTGTCGCGGCGGCGCTTTCTTCCCCGCCAGGGCATGCGGCCGGGAAGGCCCCAGGGACGACGCCTGGACGCACGGTGGCCCGGGGCATATACGCGTGAGCGGCCCGGTTTGGGTGGGCTCAAGATGAGGACGTCACATTCATGAGTGAGACGCGTTGGTCCGAACGGTTCGAGGCGGCGATGGGCTCCCTGGCGGTCCGCGGCCACCGACGACCCTGGGTGGCGCTGGTCGTGACGCTGCTGCTGACGGGACTGGGCGTCTTTCTCGCCCGTAACCTGTCGCTCAACGCGGACCTGGCGAACCTGCTGCCCAAGTCGTTCCAGTCCGTGCAGGACCTGGAGAAGCTGCGCACGCGCTTTGGCGGCATGGGCAACGTGGTGGTGGCCGGCATCGGCGCGGAGCCGGAGCAGCTCAAGCAGTTCGTGGATGACATGGCGCCCAAGCTGGGAGGCCTGTCGGAGATCCGCTTCGTCAACTACCAGCGGCCCAGCCAGTTCTTCGAAAAGCACGCGCTGTACTACGTGGACCTGCCGGACCTGAAGCTCATCCAGGACCGCATCGACGCGCGCTTCGCGTGGGAGAAGGAGCAGGCCAACTACTACCTGGATCCGCAGGAGCGCATGGTGGTGATGCTGCTCAAGGCGAAGGGCAGCTCCGCGGACCTGGGCTACTCCAAGAAGGTCATCGCGCAGGTGCAGGACTACCTGTCCAAGCAGGACCTGTCCAAGTACGGGCCCGGCTTCCGCACGGAAATCACCGGCACGTTCAAGAAGAAGATCGACCAGCAGGGCGTCATCACCGGCGACCTGGCGCGCGCGTCGTCGCTGGCCATCGTCCTGCTCCTGGCCTACCTGGCGTTCCACTTCCGCAGCGCGCTGTCGGTGGGTTTGACCATGGCGCCTGTGGCCGCGGGCCTGATGTGGACCTACGGCTTCGTGGGCGTGGCGTACGGGCAGGTCAATCTGTTGACGGGCTTCCTGGCCGCGGTGCTGGGAGGCCTGGGCGTGGAGCACGGCATCCACCTGTTGGGGCGCTGGGGGACGTTGCGCTCGGAGGGGATGACGTCGGAGGAGGCGGTGCGGGAGACGTTCAGCCACACGGGCTTCTCCGCGCTCATCTCCGCGCTGGTGGCGGCGCTGACGTTCCTGAGCCTGTCGCTGTCGGAGTTCAGGGCGTTCCACGAGTTCGGCGTCATCGCGGCGGTGGGCATGATGGTGAGCGTGGGCTCCTACCTGCTCATCCTGCCGGCGATGCTGGGCGTGGTGTCGAAGTGGGGCTGGACGCCGCGCGTGCATCAGGCGCAGTCGGGGCCCATGGCGGTGCTGGCGCGCTTCCTGCCCCGTCGCTACCGCGCGGTGGCGGTGGTGTTGGGCGTGGCGCTGGTGGCGCTCATCAGCCAGGCGTACCGGGTGACGTTCAACTACGACTCCACGAAGCTGGATGACGTGTCGCTGCCGAGCGTGCGGTTGGACCGCCGCATCGACCACATCCTCGGGTACTCGGCGACGCCGGTGGTGGTGTTGACGGACAAGGAGGGCCAGGAGCGCGAGGCGGTGAACCAGCTCCTGGCGCGCAAGCAGCAGTACGGCAAGGACTCCACCATCGACTTCGTGGGGGCGCTGGAGGACCTGGTGCCGCAGCAGCAGGAGGAGAAGCACGCGCTGCTCCAGTCCATCCACAAGAAGCTCGCGCGCATCGACCCGGACAAGGTGGCCAAGGACACGCGAGCCAACCTGGTGCGCGCGGTGCGGATGACGGAGGCGGAGCCCTTCACGCGCGAGCAACTGCCGGTGAGCCTGCGTCGCCAGTTCGAGCCCGCGGCCGGCCAGAAGGGCGGCGTGGTGCTGGTCTACGCGAACGTGAGCCTGTCGGACGGCGTGGGCACGCGGCGCTTCACCAAGGAGGTGCGCAACCTCCAGTTGTCGGACGGCAGCCAGGTGTCCGCGGCGGGCGAGGCGCTCATCCTGGCGGACATCCTGGACATGGTGGCGAAGGAGAGCCCGCGCATCCTGGTGGCGGCGGTGCTCAGCGTGTTCTTCGCGATGTGGATGACGCTGGGGAGCCTGCGCAACGCGGTCATCTGCATGCTGCCCACGCTGGTGTCCATCGCGGGGCTGGTGGGGCTGATGGCCATCCTGGACCTGCAGTTCAACTACCTGAACATCGTGGTCATCCCGGTGCTCATCGGCACGACGGTGGACGCGGGCGTGCACCTGATTGAACGGTTGGGTGAGCCGGGCGCGGACTTCGTCACGGTGTACGCGGAGACGGGGCGCGCCATCACGGGCGGCCTGCTGACGAGCGCCATCGGCTTCCTGGCGCTGGTGTTCGCCAAGCACCCGGGTCTGAACTCCATCGGTGACCTGGCCAACCTGGGCTTCGCGGTGAACATGGTCGTGGTGCTGGTGGGCTTCCCGGCGCTGTTGCTGCTGGTGGACCGCTGGCGCAACAAGCACGGCGCCACGCCGCCCGCGACGACGGGAGACGAAGCGCCGCATCCCGCGCCGGAGAGCTGAAGCCCGGTGATGCAATGAAGAGGCTCCGGTGTCCGCACCGGGGCCTTTTTCATTGCGGGGGGACGCGATGGCATCGGTCGAGGACGCTCGGGCCCGGTGCCAGGCGGTAGGGTGCGCGCCCCATGAAAACCACCCTGCGCCAATACTTCCTGCTGTCCCTGTTGGCCCTGTTCATCGCGTGTGCGGAGGGCTCAATGACGACCACCACGGGCGGCCTCCGGAAGTGGGTGGGGCCCGAGGTCTGGGTCCCTGGTGGCGGGAACTTCCGCACGGTCATCCACTACGGCCCCTGGCAGTGCAGCCCCAGCATCATGAACTACTGCCGCGACAAGTGCGCAGGGGAGGGGTACGCCCTCCAGGGCTGTATCTGGCTCGCGGACGTGAAGATGGACTTCACGGGTGACATCGTGCGGGCCGGAAGCCGGTTCGGAATGACGAACTGCTGCTGCAACTACCCGACGTTGAGCAAGGCCCAGAACGACGTGGCCCGGGGGAAGTGGAAGAACATCCGGGATGGGTTTCGAGAGCGCTGGGCGGAGAAGTTCGGGGAGTGGCCCCGCGAGGCCGACGGGGCGCCGTACCAGGGACACCACCTCCGCGACCTCAAGCATGGAGGCAATCCGACCGACTGGGACAACATCATCCCCTACCCCAAGGACATCCACGAGACGCTGGGGGGACTCTACAACCAGTGCTACGCGAATGAGCCCCCGTGGACGGGCACTGGGGGAAGCTACCCCTACGGAGAGTAGCCCCATGACGACGATGACTGAATTGCTGGAAGAGGTGTCACGGCGCCACTTCCCCAATCCGCCCGCGACGCCCGCTCGCATCGAGGCGTTCGAAGCCAGGACGGGATGGCGCCTGGACCCGGACCTGCGCGCGTTCTACCTGCACTGCGACGGCGCGAGGCTGTTTGACCGCGTCGACCCGGACTTCCACTTCCTCCCGCTGGCGATGATCCGCCGCGCGCGGGTGGTCATGCGGCAGGACGACAGCGACAAGTCCGGGCCTGCGTCGTGGTACGTGGCGTGCGCACTCCAGGACAGCAACTACATCCTCGTGGACGTGGACCCCAATCACGGGGGTCGGTATCCCATCATCGATGGATACCGAGAGGGGTTCCCGGACCCCTATTACTGCACCCAGATCGCTGCTTCGTTCTCGGAGTTCCTCTCCGGTGCCCTCCGTTCCGAGGGGCGCTGGTTCTGGCTCAAGACCGAGGATTGATGGGCCTCACCGCATCTGCCTTCACAGGACGCAGGCGGCGAAGCAGGTCTCCAGTGCCGCGGTGCATTTCGGTTTGCAGGTGGGGTTGGAGACGGGACCGCTGTTGCAGATGACCGCGCAACGGACGTAGCCCACTGCACACGCGTTGCGACAGTCCTCGACGCTGGTGGCGGTGCTCGGGACCGACGCGGACAGCTCCTCCCCTGGGTCCATGGGGCCACAGCCCAAGGCCATCCACAGCAGTCCCACTCCGGTCAGCCACGGCAGCTTCGGCACGGTGATACCCCTTGTCCCTGTAGGGGCCTCGTCATAGCGCGGTTGGGTGGCCACACTCGCGCGGGTATGTGGCTTGCTAGGGCATGCTGTCATGGCCATGACGCGTCCTCTCGCTGTGCTCCTCACCCTCTGCTGCGCGAATACGATGGCGGAGGAGCCGAAGAAGCCCGTTCCTCCTCCGAAGCCCAGGGCTGCCGTGTCCTGCGCCAGCGCCCCGCTGTTCCAACGCTATGCGCGGCTGGGGATGGTGGAGGCGCTCCCGGATGGTCGGGTGCGCCTGTCGGTGGTGCTGGATGCGCACGACGCCGACTGCGGCACGGCGAACTGCTACTTCACGACCGTGAAGGCCCTGTTCCGCTTCTCAGCGGATGGCGGATGCCGTGTGCAGGACGTCGACGTGTGGTCGCAAGACGAGAACCACTGCAACGTGAAGGACCAGCCCCAGGAGCCACCCTCCGAGCCCCATCAGGCGGTCTTCATCCCGAAGGGTGCCGCGAACCTGTCGGATCCGAAGCTGACGAAGCTCACCCTTCGCACGCGCAAGGCGGACCGGGCGTTCGTCATCATCAAGGAGAACCTCTTCTACTTCGAGGCCGTGAAGGCGGGCGCTCCGCTCCACACGACACTGCCGAGCGGAGAGGAAGGGGAGCCCGAGTGTTGCTGGGGCGCGGCCATCGCGAACTCGCACTTCTATCCTCTCTACGAACAGGACGCGAAGTAGCCCGCGCTCTGCTACGCGGCCTTCTCCGGCACACCCGTCCACGCGGCCACGAAGTCCGCCAGGCCCCGAAGCTGCCGGTCATTCAGCGTCGCCTGCCACCGTGCGTGGCGCACCGCCCGGTACGCCTCCGGCGCATCCCAGCCGCGCGCCACCATCACCGCCAGACCCATCAACGGCCCCCGGCCCACGCCGTGCTCGCAGTGCGCATACAGCACGCCGCCCGCGTCCAGCCGGGGCAGGGCCCACCGCACGCCCTGGGACAACTGCTCCACCGACGGCGGGAAGCGGTCCGTCACCGGCAGGTGCAGCAACTCGATGCCCAGCGCCGCCAGCGCCTCGCGGTCGTCACAGCGCTCCGCGCGCAGGTCGATGACCGCCGTGATGCCCCGGGCCTTCAATTCGCCGTAGCGCGCGCGGGACACGCCGCCGCCCACGTGCAGCCACTCGTTCACACGGGACACGTTGAGGGCGCGCTTGCCGGGCAGCTTGGTGGTCCACTCCACCCCGCGCGCCACCACCCGCAGCACCTGCTTGCGCACGAACCCGCGGACACCCGGGACGTGATGCACCGACCGAAGCAACGACTCGCTCACGGGAAACCCTTCGCCTCCTGCTACTCGCCTTCCAGCGTCACTTCCATCAAGCCTTCGACCGGTGCCTTGCCCACGCGCTCCAGCACCGCGCGGTGCAGGTACGTCACCGGCGAGCCCACCATCGGCTTCACCAGCCCGCTCAACACACCCAGCGACTCCACCGGCGCGCTGCGCTGGAGCAGGGACTTGCTGCGCACCGTCAGCGCCGGCCGGCCCTCGCGGTCGGTGAACTCCGCCCGCCACGCGCTGCGCTCCTTCTCGCCCGTCTGCGCCAGCGTGAAGGCCTCCAGCAACTGCACCTGCCCCTTGTCCTCCCAGAGGTACACCGGCGCGTAGTCGCCCTCATGGCCCTCGCGCCCCAGCACCACCGCGTGCTGCGCACCCTTGAGCGCCCGGAAGCGCACCCACCGCTTCGCCAGCTTCGCCGGCGCGATGGTGCTGCGCGAGTGGTCCACGTACCCGCCGCCCGACAGCGACACCTCCGCCGCCTTGGGCACCTGGAGCGTCACCTTCACGGGGCTTGAGCCCACCAGCACCTCGTGACGGTAGCGGTCCTTGCCCAGGTCGATGGTGGAGCCCTCCGGCGACCACGGCTCCGGCTTCTTCGCGTACTCCAGCGCCACCCTGCCGCCGTCCAGCGCCGCCTCCACCGACAGGCCGGCCTCCGTCACCCGCGCGCTGCACGTGCCCACCTTGAAGGTGTCCGTGGCCGCGTCGTAGCTCCAATCCTTGCCGCCCACCCGCGTCTGCGGCCCCCAGACGGGCTTGCCCGGGCGCAGCACCGTGGCGCGGCAGATGCCCGTCTTGGACCCCGGGCCGATGTTCGTCACCGACAGGTTCACCGACACATAGGTGCCGTCGTCCGCGTCCGCCACGAAGGTGAAGCTCTCGCCGTACCGGTCGCTGGAGTTGAACGCCACCTCCAGCGCACCCGCCGCCGCCACCCCCGGCAGCAGCGTCAGCAGGGCCCCCAGTCCCAGGGCCCTCCCGACGCGCGAGCGCGAATCACGCCGCATGGGGCTCTTGCTCCAGGAGCGCGTTGGACGACGTGTCGTTGAACACGTAGTCGCGCTGCAGGGGCAGGTTCCAGGCGAAGTAGATGACCCCGCGCACCAGCCACCAGCCCAGCGTGTACGCCAGCTGCGGGTGCAGCGTGAGCAGCGCCACGCCGCCCGCGTTGAGCAGCGCGCTCGACGCGCTCACCAGCGTGTAGCGCGCCAGCTGCGGCGCCACCGCGCCGTGGCTGCGGAAGGTGATGACCCGGTTGATGGAGTAGTTCACCACGCCGCCCAGCACGCAGCCCACCACCGTGGCCAGCACCGGCGACAGCCCGGCCCACTCCACCATGCCCAGCACCGCGGCGAAGTCCACCGCCGTGGCGATGGCGCCCGCCGCCGCGTTGAAGCCGAACAGCGCCACGCCGGAGCGAGGCTGCACCGGCCGCTTCGGCGCCAGCGCCTTCACCAGCGTGCGGAAGCGCGACACCGCCGTGACGTTGCTCAGCACGGCCACGAACACCAGCCCCACCACCGCCAGCCAGTGCATGGGGATCGCGGAGTCCACGTAGCGGTCCAGCACGGAGTCCAGCGCCGCGCCCGCGGGGTTGGCCTCCTTGCGGGTGCGCGCCACCCGGCCGTCCATCACGTCCAGCACGCCCGCCATCAGGAAGAGCCAGCCACCCAGCGCGAAGCGGCCCGCCGCCACCGCCACGCCGGAGGACACGCCCAGCAGGCCCGACAGCATGGACAGCGCGTTGGCCGGCAGCCCGGAGCGCAGCAGCAGGCGCCACAGCGGCTGGATGACCCAGAAGAAGTAGTGGCGCAGGAAGAAGCCCACCAGCATCGACTTGCCGCGCGTCAGCGTCTCCGCGTCCCGGGGGATGCCCTTGATGGCGCACCGGATGCAGAAGAGCAGCAAGCCGCCGAGGAAATACGCGACCGCGAGCAGCGCGGGCGCCAGCGCGGTCCAGATGCGCGCCGAGGGGGACAGGTCTCCACTCAGCCAGGCCAGGACGTTGTCATGCACGGGTGTTTCCTCCAGACGGCAGGGACCCGGACGCCACTGCTGGCGTCCCTCTGTCCCGACGAGCGAATACGGCCCTCACGACGACGAACGCCACGACCGCGGCGATGCTGCCCGCCAGCACGTCGAGCACGTAGTGGTGCGTGAGATACACGGCGGAAAAGGCGACGAGCAGCGCGAACAAGATGGTGCCCACCCGCCACGCGACGCCCTTGTACCAGAGGACCAGGACCATCATCAGCGGGTAGGCCGCGTGCAGCGACGGCATGGCCCCGAACACGTTGGGGTTTCGCGCGTAGAAGTTGGCGAAGTAGTGGATGCCGAAGAAGGCATCGAAGCGCGCCGTGCCCGCGGGGCTGGGCAGGGCCGCCAGGTTCGCCGGGCCCGGCCCGTACTTCAGGACGTACCAGGGCGGGGCCGCCGGATAGAGCACGTAGATGACGACGCCAATGGCGTTGACCGCGAAGAACGCCCAGCAGAGCGCTTCGAAGCGGCGGTCCTGCTTGAAGAAGAAGTAGAGCAGCGCCGCGATGAAGACCTCATAGAGGTACGCCGCGTAGGCGAAGCCGCACAAGAGGTCCAACGGGGTGTTGGGATGGTGCGACCACCACTCGGGCCAGATCATCCCGCCCGGAGCGGGGAACAGCGCCTTCTCATGCGCCCACAGGTCACCGGTGTGGATGGCGCCGCGCAGGCCCAGCCACAGACCCTGGCTGTCCAGGATCATGCCGGTCAGCCACAGCGGGAACGCGCCCCGGAGGAACCGCCGCGGGCCGGCGCCGGCCCAGGCCAGCACCACCAGCAGCAGATCCGCCGCGCCGTGTTCCCACCGGACGCGACCGGTGAGGACCACCAGTGCGAAGTGGCCCGCCGCCATGACGGTGACGAGCCACTTGAACACGGAGTCGTTCCTATCGGGCGAGCGGGAGGTCATCCCCGTAGTAGTCAAGCCCGAGGTGGGTGATGGGCTCTTCGCCCGCGACGACGCGCAACGTGTTCTTCAGCTTCGTCAGCTGGATGAACAGGTCGTGCTCCACCGGCAGACCCGGGTGGGCCATGGGGCTCTTGAAGTAGAAGGACATCCACTCCTGGATGCCCCGCCACTCCATCCGCTTGGCCAGGTCCAGGAACAGCGCGATGTCCAGCACCAGCGGCGCCGCCAGGATGGAGTCGCGGCACAGGAAGTTGATCTTGATCTGCATCGGGTAGCCCAGCCACCCGACGATGTCGATGTTGTCCCAACCCTCCTTCGCGTCGCCGCGGGGCGGGTAGTAGTGGATCGACACCTTGTGCGAGTACTTGTTGTACAGCTCCGGGTACAGGTCCGGCTGCAGGATGGTGTCGAGCACGCTCGACTTGGTCACTTCCTTGGCCTTGAAGGCCTGGGGATCATCCAGCACCTCGCCGTCGCGGTTGCCCAGGATGTTGGTGGAGAACCACCCCTCCAGGCCCAGCATGCGCGCCTTGAGCGC
>SECN01000384.1 GCA_004173515.1 Myxococcaceae bacterium | reverse complement strand
GGCTGGCGCGCCCAGAACTGGCGCACCTTCGTCTCCTTGAAGAGGTCGTAGCCGAGGAACATCTCGTCCGACCCTTCACCCGTCAGCACCACCTTGATGCCGTGGTCGCGCACCCAGCCACTCAGCCGCAGGAAGGGCGCGGGCGCGGAGCGCATCATCGCCTGCTCGGCGTGGAAGATGACGCCCGGCACCAGCGCGCCAATGTCCCCGTCGCGCATCTCCACCACGCGGTGCTCGGTGCGCAGCTGCTCCGCGACCGTCGCCTGGTGCGTGCGCTCGTCGAACCGTGCGTGCGCGAAGCCGACGGAGAAGGTGCGCAGCGTGCCGCCCAACTGCTCCTGCGCCAGCGCGCACAGCAGGCTCGAATCCAATCCGCCCGACAGGTACGCCGCCACCGGCACGTCCGCGCGCAGCCGCAGCCGCACCGCCCGGTCCAGCACCGCGCCCAGCTCCTCCAGCAGACGGGGCGCGTCCGGCGCGTCCGGCGTCACGCCGAAGTCCAGGTCCCAGTAGCGCTGGAGCGTCAGCACGCCATCCCGCCACTTCGCGGTGTGCGCGGGCGGCAGCAGCGACACGCCCTCGAACGAGGTGCGCGGCGCCACGGGCGCCCAGAGCTGGAAGGTCTGCTTGAGGCCCCGCGCATCCAGCGCGGGCGTGACGAGCCCGCTCGCGAAGAGCGCCTTGGCCTCCGACGCGAAGGCCAGGTGGCCCCCGGGCAGCGTCGCGTAGAACAGCGGGCAGATGCCCACCCGGTCGCGCGACATCCAGAGCGTGCGGTCGCGCGGATCCCACAGCGCGAAGGCCCACTGGCCCTCGAAGCGGCGCACGCAGTCGATGCCCCACGTCAGGAACGCCGCGAGGATGACCTCCGTGTCGGAGCGCGTGCGAAAGGCATACGCGCCCGACAACCGCTCACGCAGCTCCACGTGGTTGAAGATCTCCCCGTTGAAGACGACCGTGAGGCCCGTGGCTTCGTCGCGCATCGGCTGGTGGCCGGAGGCGAGGTCCACGATGGACAACCGCGCGTGCCCCAGCGCGGCGCCGTCCAGCAGCAGGGCCCGCTGCGCGTCCGGGCCCCGGTGCTTGATGCTGGCGGTCATGCGGCGCAGCCGGTCGGCGTGGAGCGCCGGAGCGGTGTCCGTGCCCGCCGCGAAGGTGAATCCCGCGATGCCGCACATGGGGAGCTCAGCTCGCCTTCGACAGGGCCTGCTTGCGACCCACGAACGCCACCACGCGCGTGAGCGAGTCCAGGTTCTCCGGCACCAGCTCCTTGTCGTCGAGCTTGAGGTGGAACTCCGACTCGATGAAGGCCACCAGCTCCATCATGCCCGTGGAGTCGATGAGGCCCTTGCGCAGGAAGGAGTCGTCGTCGCCGAACTCGTCCACGAAGAAGGTGTCGACGATGAAGGTGCGAAGCGTGTCACGCGTGCTCATGGGCTGTTTCCTGTCTGGCAATGGGGTGTGGAAGGGCGGTGCTGGGAACAACGCACCCGGTGCGTTTCGTTGAGCGCCGGGCGGCGAAGCAGAAAAGGGGCAGAAGGTCAGGTGCCGGTGGCTTCGCGGGCCACCAGGTCCAGGCTCATGCTGCGCGCCGGGTTTCCCATGGCGAGCGAGTCCGGGGGCACGTCCTGCGAAACGATGCTGCCGGCGGACACCACCGACCGCGCGCCGATGCGCACGCCCGGCAGCAGGATGGCGCCATGGGCCACCCAGACGTCGTCCTCGATGATGATGGGCGCGATGCGCTGGCCGTCCCGGTCGCTCACGCGCACGAACGACGCGAACATGCACCGGGCGCCAATCCGGACCGACTCCCAGGCCTCCAGCGACACGCCGTAGTTGAACTGGGTGTCCGCGCCCACCAGCAGCCGCGCGCCCGCGTAGCAGACCACCGACGTGGGCAGCATCCCGCCCAGGAACGTGAGCTTGTCACCCAGCTCCGCGTCCCCCTCGTTGCGCGCCGTCACCGGCCCGTACGCCGCCACGCCCTGGCCCAGGCGGAAGGCCCGGAACAGCCAGCGGGCCCGCGCGACGCCCACGGCCCGCTCCGCGCGGGGGAGCACTTCCGTGCGCACCATGTTGAGGCCCGCTCTCACCACCTGCGCGGCCTCCGCCGAGGAAGGAAGACCGGGCCTCATCGCGCCACCTCGCGCCGCAGCGCCCGGGCCGGCGAACCGCCCACAGACACGCCCGGCGGGATGCGGCGGGAGATGACCGTCCCCGACGCCACGCTCGCGCCCTTCTGGAGGTGCGTGCCCGGCAGCAGGATGGAGCGGCTGCCCACCGTGACGCCTTCCTCCACCACCAGCGGCGTCGACTTGGGGCGCTCGTGCCGGTTGCCGCGCAGCGGGTGGTACATGTTGTCCAGCAGCTTGCACCACATGCCCAGACGGCTGCGCGCGCCCACCACCACGTAGGACTGCGCTTCAATGGAGCTGCCACCTTCGATGGTCACGTCATCTTCAATCACGATGCGAGCCCCCCGCTGCGCATGCAATTCAATGGGCGCCAGCCGCGCGTCGAACACCACGCGGTGGCCCACCACGACCTCACCCTCGCCGTGAATCCAGACGCGCCCCCAGACGGTGGGAATCGCACCCACGCTCTTGCAGCGGCGCAACTTCAGACGTGCGACGGTCGGCCCCAGGCCGAGCAGCATCATCAAGGGAAGGCGCATATGTCAGGGATTGGCCTTCGCGGAAGCCGGGGCCTCGCGCGGGGTTTCGGGCAGGGCGCCCAGGAACGTGATGAACGCGGAGGCCACACGCGCCTGTCCCTGGGCATTGAGGTGGCCGCCGTCGTCCGAGTACGCGGGCACCATCGCCGGGTAGGCGCGGCCATTCACCTCGTACGTCTCGCGCGTGCCGTCAGCCTGTGACGACTCCAGCGCGGCCAGGTCGAACAGCGGCTCCTTGCCGCCATACGCCTGGCGCATCAGCGCGTTGAACGCCTCGCGCGACACGTTCTCCCCGACGCCGAAGACGGGCCGGCCGCGCAGCTCGTTGAACCACGCCTTGGCCCCGCGCTGCACCGTCGTCAGGGGCGCGGTGACGTGCACGAAGGTGACGCCCGGGTGGCGCGTCTTCAGGCCGGCCAGCGTGGCGCGGTACTTCTCGAAGAGGGCCTTCGCGTCGGTGCCGGTGTTGAAGTCGATGTAGCAGAACTTCAGCAGCGCCACGTCCACCTGCTTCGCGAGCCCCGCGTCCAGGAGCCGCTCGAAGTGCGCGAGCTTCGTCTCCGGCTGCTCGTTCTGTCCCACCAGCGCATGCGCGAAGGTGCCGGGGGCAAGCGCCGCGGTTGCGTCCTTCACCTCCACGAAGGAGGGCGCGGGCGTGTTCCCCGGGGACGTCAGGCCTCGCACCCCGTCCAGGATGTTGCCGCCCACGGACTGGTGGCCGAAGAACACGCGGCGGTGGGACAGCCGCTCCAGGCCCGCGCGCGTCTCGTCTGGCTTTACCGGGGCCGTGGCCGCCGCGCTCTGGGGCAGGACCATCAGCAGCGCGCCAGGCAGGAGCAGGGCACCTAATCGCGCGGGGAAGCCACGGACGGATTGCATATGTGAACGTTTAGACCTTTCCGGCGCCAAGCGTCAAAGGCCCTGGACGCATGGCTGGATGCATGCCGTCCAACCCGCCGCGCGGTGCCCCCGAGAGGGTTTTGGCGGGTCGGGATTGCCCCGGAAGCGCGCTCGCGAAAGGGCTCAGTCTTGCGTCAGGCCGAAGAGCTGGCGCAGCCGTCCGAGGATGCGGCTTGCCTCCGGGGTGTGGTCCGGTCCGCCGCCGGAGGACAGGGCCACGGCGCGCAGCTGGTTGCGGCGCTGGGCGAGCTGCGCGGAGAGCTGGCGGGCCAGCCCCGGGTAATCGGAGAAGAGGCGCGCGAAGGTGGGCCGGTCCAACTCCAGCAGGATTGAGTCCTGGAGGGCCACCACCGTGGCGGCGCGGCGCTCGCCGGTGAGCAGCGACATCTCTCCGATGTAGTGGCCCGGGCCCAGGCGGGTGATTTCGGATTGGAGCGTGCCGGCCCTCACGCTGACCTCGCCCGAGGCCACGACGTAGAAGGTGCCGCCCTCGTCGCCCTCCTGGATGATGCGCTCGCCCCGGCCGAAGCGGCGCACGACGACCTCGCGGTGCAGGCGCTCCAGCTCCTCCGGACCCAGCGGGGTGAACAGGTCCACCTGCCGCAGCAGGTCGCGCACGGTGGTGTCGGCCAGGTCGCGGCGCTTCGTGGGCTCGCGGCGCACATGCACCGTGCGCTGGGCATGCGGCAGCTCAATGCCCTCGCGGCGCAGCCGGTACCACAGCCGGGTGTGCAGCTCCTCCTTCACGGTGTCCGACAGCGCGAAGTCGTTGAGGAACACGCGCACCATGTACTGCACGTTGGAGTCGGTGAAGGACACCGTGCGCGCCAGGGGCGGCGGCTGCACGAGGACCTGTGGAATCTCCCGGGCCACGTCCAGCAGGGCCTGCTTCACCTGGTTGGGCGGCGCGTCCAGCGACACGCCCAACTGCACCTCGATGCCCACGGGCTCGCGGTGCTGGGTGAAGTTCTTCACGTGCTCCTTGCCCACCATGCTGTTGGGCAGGGTGATGACCTCGCGCCGGAAGTTGGCGATGCGGATGGAGCGCCACCCGATGTGCACCACGCGCCCGGTGTGCTCGCCGATGCGGATGAAGTCGCCCACTTCAAAGGGCCGGTCCAGTTGCAGCGACAGGCCCGCGAAGAGGTTGCCCAGCGTCTCCTGGAGCGCCAGACCGATGACCACCGTCAGCACCGCGGACGATGACGTCGCGGAGGATCTTCGGCGTCGTCACCGGCGAGCGCATCCGCACGAGCTTCAGCGCGAACGCCACCGCCGCGCGGATGACGCCGTAGGCGAACGTGAGCATCCAGCCCACGCCCACGAACTTGCGCAGCCCCTCCGACGTTCCCGCCTCCGGCAGGAAGCGCGACACCAGCCGCAGCACGAGGAACGCGATGAGCATCCGCACCGCGCCGCGCAGGTCGTCGCGCAGGTCCGGATCGCGGGTGCTGCTGCGGATGCCCACCAGGAGCACCGTCAGGATGGCCCCCGCCAGCAGGGGGAGATGGCCTTGGAGGAAGTTCAGCACGCCCCCTGAATCTGACCGGCCCCGCGCATGGGGGTCAAGGCGGCGGTTGACGGGTGCTCGCCGAGCGGAGATACACGCCCCCATGACGCTTGCCTCGGTGCAGGGACAGCCCCGCGCGATGGACGCGCTCCAATCCGCCCTGCGGACGGGCTCGGTGCACCACGCCTACCTGTTCGCCGGACCGGAAGGGGTGGGCAAGGAGCTGGCCGCCGTCGGGCTGGCCCAGGCCCTGACGTGCCCGGAGGCCCCGGAGGTGGGCTGCGGCAGGTGCGCCAGCTGCGTGCGCATCGCGAAGGGGCTGCACCCGGACGTCACGTACGTGATGCCGGACGACGAGCGCGTGTCGCGGGGCCTGGCCGGCCGCTCGGACTTCACCGGCACGCCCAGCCGCGAGCTGCGCGTGGAGCAGATCCGGCAGCTCCAGGAGCGCCTGGCGCTGCGCGGCCTGGAGTCGAAGCGCAAGGTGGCCATCATCGTCAGCGCGGAGCAGATGAACGTCCAGGCGCAGAACGCCTTCCTCAAGACGCTGGAGGAGCCGCCCTCGGAGACGACGCTCATCCTGGTGGCCAGCGCCATGGACCGGCTCCTGCCCACCATCCGCAGCCGGTGCAGCAAGGTGCACTTCGCCCCGCTGCCGGTGGAGATGGTCGCCGAGCACGTGCGGGAGGCGCGCAAGCTGGACGCGGACACCGCCGCGCTGGCGGCGGTGATGTCCGGCGGCAGCCTGGGCCGGGCGCTCGCGCTGGACGTGAAGGCGCTGGCGCGGCGCAAGGACGTCATCACCGCGTTCGAGGCCCTCCGGGGCAACGACATCCCGGGCCTGCTGCGCTTCGCGGAAGGCCACGGCGGGTCGCGCGAGGACGCGGACGCGACGCTGGAGCTGCTCTTGTTGTGGACGCGCGACGTGGCGCTCGCGAAGGCGGAGGCGGAGGCGGAGGCGGGGATGGCGAACCGGGACCTGAAGGCGTTGGCGGCGGAGGTGGCAAGTCGCACGTCGGAGGCCGCGCTGCACCGGCGCAACGCGCTGCTGGAGGCCGCGCGCGTGGCCATCGGAACCCGCAACGGCGCGCCCCGGTTGCAGTTGGAGCGCCTGCTCATCGAGCTGTGCGTGGAGGGCCGTTGAGCGCGGACATGGACGAGGTGCTGGCGGAGGTGAAGGGCGGCAAGGTGTGGCCGCTGTACCTGCTGTGGGGCGAGGAGTTCCTCGTCCGCAAGGGCGCCGACGAACTGGTGAAGACCCTGGTGCCGGACGCCGCCATGGGGCTGAACCTCGCGGTGCTGGACGCGGCCTCCCCGCGCGAGGTGGCGCAGGAGCTGGCCACGCTGCCGCTGTTTCCCGGGCGCAAGGTGGTGCTGGTCCGGGACCCGGAGTTCATCGCGCCCAAGAAGGGCAAGGGCGACGCGCTGGCCAAGGCGCGCGACGCGTGGAAGGCGGGCAAGCGCAAGGAAGGCGCCCGTCGGCTGCTGGCGCTCGCGGGCCGCGCGGGCTGGGGCGTGGATCAGTTGGATCCCCGCGTGCCCGGCGCGCCCACGGTGGAGCAGTGGAAGGACGAGCTGAACGTGGACCTGGCGGAGGCGGACCTCGCCTTCCTTCAAGAGGCCGCGACCTTCTGCCGCGAGGAGCGCATCAGCGCGCCGGAGGGCGACGCGTCCGCGCTGCTGGAGCTGCTCCAGAAGGGCGTGCCCTCGGGCCACGCGCTGGTGCTGGCGGCGACGGACGTGGATTCGCGCAGCCCGCTGCTCAAGTTCGCCCAGGACAAGGGCCGGGCGAGTTCCTGGCCCCCCTGAAGAAGAAGCTGGGGCCGGGCGCGCTGGAGGGACTCAAGGAGCGCATCGGCGGCAACATCCGGCTGCTCCAGTCGGAGCTGGAGAAGCTGGCCGTCTACGCCGAAGGGCCCACCATCGAAGCGGCGCACGTGACGCTGCTGGTGCACCACGCGCGCGAGGAGGAGTTCTTCGAATTGACGGAGGCCCTCCAGAAGCGCGACCTGAAGGACGCGCTGTCCTACGCCGAGGACGCGATGGGGCAGGGGACGCACGCCTTGCAGCTCTTGGGCGCGGTGGCCTCCATCGTCCGAGGGCTCCTGGAGAACCACGCCTGGCTGGAGCGCTACGGCGGAGGTCAGCCGCCCAAGAACGGCCGCGACGTGGAGACGCGCATCCTCCCCAAGCTGGAGGCGGAGCTGAAGGCCGCCAAGCGCAAGACGCCCAACGCCTGGGCGCTCGCCTTCGGCATGCAGGCCGCCGCGCGCTACGAGCGCCGCGAATTGCTCAACGCCCTGGTGGCGTGCGCGGACGCGGACCTGGCGCTCAAGTCGTCCGCCAGCGGGAAGCTCGTCATCGAGCGGCTGCTCTGGACGGTCTGCACCCGAGGCTGAGGACCGGGCAATCCAGCAGCCGGCATCCGGTGCGTGCGCACCGGGCCGGGCCTGGGGTAGAGGAGGGCCCATGGCGGACAAGCGGCGCTTCGACCTTTTCGCGGACCTCCTCGTCACGCGCTTCCCCCAGGCCACCCGCGTCTATGACGTGGCCGGCGGCATGGGGAAGCTCAACGAGGCGCTCACCCAGCGGGGGCGCACCGTCACCACCTTCGACCTGCGCCACAAGCACCTGCCGGTGCAGTACGCGCAGCGGCCCTTCACCCTGGAGGAGCCGTGCGAGGCGGAGCTGGTGGTGGGCATGCACCCCGACGGCGCCACGCGGATCATCATCGAGTACGCCGCGCGTCACGCCCTGGGCTTCGCCGTCGTCCCTTGCTGCTCCGACAATGGGATGCCCTACAAGCCGTGGATGCGGCACCTGGCCGACGTCGCGCGCGACGCGGGCATCGCGGTGGTGGAAGAGGTCGCGCTGCCCATGGACGGCCGCGCGCGCGTGCTGCTCGGCGCGCCCCGCTGACGCACCCGCCCGGCCGGCTGCATCACGGGCGAGCGACCGCGTGCGGTGTGAAACCCGGCGGTGCTTTGGTCACCAAGAAAAAGCCGTCAATCCTGGATTGCTCGAATAGAGGACACACGCCGCGTGCACTGTCATGGTTGAGGACAGCTGACATGGGCGTCCAGAATCCTGAGGGAAATCAACCCCTTGGGAAGGAATGCGTAACGGTTGCTTGCACATTTCAGAAGATTTACTGGGCATTCATGTGCCAGCCCGGTTTCGACGTCTTCTGGTGATGCGAGGTATTCCGCGCACTTAAGGCGTTGGCCTGAAGAATGCTCAGGGAAGCCCCGCCACGGCGACACCCCCTTTCGCCTGGCAGGAGGAACCACCTTGGTTCGCACCACTCGTTTCGTGACCGCGCTGCTCGCCACCCTGCCCCTCGCCGCTTGCGGCGTCGGGGACACCACCCCGTCGAATGATCAGCAGAAGCCGGATGAAGTCGCGGATGTGCAGAGCGCGCTGAGCGTGATTCCCGGCGCCCAGATTGTCGGGACGAACGCGGACGGAACGCCGCACACCATCCAGGGTCGTCTGGGCCAGGCGGATCGCCCCCTGACGGGCTTCGCCGCCGCGGATGTGCACACGGCCATCGCCGGGTCCATGCCGGGCATCGCGTCGCTGTTCCGCCTGACGGCGTCGGACCTCCAGGTCCGCCGCGTGACGGTGGACGAGCAGGGCGTTTCGCACATCCGCTATGCGCAGACGATGAACGGTCTGCCGGTGGTGGGCGAGGAGCTGGTGGTGCACGTGGATCCCTCCGGCGCCATCTTCGGCGCGAACGGTTCCGCCCGCGCCGGTGGCACCGTGTCCGCGCGTCCGCTGGTCGCCGTGGAGGCCGCCCGCACGGCGGCGCTGCGCGACACGCAGGGCACGGACCTGGCCGTCACGGGCTCGCGCCTGGTGTACGTCCGGTCTCCCGACGACCAGCGCCTGCGCCTCGCGCATGAGGTGACGGTGACGGGCGAGAACGCCCTGATGCCGCTGCGCAACCGCGTCTATGTGGACGCGCTCAACGGCGCCTCGCTGCTGACGGTGCCGGAGATCCACACGGCGCTCAACCGCAAGATGTACACGGCGAACAACGGCACCAGCACGCCGGGCACGCTCAAGCGCACCGAGGGTCAGGCCGCCATCGGCGACTCGCACCTCGACACCAACTACGACATGTTGGGCTACACGTACGACTGCTACAAGACGCTCTTCAACCGCGACTCGCTCAACAACGCGGGCACGGCGCTCATCAGCACGGTGCACTACAGCCGCAACTACGTGAACGCCTACTGGGACGGCACCCAGATGGTGTACGGCGACGGCGACGGCGTGAACTCCATCGAACTGGGCAAGGACGCGGACGTCACGGTCCACGAGCTGACCCACGCGGTGACGTCGTACGAGTCCAACCTCACGTACTCCGGCCAGTCCGGCGGTCTCAACGAGGCGATGTCCGACACGTTCGGCGCCATCTGCGAGAGCCGCGTGAACGGCTGGAGCACCGCGGCGGCCATCTGGATGGTCGGCGAGGACGTCTGGACGCCCGGCACGGCGAACGACGCGCTCCGCTACATGGATGACCCGGCGAAGGATGGCGCGTCCAAGGACTGGGCGGCCAACGTGACGTCCAGCACGGACGTGCACTACAGCTCCGGCGTGCCCAACCTGGCGTTCGCGCTGCTCGCCAAGGGTGGCACGCACCCGCGCGGCCGCTCCACCATCGTGGTGCCGGCCATCGGCGTCGAGAAGGCCGCTCGCATCTGGTACAAGGCCAACACGGACCTGTACACGGCGGGCACGACGTTCGCCCAGGCGAAGACCTGGACGGTCCAGGCCGCCGCAGCGCTGGGTTACGACGCGGCCACGCAGGCTGCCGTGACGGCGGCGTGGGAAGCGGTGGGCGTGGGCGGCACGGTGACGCCTCCGACCTGCACCCCGCTGACCAACGGTGTCGCGAAGACGGGCCTGTCGGGCGCCGCCAGCTCCGAGTCCTCCTTCTGCATCGACCTGCCGGCCGCGAAGGCCTCCACCTACGTGATGAGCGGTGGCACGGGTGACGGCGACATGTACATCAAGTTCGGCTCCGCGCCGACCACGTCGTCCTACGACTGCCGTCCGTACCTCTCGGGCAACGCCGAGTCGTGCAGCGCGGCGGCGAAGACGGCGGCGGGCAAGATGTACATCATGATCCGCGGCTACTCCGCCTACAGCGGCGTGTCGCTGAAGGCCACGTACTAAGCATCTCCACGCGCCCGGCGTGACACCACGCCGGGCACCGTGCAGGTCCATCTTCCGCCTCCGGGACATCACGTTCCGGGGGCGGTCGTGTTTTTGGTAGGGCTCGACGGGCCGCAGCCAGCGCCTCTGGGGCCACATGTGCCGGAACAGTCGTGTTCGCGGGTGTCCTGGGCCATGGGCCTCGGGCCCCGGTGCGCGGACGCCAGGCGGCCGACCCGGCGGGCTGCCCCAGGCCCCGAGGCCAGGCGGGCGGGAACGGGGTAGGGTGGCCGGATTTCCCCCAGGAGGATGCATGGGTCGGCGGTCGGGCGTGGTGGTGCTGGCGCTGATGGTGGGCTTCGGGGCCTTGTCGTGCCGGCACGGCGTGCGCGCAGCACCGTCGCGCACCTGCGTGGTGCTGTCGGTGGGCGGCACCAAGGGGCTCGCGCACGTGGGCGCGCTGGATGCGCTGGTGGCCCGGGGCATCCCCATCGACTGCGTGGTGGGCAACAGCATGGGCGCGGTGGTGGGCGGGCTGTATGCCGCCGAACCCCGGGGCCACCTGCGTGAGCGCTACCGGGCCTTCTTCGCGGACTACGAACAGGAGACGCGCAAGACGACCGCGGCGCGGGGCGCGGTGGGCGCGGCCGTGGGGCTGCTGGCGGTGCTGGTGTCGGGCGGCGCGCTGGCCCCGGCCGTCGCGGCGGGAGCGCTGGGCGCGGCGGGGGGCGCGGCCACGGTGCCCCGGCTGAGCCATGAGCGCTTCAAGCACGTGCTGGAGCGCTTCTACGCGGGGGCCCGGGTGGAGGACCTGCCCGTGCCGTTCGTCACCTTCCATCAGGCGCCCACGGATCAGGGCCTGCGGCTCATCACCGTGACGCACGGCCCGCTGTCGGAGGCCGTCGCCGCGAGCGCCGCCAACCCCCTGCTGTTCGAGGACGCGACGCTGGAGCGCATCGACCCGGGCGCGGACCGCGTGTCCGCGACCCCCATCCACGACGCCTGCCAGCAGTTCCCGGGCGCGAGGCTCATCGCCATCAACGTCACCGGCGAGCCGGCCTTCTACCGGGGCGACCTGGACTGCGACGTGCGGGAGATCCGCGTGGACGTGCCCGCGCCGCCCGTGGAGGCCTTCACCGGCCGGGGCCCCGCCTTCGAGTCCGCCTACGACGCGGGCCGGGACGCGGTGATGCGGGCCCGGCTGGATTAGGGGGCGGTGAGCAGGCCCGTCACGTCGCGCCAGCCGCCCTGACAGGGAGCGTTGTCCGTCGCCAGGTAGTGCCCCACGCGGCCGGGCGCCAGCGCGACGATGGCCGCCGAGCGCGTCCCGTACACCTCCGTGTGGATGCACAGCGCCTGGAGCTGCTGGAGGAAATCCGCGGGCAGGCCCTCCTCCGACAGGGGCCCCGTCGCCGCGTCCCGGGGCGGCAGGGCATGGTCGGAGAGCGCCGCCTTCAGCCCCGTGACGAGCTCCGGCCACGGCCGCCCCGCCACGCCCTGCGCGAGCGCGTGGGCCCGCGCCACCTTGGGCAGTGCCAGGTTGTCCAGGCTGTCGTTGGGCAGCACGTGGACGCCGGGCGGCACGTCCTCATGGAGCAGGTTCGGGTGTCCCGGCCGCGCGTAGGCCACCCGGAGCACGCGCCCGTCTCCGTAGAGCAGGTTGAAGGGGAGGAACTCCGGGGCGGGCAGGGTGCCGAGGTAGCGCTCGATGGCCTCCACCGAACCGGCCTGGAGGGCGCGCAGCACCACCTCGCCCCGGGAGCGGGGGGCCGTGCCCAGCCCGCGGGCGCCCCGCTGGTTCGTCAGGCCGACGAACACCCCTTCGTGGGTGACACCCATCCACGTGCCGCCCCGCTCCACGTCCTGGCCGCCCACCACGCGGGGGGACTCGCAGAGGACCTTCGGCCCGTGGGCCGGACGCGCGTGGAACTCATCCCGGTTGGCGGCGAGGACCAGCGGCCACTCGGGGTGGACGTCACGGAGGATGAGGACGGTGCACATGGTGGGCGGTCGATAACATCCACCCGCGTGCCATGCACCCGTGGCCTCGCATGTTGAACGATGACCTCGTTTCCCCGAGCGGCTATGGTCCGCCGCCCTCAGGAGAGTCCATGGCGGAGAGAATCCTCGTCACCAGTGCCCTGCCGTACGCGAACGGCGCCATCCACCTCGGCCATGTCGTCGAGTACGTCCAGACGGACATCTACGTCCGCTTCCTCCGCTCGTGCGGCCAGGACGTCGTCTATTTCTGCGCGGACGACACCCACGGCACGCCCATTGAAATCAACGCCGCGAAGCAGGGCATCCCCCCCGAGCAGTTCGTCGCGCGCTTCCACGACGAGCACCAGCGCGACTTCCGGGACTTCGACGTCCGGTTCGACTACTTCCACTCCACCAACTCGCCGGAGAACCGCCAGTACGCGGAACTCATCTACGGGCGCTTGAAGGACGCGGGCGACATCGACCGCCGCGACATCGAGCAGGCCTACTGCGAGAAGGACAAGCGCTTCCTGCCGGACCGGTTCATCCGAGGCACCTGTCCCAACTGCAAGTCGCCGGATCAGTACGGCGACGCGTGCGAGAAGTGCGGCAAGACGTACAACCCCACGGACCTCATCGACGCGAAATGCGCCCTGTGCGGCACGCCGCCGGTGCGCCGCAACTCCGTGCACCTGTTCTTCAAGCTGTCGCGCCACGCGGACTTCCTCCAGGAGGTCTTGAAGCGCCCGGGCTTCATCCACCCGGGGCTCGCCGCCCAGCTCCAGGGCTTCTTCGAGAAGGGCCTGGCGGACTGGGACATCAGCCGCGACGGGCCCTACTTCGGCTTCGCCATCCCGGGGGAGACGGACAAGTTCTTCTACGTCTGGCTGGACGCGCCCATCGGCTACATCGCGACCACGGAGAAGTGGGCGAAGGAGTCCGGCCGCGCGAAGGACGCGCTGGAGTACTGGGACAAGGGCGCGCCCACGCGCATCGTCCACTTCATCGGCAAGGACATCGTCTACTTCCACGCCCTGTTCTGGCCCGCCGTGCTCCAGGTCGCGGGGTTCCACGTCCCCAATGAGATCAAGGTGCACGGGCACCTGACCGTGAACGGGGAGAAGATGTCGAAGAGCCGCGGCACCATGGTGCCCGCGCGCGACTACCTGGACCTGCTGGACCCCAGCTACCTGCGCTACTTCTACGCGGCCAACCTGGGCGCGGGCGTGGAGGACCTGGACCTCAGCCTGAAGGACTTCCGCCTGCGGGTGAACGGCGAGCTCGTCAACAACGT
>SECN01000840.1 GCA_004173515.1 Myxococcaceae bacterium | reverse complement strand
GCCAATCACACCCCCGACCACGCCACCCACCACACCTCCGGCGACGCCTCCCTCCACGCCACCCTCGACCTCTGCCTCGCTCGCCTCTTCCTCGGCTTCAGGCGGGGTCTCGGTCTCCTCGGGCTTCTGCTGGGGGATCTCCTTCGGCTGCGTGATCAGGTCCTTCTTCTTGGGCGTGACCTTCTTCTCCGTCTTCGGCTTCGAAGCAGGGGGAGGCGGCGGCGGCGGGGGAGGAGGAGGCGCCATGGTCGCCTTCAGCGTGACCTCGACCTCTTTCTCCTCGATCGGAGGAGGACGCGTGGAGAGGTAGGCCACCAGACCCAGCAGGCCGATGTGGAGCACCGTGGAGATGCCCGCACCGACGCCGAAGCGCGACCTGGGTCCTTGCCCACGGTCAAGGACTGAATCGAACATGCACGTAACTCCTCTTCACCAGTGGACTGCCCGTCCCGCCCTGCCCGGATTGAAGGGCGGCTACCATACAGAAAAGGGTTCCGGGTTCAAGCAACCGTGTCGGGCGCCGCCGACGTGATCGCGCCAATGCCCCACTGGTCACCAAAAAGCAACGGTCTATTGACAACTGCTTGACCTCGGATATTTTCCGAGGTCATTTTCGGTTGCAGCCCACCTTGGAGGGGTTTGGTATGCAAGTGAAACACGTACTTCGGGAAACCGGAGTTGTCCTTGCTGCGGGTCTTCTGTACGGATCAGCAGCTTTCGCGCAGTCCAGCGTCATTCTCGGCACGGTCATCAACACGGAGGACAAGAAGCCGGCGGCCGATGTCGTTGTCACCGCCACCTCGCCCAACCTGCAGGGCGAGCAGACCGTGGTTACCGACGCTCAGGGTAACTACCGTATTCCCCAGCTTCCGCCGGGCACGTATACGTTGCGGTTCGAGAAGGAGACGTTCAAGCCTTACGCCCGCCCGGAAATCCAGCTGCTCCTCAACCGCACCATCCGCGTGAACGTGGAGCTGTTGCCTGACAGCTTCACGTCGACCGTGGACGTGATCGGCAGCCCGCCGACGATCGACGTCGGTTCCACGAACACCGGCGTGAACGTGGATCAGGAGTTCATCAAGCGCATCGTGAACGCCAGCCCGCTGAGCATCGAGTTCGTGCAGGACGTGAACATCATCACCGGCGGTTACATGCCGGAGTTCGGTCGCTCCACGGGCGGTGTCATCAACGCGGTGACCCGGTCGGGTTCCAACGAGTTCCACGGCTCCGTGTTCGCCAACTGGACCCCGGGCTTCGCGGAAGGCAACCGGAAGCTGGTCATCGAGGACGGCACCACCATCACCGGCCTGAACGCCCTGAGCAACCTGGGTGACTTCGGCGCGACCCTCGGTGGTCCCATCCTGAAGGACAAGCTCTGGTTCTTCGCGGGCTTCACGCCTGCGTTCCAGCGCTACGAGCACACCCGTGCGCTCAACGCCTTCACGCTGAACGATGCGGGCGATGACGTCGCGACGGACGAGAACGGCTTCAGCGTGGTCCGGGAGATCCCCGGGTCACAGCGGAAGTACTTCGCGGACTCGCGCACCATCCAGTACATGGGCAAGCTGACGTACCTCATCAACCAGGACCACAACGTGTCGTTCGCCCTGAACGGCACCCCGACCGTGTCGGGTGGCCTGGGCAAGCTGTCCATCAGCCCCCGTACGGGTGGTCTGCCGGCGGCCCAGACGTCGCGTCCCGAGGACATCGGCCAGACCGAGAACCGCGCGAACTCCACGGGCCTCGCCCTGAAGTACGCCGGCGCCTTCATGGACAAGAAGGTCCTGATCGACGCCAACGCCGGTTGGTTCCACCAGACCGCTTCCACGCCTCCGGCGGACGGCAGCGCCATTGGTGACACCACGGGCCTGGCGGGCTACGCGCTGGCGCAGTACACGACCACGCGTCCGCTGAGCACGTTCGAGAACGTCCCGAACGCGGCCGAGTTCTGCGGCACGACCGCGGCGGAGCAGGAGCTGCGTTGCCCGGCGACGAACTACCTCGTCGGCGGCCCCGGCTTCATGTCCGAGGCCACGCTGGATCGCTACCAGATCAACGCGAAGGGCACGTACCTGCTCAACGCGCTGGGCACGCACGTCTTCAAGGCGGGCGTGGACACGGAGTTCCTGACCTACGACCAGAAGAAGGCGTACTCGGGCAGCGTGTTCTGGGCGGAGTCGGCGGCCTCGTACAATGGCGCCACCGTTCCGATCTGGTCCGACAACCGCCGCTACGGCTACCAGACGGCGCCTGACACGCCGGTCTTCGAGACCCTGCAGGCGACGTCGACGAAGAGCACCACCATCGGCGGCTTCCTCCAGGACAGCTGGTCGATCGCGAACCGCGTCACCCTGAACCTGGGTGTCCGTTACGACGTGCAGTCCATGTACGGCGGCGACGGCAACCTGGCGCTGCAGCTCGGCAACCAGTGGTCGCCCCGTCTCGGCGCCGTGCTGGACCCGTTCGCCAACGGCCG
>SECN01000383.1 GCA_004173515.1 Myxococcaceae bacterium | reverse complement strand
GCCCCAGCCCCCGGAGCCGGACGAGGACGACCGCTTCGTGGAGGCGAAGCTCGCCCAGGCGAAGCAGTTGATGGACCAGTACCTCAACCTGCGCAAGTAGGGGCGGGCAAACAGGGGCGCCCCATGGTACAGGGGCGCACATGCCCAAAATCCGCAAAGTGCTCGTCGCCAACCGCGGCGAGATCGCCATCCGGGTAATGCGCACCTGCAAGGAACTCGGCATCGCCACGGTGGCCGTGTACTCCGAGGCAGATCGCTCCGCGCTCCATGTGCGCACCGCCGACCAGGCCTTCCTCGTCGGTCCCCCGCCCTCGCGAGAGAGCTACTTGGTCCAGGAGAAGATCCTGGAGGTCGCGAAGCTGTCCGGCGCGGACGCCATCCACCCCGGCTACGGCTTCCTCTCCGAGAACGCGTCCTTCGTGCGCGCCTGCGAGAAGGCCGGCATCACCTTCATCGGCCCGCCCGCCGCCGCCATGGACGCCATGGGTGAGAAGACCCGCGCGCGCGCCAACATGATCAAGGCCGGCGTGCCCGTCGTCCCGGGCTCCACCGAACCCATCCAGACGCCCGAGGAAGCGCGCGAGTACGCGCAGAAGATCGGCTTCCCCATCATGCTCAAGGCCGCCGGCGGCGGCGGTGGCAAGGGCATGCGCCGGGTGGAGGGCCTGCACGACTTCGAGACCAGTACGGCAACACCATCCACCTGAACGAGCGCGAGTGCTCCGCGCAGCGCCGTCACCAGAAGGTGGTGGAGGAGACGCCCAGCCCCATCCTCACGCCGGAGCTGCGCGCGAAGATGGGCGAGGTCGCGGTGAAGGCGGCCAAGGCCGTCAACTACGTGGGCGCCGGGACGGTGGAGTTCCTGGTCGACGTGCACCGCAACTTCTACTTCCTGGAGATGAACACCCGCCTCCAGGTGGAGCACCCGGTGACGGAGTGGGTGACGGGCCTGGACCTGGTCGCCATGCAGATCCGCGCCGCGGAAGGGGAGAAGCTGCCCCTGTTCGAGGCGCCGGAGCCGCGCGGTCACGCGATTGAAGTGCGCGTGTACGCGGAGGATCCGTCGCGCAACTTCATGCCCAGCCCCGGCAAGATTACCTCCCTGCGCGTGCCGGGCGGACCGAACGTGCGGGATGACTCGGGCGTGTTCGCGGGCTTCACGGTGCCCAACTTCTACGACCCGATGATCTCCAAGCTGTCCGTGTGGGGCCCCACGCGGGAAGTGGCCATCGCTCGGGCGAAGCGGGCGCTGTCCGAGTACGTGGTGAAGGGCATCACCACCAACATCCGCTACCTCAATGGCATCCTGTCGCATCCGGAGTTCGTGGGCGGCGACTACGACACCAGCTTCCTCACGCGCGAGCACACGGCGCTCTTGGGCAGCGAGGACACCGGCCTGAGCGAGGTGGCGCTGCTCGCCAGCACGCTCCACGCCTTCCAGCGCGACCAGAAGCGCGCGAAGACGCTGCCCTCGGGCGCGGGCGGTGGCGCGAGCAATGGCCGCATCAGCCCGTGGCGTCTGGCATTGAAGAGCCGCCGCCGCTGAAGCCGTCTTCCTTGCGCAAGCCTTTCGGAAGGACCCTTTCCCCATGCGTTACTTCACGAAGCAGCAGGGCCAGAAGGAAGCGGTGGCGGTGGACCTGGAGTCCCTGGGCCAGGACCGCTACCAGCTCACGTTGAACGGCAAGACGTACCAGGTGGACGCGCTGTCCGTGGAGCAGGGCACGCTGTCGCTGCTGGTGGACGGCCAGTCGTACAACGTCGAGTTCGAGGAGAACGGCGACGAGATCGGCACGCTGGTGCGCGGTCAGGTGAACCGCGTGGACGTGGCCGACGAGCGCAAGCTGCGGATGCGCGCGGCCGCCGGCAGCTTCTCCGTCGAAGGCAAGCAGACCATCCTGGCGCCCATGCCCGGCAAGGTCGTGAAGGTGCTGGTCAAGGTCGGTGATGACGTCACCGAAGGCCAGGGGCTCGTGGTCGTGGAGGCCATGAAGATGGAGAACGAGCTCAAGAGCCCCAAGGCCGGCAAGGTGACGGAGGTGTTCGCCAGGGAGGGCACCGCCGTGGAGAACAACGCGAAGCTCGTCGTGGTGGAGTAGACCACCCGTTCCCCCGCTTCGCGGTGCCCCGAGGTTCAAGCCCCATGGACATGCTCTGCACGCTGCGCAGCGCCACCGAGACGCAGCTCCAGGCCCTGCGCAAGGCCCCCACGCGGTTGGAGGCCTTCCTGGAGGATGAGGAGGACTTCGGCGACGCGAAGGGCGCGGCGTTCCTGGAGCTGGACATCGGCGAGGCGTGGCACGGCCTCCAGTTCCTGCTCACCGGCACCGCGTGGGAAGGCACCCCGCCGCTGGACTTCCTGGTGCGCGGCGGCGAGGACGTGGGCGACATCCCGTCCGACGAAGGCACCGCGCGCGTGTTCGACGCTGCCAGCGTGAAGGCCCTGGCGGAGGCGCTGAAGACGGTGCCCGAGGACACGCTGCGCAAGCGCTTCGACCCCGCGCGGCTCCAGGCGGAGGACATCTACCCCGGCACCTGGGAGGAAGAGGAGCCGGCGGAGGACGTGGATCCGCTGGAGGAGCTGGTCTCCTACTTCGTGGAGCTGCGGAAGTTCACCGCCTCCGTGGCGAAGCGCGGCCACGCGCTGCTCGTGCACATCGGCTGAAGCAGCCGTGCCGGGACGGCGCTCAGGCCGCCGTCCAGGTGCCCCACACGTCGTGCCCCAGCTTCAGCACCAGCGCGGCCACCACGCACAGCACGACGATGCGCACCAGCTTGTCGCCGCCCTTCACCGCCACGTGCGCGCCCAGCCACGCGCCGGTGAACTGCGCCGCGGCCATGGGCAGCGCCACCTTCCACAGCACCACGCCCCGGAGCGCGAAGAGCGTCACCGACGCCAGGTTGGAGGCGAAGTTCACCACCTTCGCGTCCGCGGAGGCCCTGGCCAGTCCGTGGCCCAGGAGCGAGGAGAAGGCCACGATGAGGAACGTGCCGGTGCCCGGGCCGAAGAAACCGTCGTAGGTCCCGATGCCCAGCGCGATGAGCGCGCCGAGGGCCTGCGCGCGCGGCCGGGGTGAGGGCTCGACACCGTCGCGCTTCGGCGGGCTGCGGCGGAAGGCGAGGAACACCGCCACCGCGATGAGCAGCACCAGCACCAGCGGCTTGAGCACCTCCGGGCGCAGCAGCAGCACCAGCGCCGCGCCGCCGAACGCGCCCATCAGGCCGAAGGGAAACGTCACCTTCGCCAGCTTCTTGTCCACCAGCCCCGCGCGCGCGAAGCGCACCATCGCCGCGCCCGAGCCGAACACGGACTGGCCCTTGTTGGTGCCCAGCGCGAGGTGCGTGGGAAAGCCCGCCGTCAGCAGCGCCGGCAACGTGATGAGCCCGCCGCCTCCGGCGATGGCGTCCACGAAGCCCGCGCTCAACGCGGCCAGACACAGCAGCACAAGCTTCAACGCGCCGACTTCCAGGTCCACTGGGGGGCCCGCCTCCCAGCGGGTGGCGCCCGCTTATCACCCCGGCGACAGGCCGTCCCGGCCGGTTGCTTGCGTCATGCCGAAGCTTGGGGGTCAATGCGCTCATGCTCGCGACCTTGATGACCGTGCTGGCGCTGACGCTGGCCGCGCCGCCTTCGACGCCCGACGCGTCCACCGCCACGTGCCGCTCCATCGACGGGCACGTGTCCTGTGGCTATGCGTGCAAGTCGGATGGACAGCGGGTGCGGTGCGCCCAGACGCTCCAGGGCCGCTGTACGGTCATCGACGGGCAGGCGTCCTGTTTCGATCCACCCGCCTACGTGGTGAAGGCCTACGGCGCCGCGCTGCCGGAGTCGGAGTGCAAGACCATCGACGGGGTGGTGGGCTGCGGCTACGGGTGCGTCACCGACTTCGGCAAGGTGAAGTGCGCGCGGACCCCCGCGGGCGTGTGCAAGTCCCAGGGCGGCAACGTGACGTGCTTCGACCCGCCAGCGGCGGTGTTCGCGGTGTACGGCAAGCAGGTGCCGCGCGCGCAGTGCGTCAGCAACGGCGTGCAGATGGCGTGCGGCTTCAACTGCGTGAACGCCTCCGAGGGCGTGCGCTGCGCGAAGACGCCCGTGGGGGTGTGCAAGGCCCAGAACGGCAGCATCACCTGCTTCGATCCGACGCCCGCGGCGCTGTGCGCATGGGGCCGCACCCTGCCCACGCCCCAGTGCAAGCTGAGCGAGGCGGGCCCGGTGTGCGGCTTCAACTGCACCACGGCGTACGGCAAGGTGGCGTGCTCGGGCACCCCGGCGGGCATGTGCAAGGTGTTCGACAGCGAGGTGTACTGCTTCGACCCTCCGGCCGAGCAGCAGGCCGACGCGGCGTGCCTCGCCAGTGTGGGCCTGGCCGCGCTGGACGGCGCCACGCCTTGATTCGACGTCCGCCGGCCCCTTCCCGGTGGACGTCTGCTTGGACCTTCGGGGAGGCGGCGGTAAAATTGCGCCATCCCGGCACTGACGGGATTGGGAGCAGGACGGCACATGGCGGAGGGTGAGGTCCGGCAGTACTGGGTCCGCAACGATCGAGGCACCACGTGGGGGCCGCTGACCGGGCCCACCATCGAGCTGCTCATCGACAGTGGCGCCATCCAGGGCAGGATCCAGGTCTCCAACGACGGCCTCCAGTTCGCCTTTCCGTGGCGCTTTCCGGAAGTGCGTGACGTCTTCCCCCGTGAGCTGTGGGGGGACGGAGCGCCCGCGTCACTGCTGCAATCCGCGCCCGTCGCCCCGCCTCCACCCGGTCCCGTCTCCCAGCCGCCCGTCGCGGGTCCGGTGGCCGCGCCCATGGCGGGCCCCGGGGCCATCAACCCGCCGCGCGCGGGTCCTGGCCCCACGGCCGGCCCGGGCGCGATGCGGGGACCGGCGCCAGCGGTCCGCGCGGGCGTCGATGCCTCCGGGCGCCCCATCGCCACGGCGGTCGCGGGTCCTGGCGCACCGCCGCGTCCGGGAGCGCCCGGGGTGGCAGCGCCGGCCGCCCGTCCGGTGGCGCCGCCTCCGCAGCAGCCGACGCCGCCGCAGGATGACGGCACCACCACGGTGCCGGCCCAGGGACAGCTCCAGCAGGCCTCGCCCGTGCAGCTCTACGGCCGCATCGCGGCGGGCGAACACACGGGCCTGCTGACGCTGACGCTTTCGGACCGCACGCTGTGGATCCACTTCCGCAAGGGCAACCCGGAGTTCGTGGACTCGTCGCACGCGGAGGACGGGCTCGGCGCGTCGCTGCTGGCCGCGCGGCTGCTGACGGCCGAACAGCTCCAGCAGGCGGAGGGCTCGAAGGAGCGCTTCGGCGGAGACCTGCTCGGGGCGCTCTTCGGGCTGGGCATCCTCCAGCCGGCCACGGCCTTCACCCAACTGGCGCAGCGGGGCCTGGGCATCCTGGGCAAGGCGCTGCGCGCGGAGTCCGGCACCTTCGCCTTCGAGGTGCGCGACCTGCCCTCGGCGAAGGCGATGCCGCTGGGCAACCGCTGGGCCGTGCTCAGCGACCAGGTGCGCCGCATCCCGACGGCGGACCTCAAGCGCCGGCTCACGTACGTCCTGCCCATGCCCATCATGAAGTCCGGGGGACGGGTGGCGGCCAGTGAGCTGCGCCTGACGCCGCACGAGGTGCGCGCGCTCGCGTTCATCGACGGCGTGCGTTCGCTGGGGCAGCTCCTCCAGGACGTCCCGCAGGACGCGGAGCACCTGCTGCGCATCGCCTTCCTGCTCAAGGAGCTGAACGGGGTGTCGTTCGCGTCGATCGCGCGCACCGCGCAGGCTTCGCCCCCGCCTCCGCCCGCCCCGGGTCCCACGGCCACGAGGCCCTCGGGGACCGTCCCCGCGTACGGCGCGGCCCCCACGGCGACGAGGCCCTCGGGCACCGTCCCCGCGCACGGCGCGGCCCCGGGCGCACCGGTCGCCGCCGCGCAGCCTGGAGCCCCGGTCGCTCCAGCGCGCCCCGTCCCTGGCGCGCCGGTCGCCGCCGCGCAGCCTGGAGCCCCGGTCGCTCCAGCGCGCCCCGTCCCTGGCGCGCCGGTCGCCGCCGCGCAGCCCGGAGCGCCTGTCGCCCCAGCGCGCCCTGCCCCTCCCGTGGCCGGCCCGGGCGCACCGGTCGCTGGCGCACAGCCCGGAGCCCCCGCGCGCCCTGCCCCTCCCGTCGCGGGCCCGGGCGCACCGGTCGCTGGTGCGCAGCCTGGAGCGTCTGTTGCTCCCGCGCGTCCTGGAACCCCTGGCGCGCCCGTCGCGGGCCCGGGTGCGCCGGTCGCCGGTCCTGGCGCGGCGCCCCGTCCTCCGGGTGCTCCCGCTGGCGCGGCAGGCCCCGGTGCCGCCCCCCGTCCTCCGGGGGCTCCCGCCAGCACGGCCCCCACGGCGGGCCCGGGTGCCGCACGGCCTCCCGTCGCCGGCCCTGGCGCCCGACCCGGTCCTCCCGTCGTCGCGGCCCCGGCAGCGGCCCCGGCGGCATCCACCGCCACGCCCGGCGCGGACGAACTGCCCACGCTGCGCACGCTCGCCGCGGCCCTGAAGGAACAGAACCACTTCCAGCGGCTCGGCCTCACCGAACAGACCGACGGCGGCGCGGTGAAGGTGGCCTACTTCCGCATGGCCAAGCTCTACCACCCGGACACCCTGCCCCCGGGCGCGCCGCCGGAGCTGGAGAAGCTCAAGGCGGAGGTGTTCGCGTACATCGGTGACGCGTACCGCACGCTCACGGACGACAAGAGCCGCGCGGCCTACCTGGAGGAACTCAAGAGCGGCGGCGGCGGCGACGGCGTGAACATCCAGTCCATCCTCCAGGCCGAGGAGCTCTTCCAGAAGTCCTGCATCCTGGTGAAGGCGCGCAAGTACCCCGAAGCGGTGAAGATGCTCAACGAGGCCATCGCCCTCAACGCGGAAGAACCCGAGTTCTTCGTCTGGCGCGCCTACGCCCGCTTCCTCGCCTCCCCGGACAAGAAGGCCGCCCAGCCGGAGGCGTTCCGGGACATCCAGGCCGCCATCAAGAAGAACGAGCGCATGGCCCCCGCCCACTACTTCCTGGGCGTCATCGCCAAGCTGAGCGGCGACGTCGCCGGGTCCCTCAAGCACTTCAAGCGCACGGTCGAGCTGCAACCCGACCACATCGACGCGATGCGGGAAGTCCGCATGGCGGCCCAAAAGAAGTAGGGTGCCCCATGCCCCTCACCGGGAAAGAACGCCGCCACCTGCGGGCCCTCGGCCACCACCTGGAGCCGGTGGTCCTCGTCGGCCAGTCCGGCGTCACCGAGGGCGTCATCGCCGCCGTCGAGCAGGCGCTGAACGACCACGAGCTCATCAAGGTGAAGATCAACGAAGGTCCGGAAGGCCGCCACGAGGTCGCCGACCGCATCGCCGCGGACACCGGTTCGGATCTCGCGCAGCTGCTCGGCCGCACCGCCCTCTTCTTCAAGCGGCGCAAGCTGAAGTCCCGCTTCGAGGACCTCCTCAAGGGCCCCCATGAGCCCAAGGCCGTCCCCAAACCGGCCGAAGAGAAGAAGCCGCGCCGCCGTTAGTCGCACCGTTTTCCGGAGGTCGCGGGGAATACGGACCGGTCCGAGCATTTTGTGCGGGTTTCCTCACCGCCGAGCCCTCGCGCCGGTCCGCGACAGTCCCTACGCTGTGGGTCTCCCCCCGGAGGTGACGTTGCAGACCCCCTCGTCCTCCCCCCCCACCGCTTCCGGCTGGCAAGACGTGTTGATGCGTCACCTGGAGCCGTTGCTGGGGGGGTTCACCGCGAAGATGGCCATCCAGACCGCCTCGCTGCGGGCCCTGAAGCGCCCGCCCGAACAGGTCGGCGTGCAGGAGCTGCCGCAGCTGCTGGAGGGCCTCAAGCCCATGCTCAACACCTTCATCGGCGCCCTGCACACGAAGGTCATCCTCACGGAGTTCACGACGGCCATGGAGAAGCTGCGATGAGCCCCTCCCCTGCTCCGGGCCGCGCGTCCGGGTCGGTGGTCCCCTGGCTGGGCGCCGTCGCGGTCCTGCAATGCGTCCACCTGGCCTTGGTGGCGACGTCCCTCCAGGATCCGCGCCGGCTGTCGCTCGTGGGGGACGTGGCGGGATGGACGGTGGGCCTGCTGGCGGTGCTGGGCACCCTGGCGGCGGCGCTGTCGTTCGCGCCGGGAGACTACCTGCGCCGCGTCTGGGGCCTGCTGACGGTGGGCGCGGGGCTGTCGTTGCTGAGCACGGCGCTGCGCAGCTACTGGATGCACGCGGTGCCGGACGTCGCGTTCATCGCCTCGCCGCTGTTGCCCGTGCGCATGGTCGTCGTGGTGCTCGCCAACGTGAGCACCACGTTCGCGCTGGTGATGCTGGCGCGCACCTACCAGCAGTCGGGCCTGCAACCCCCGTCCAGTCCGCGCGCGACGCTGCTGTGGGCGGTGGCGGCGGTGTCCGCGCTCGTCGTGGGCGGGCCGGCGCTCGTCACGGCGATGGGCCACCTGGGCAAGGACTTCGCGTCCACGTGCACGGCGGTCATCGGGCTCGCGTCCACGCTGGCGGACATGACGACCATCCTGCTCGTCGCGCCCATCCTGCGCGTCGCGTACATGCTGCGCGGTGGGAAGCTCGCCTGGGTGTGGTGGGCCATGGGAGTGTCCGGCGCGGTATGGCTCTTCTACGACGCGCGCGAATGGCTGGGCATGGTGCTGCCCGGCAACCCCACCGAAACGGTGGAGCTGTTGCGCACGCTGCGCACCTCGGGGCTCGCGATGCTGGGGCTCGCCGGGTGGTTGCAGCGCTCCGCGCTCGCCGCGACCCAGCGCGAGTCCCGCGCCGGGGCCGCTGTCTCCACGGGGTAGGCCGCCTCCCCCTGTCGCATGGGCACCGACGGCCCGCTCCCGCGCACCTCCGGGACGGGCCGTCCTGCGTTCACCGCCCGGGAGGCGCCCCTGGACCGCGCCTTCGCGCCGCACCCATCGCGGCGCCGAGCGCCCCCAGCGTCAGCGCGCCCAACCACAGCCCCGCGACGAGGCCCGGCGTCCGGTAGCCCAGCGTCACCGTGTGCCGCCCCGCCGGCACCGCCACCGCGCGCACCGCCACGTTGGCGGGGAGGATGGCGACGGGCTCGCCATCCAGGGTCGCGGACCAGCCGGGCTGATACGCGTCGTTGATGATCAGCACCGCGGGCACGGCGGCCTCCACCTCCACGCTGAAGTGCTCGGGGGACTCCCGGGTCACCCGCACCGTCCCCGTGCCGGACGCGGGCTCGCTCGGCAACGGCGCCACGCACTCCACGATGGCGACCTCGCGCGCCGGCAGCTCGGGCGCCGTCATCCGCCGCAGGGCCTCCTCGGGCGTGGCCACGCACTCCGGCCGCGACAGGTGGATCCGCTCGGGTGCATCCGGATGCGCCACCAGCGTCAGCTTGAAGACCCCATCCTCCGCCACCACCTGGCCGCCCGGGGGCAGCCCCGACGCCAGGTCCTGCGTGTGCGTCAGCGTGAAGCGCGTGGACATGCGCGGAGCAAGCTCCCGCGTCCAGCGGCGCGCATCCCGCTGCAGCTGGCGCACCCGCACGCTCTCCCCGGGCAGGTAGCCGTCCGCGCTCTCGATGTCCCACAACACCGGCGTGGCCGGCGCGAGCACGACCATCTGCCCCAGGCTCAACCGGTCCTTGAAGTCGTAGCCGGGCAGTTGGGGCGAACCGTAGCCCTTCACCACCGTCTGCACCCGCACGGGCTCCCCCTCCGGCACGGACGCGCGGATCCGCTCCACGAACGGGGGAGGTGTCTCAAGGATCTCCGCGGGGGACATCTGGTAGAGCGGCGCGTTCTCCAGGAAGAGCGTCGCGCCCTGGAGCAGCACCAGCCCCATGCCCAGCTTCGGCCGCCACGCCAGGACCGCGCACAGCAGCGCGAGCCCGGAAGCCGTCCCCGCCATGCGCACCACGTTGCCCGACAACCCCTTCAGCGGGGCGGCGGGCGCGTCCGGCCAGTGCGGCAGCACCCAGCCTCGCGTCCACAGCCCCCCCACGGCCTCGCCCAGCGCGATCGCCGCGCAGAAGGCCGCCACCCCCACGCCCGCGACGATGACCGCTCGCGGAGCGCCCCCAGGCGAAAGGCACCGCCGCCAGCCCAGCCCCGCCGCCACCGCGAGCCCCAGCACCACGAAGGACGCCAGCTTCTCCGGGTAGCGGAAGGGCCGCCACAGGGGCAGCGCCTGATACACCCAGCCGTACACGGGCAGCGCGGACCCCAGCACCAAGAGCAGCAGCAGCCCCCACGCGCCCACGAACACCCAGGTGCGCCCCTTGCGCCACGACGCCCCCAGGCCCGCCAGCGCCAGCACGACCGCGGGCGTCCCCACGTAGAGCGAGTCCACCCACGCGCGCGTGAAGCCGCCCACGAAGACGAGCTTGCGCACCACGACCTCGGGGATGCCGCGCACCCCCACCGGGTCGGTGAGGAACGGCCCCACCAGCAGCTCCCCCAGGCGCAGCGGGTGCAGCGAGAAGCGCTGGGCGTCCACCACCGACCGCGCCCCGGGCTCCCCGCTCATCACCAGCCCCGCGGCGGGCAGCAACTGGGGCGCGGCCAGCAGCCCACCGGTGGCCACCATCAAGAGACACACCGCCACGCGCCGGGCCCACGTCTCCTGAGCCTTCAGGGGCTCCGCCAGGGCCACCACCACCCCCAGCGCCTGGGTGACGGCGAACGCCTGCGCGTCTCCGCCGAACGCGACCAGCGCCAGCAGCAGCCCGCCCACCGTCAGCCGCGCGGGCGTCGGCTCGCGCACGAAGCGCAGCACGCCCCACAGCGCGGCGGGCACGGTGCTGGCGGCCAGCAGGTACGTGGGGTTGTTGGTGATGCAGACCAGGTAGCCGCTGAAGGTGAACGTCAGCGCCCCGAACAGCGCGCCCGCGCGGGGGACGTCCCACTCGCGCAGCAGCGCCGCCGTGCCCAGGAACGCGACAGGGAAGCACAACAGCACGGTGAGCTTCACCGCCACGCCCAGGGGCAGCACCAGGTGCAGCAGCGTCGTTGGGTGGAACACGCCGGAGATGAAGATGGCGGGGAACGACTGCCCGAAGCCGTCGGCGGCGAACCAGTCCGGGAACTGTCCCTGCGCCATGCGCGAGGCCTGGTAGGCCCGCATCGGGTAGAAGGCCCGCAGCGTGTCGCCCGCGAGGAAGATGTTCCGCGTGAACGTCGCCCGGAAGAAGAAGAGGGCCGGCAGCACCAGCGCCAGGGCGCCCAGCATCCCCCGCCACGTTCGACCGGCGGCGTCGCCCGCTCGGGGCGCATCCGCATCCACGGGAGCTTCAGGGGGGAGGGCCATGGGTGACGCGCATCGTCGGTGAACGCCCCCCGGGGACCAAGTGTCATCTTCCCAGGCCCCACCCCTTCCGGACGGGCGACCGCGTCCGCGTGACGCGCGAAGCCAACGACACGCCCGGGACGGGCCATCCTGTTTTCACGGCCCGCGCGGCGTACGCCCCGGGTGAGACTGGGGCCTCCCTGGTTTCATCAAGGCGGTTGCTCTCCATGAGAATGTCCCCGTGGTCGCTGCTGGCGCTCCCCCTCATCCTCGGAGGTTGCAGGACGGCGCGAGAGACACCGACGTCCTCCGAGGCCCAGGCCGCGAAGCCGCGCGTGGACTGCGGTCCCGCCATCCCCGGCATGGAGGCGGTGCTCAAGCCTGGCGCCTTCGTGGTGTTGGGGGAGATGCACGGCACGCAGGAGGCCCCTCTGTTCGCCTCGAGGCTCGCGTGTCACGCGGCGAAGGCGGGCCAAACGGTGCGGCTGGCGCTGGAGCTGCCCGTGGAGGAGCAGGCGCGCCTCGACGTCTGGCTCGCGAAGGAGGACGGCGCCTCCTGGGACTTCACCGACAGCGCCTTCTGGCGCCGCGAAGTCCAGGACGGCCGCAGCAGCGAGGCCATGAAGCAGTTGCTGGAGCGCGCGCGCGACTGGCGGCACGCGGGGTTGCCCCTGCGCGTGGTGGCGTTCGACACGGGTGGCAAGGAACGGGACACCACCATGGCCGAGCACCTCCGCCAGGCGCGGAGCGAAGCACCCCGGGACACCTTCATCGTGCTGGTGGGCAACCTGCACGCGCGCCGCGACGTGGGCGCCCCGTGGAACAAGTCGCTGGAGTTCATGACGCACCGGCTGCTCGCGACGGAGCCGGGGCTGGTGTCGCTCGACCTCGCCTATCCGGGAGGCTCCGCGTGGATCTGCCGGGGCATGACGGCGGACACCTGCGGAGAAAAGCCCCTGCGCGGCACCAGCGTGGATCGGCCCCCAGGCATCTCGCTCCAGAAGGACGCGGACGATCCGGACGGCTACGACGGCACCTATTCCGTCGGGACGCTGAGCGCTTCACCGCCCGCGCTGGGGGCCAGCACGGCGACGTCCGCGCCGAAGTGACCCCCCGCGGGGAGGTCGCGGGCCCGGCCCCACCGTGAAGTGTCGCCTTCCCGTTCCCCTGCCTCCGTGAAGTGGCCGACCGCCCACCGGCCGCGCTACACGTCGGGCTCCCTTTCGCGGCAAGAGGATCCACCACGATGCTCGCACGCACCTGGCGCGGGGTGACGAAGGCGGAAGACGCCGACGCCTACCTCACCTATCTCCACCAGACGGGCCTGACGCACTACCGGCGCACGCCGGGCAACCTGGCCGCGTACTGCCTGCGCAAGGTGGAGGACGGCCGCGCGGAGTTCCTGCTCGTCACCCTCTGGGAGTCCATGGACGCGGTGAAGCGCTTCGCGGGCGACACGCC
>SECN01000382.1 GCA_004173515.1 Myxococcaceae bacterium | reverse complement strand
GCGCAGCTCTACGAGCAGATGGAGAAGATGGCGACGACGGACGGCCTCACGGGGCTGCTCAACCACCGCACGTTCCAGTCGCGGGCGGACGACATCCTGGCGCAGGCGCGGCGCTACAACCGCAAGTGCTCCATCGTGTTGACGGACGTGGACCACTTCAAGAGCGTGAACGACACGTACGGGCACCCCACGGGCGACCAGGTGCTCAAGGGCGTGGCGCGCATCATCAAGACGCTGGCGCGGGATACCGATGTGGTGGCGCGCTACGGCGGCGAGGAGTTCGTGATGGTGATGCCGGAGACGGACGCGCAGGGCGCGAAGGTCATCGCCGAGCGGATCCGCGAGGCGGTGATGGCGGAGGTGTTCCAGACGGAGATGGGCCCGCTGCGCATCACGATGTCGCTGGGCATCGCGACGTACCCGGACAACGCGCAGGAGAAGCAGCAGCTCATCGACCTGTCGGACCAGTGCCTGTACCACTCGAAGCGCAACGGCCGGAACCAGGCCGTGACGGTGGCGCAGATGCAGGGCGGCCGGAAGCTCCAGGCGGTCGCGGAGTAGGGCGGCGGTACCGATGCCGCCGATTCCCCTCGCCGTCACCACCAGCACGAAGACGGATGTGCCCACGGTGCGTGAGGCGCGCGCCGTGGCGCAGCGGTGGGGGCTCCCGTTCCTCCCGCGCCGCTCCAGCGAGGGCATCGCCCCGTGGCTCGGCACGAAGGTGGACGCGCTGCTCGTCGTGGGCGGCGATGGCGTGACGCTGTGGGAGCCCCAGGGCTCCTTCGGCTTCCACGCGGGCATGGCGCACCTGCGGCGCATGCGGCTGCGGCAGGGCCAGCGGGACGACACGTACCTCAAGCTCGCGGAGCTGGTCCCCGGAGACTCCGTGCTCGACTGCACCCTGGGTCTGGGGCAGGACGCGCTGGTCGCGTCGCTCGCGGTGGGGCCAAAGGGCAGGGTGGTGGGCCTGGAGAAGAGCCTGGCCTTGTGCGTCGTTGCCGCGGAAGGGCTCCAGCGCTACGACCGGGGTGACGACTCCTGCGCCATCGAGGTCCACCACGCGGACGCGCACGCCTACTTGAAGACGCTGCCCGCGAAGTCCTTCGACGTCGTCTTCTTCGATCCGATGTTCGCCAAGCCCAAGAAGGCCCAGCCCGCGTTCGACGTGCTGCGCCGCTTCGCGGAGCACGCGCCCCTCACCCCCGAAGCCCTGGAGGAGGGCAGGCGCGTCGCCCGCCGCTGGGTCGTGGTGAAGGGCGCCCGGCACACGGACGATCTGCGCAAGCTGGGCATCGAACCCGCGACCACGTCGCGTTTCAGCGACGTCATCTGGGGCCGGCTGCCCGCGACTTGAGCAGGCCCGCCGCCTACTCCTTGCCCGACCCCTTCGGCGGCCCTTCGCTCCCCAGCGGGGACATCTTGCTCGACAGCGCTCCGGCCTGCTCGTGCGCCATCAGGTCGCGCGGCGAGCGGTAGTACTGCATCGGCGAGTGGTGCAGGAAGTTCGACACGCGGCTCGTGTACAGGCACGCGTACTGCTCCACCTGGTAGCCGAAGCGGCTGTTCTCGTTGCCTTCCTTGAACAGCAGGCCCCAGTACGGATTGAAGCCCTCCTCCACGTCCCGCTCCAGCGTGTCCGCGATGCCGTTGGTCTCCTTCAACGACTTGCGCAGCTTCTCCAGCTCCGCCTTCGTCTTCTTGCGCAGCTCCTCCGCCTCCAGGCGCTCTGGCTCCGGCAGCTCCCCCCGCTCCAGCCGGCGCTCCACGGAGTTGAGCACCGTCTTGCGGTGGTTCACCTCGTCGTCCAGCCGGGCCCGCGTCAGCTCCACCTCCGACAGCGTGTCGATGTCCGTGCGCCGCTGATCCGTGTAGGTGATCTCGTCCTCGATCTCCTGGACGACCATGCACGTGCGCCACAGCGACGACTTCTTCGACTTCAGGATGTCGCCGTAGATGTGGTCGCCCACGTAGAGGATGTGCTCGCCCCGGTAGCCCGTCAGCTCCTCGAACCGGGCAAGGTTGCCGCCGGAGTACACCGTGCCGCGCTCCAGCGACTTCGCCTCGCCCACGACCTTGCCTTCCTCCGTCGTCGAGTCCAGCTCCAGGAACGGCCGGCCCTCCGTGAAGAACGCCGGCTTGCCCGCCGCCGTCACCGTGAAGTCGAAGTAGTTGCGCCAGCTCGGGTACTCCGGAAGCTGTCCGTCCAACAGGTAGCGCATCACCGCGTTCGTGTAGTCCCACGCGGAGTTCGTCAGCAGGAACAGCCGCTTCCCGCCCGAGCGCAGCTTGTGCAGCGCCGGCCCCAGCTCCGGGTCCAGGAACACGTAGCGCGCCAGGTCCTTGCGGATCTCCCGCTTGAGCGAGTTGTCCCGGTGCACCGTGTCGATGGCCTCCCGGATGTCGTCGTAGAGCTTGCCGTAGCCGACGGTGTGCCCCATCGACTCCATCAGCTCGATGATGCCGGAGAACAGGCACGTCTCCGGCAGCGCGAAGAGCGTGTCGTTCCACGCGAACTGCGGGTTGCGCAGGCGCACGCGCTTGTTGCGGTACAGCTCCTTCCACGCCTCGCGCTTGAGCGGCCGCAGGCCGTGGTACGCGCGCCCCACGTGCCCGAAGCGATCCATCTTCAGGACGTTGCCGTTCACCCGGTCCACCGCGAGCCCACGCATCACGAAGTGGTGGTCGTAGAGCAGGCCGCCGATGAAGGGCGGATAGCCGTACTCGCTGATCAGCTTCGCGATCGTCATGTCGAACGACAACTGCTCCAGCCGGCGCATGTGGTAGATCGCCAGCGTGTAGTCCATGTCGAACCCGATGAGTTCGACGTGGTCCATGCGCAGGTTGCGGTTGACGAACACCTCCCGCGCACGCGGCACCTGGGCAGCGGGCTCGCGGGGCGTGGAGAGCAGCCGGCCGAGCACCTCGTCGGTGAGCAGCTCGTGGGCGCGGTGCGACGCTTCGTCAGCGCGCTCCCGGTTGATGGAGGAACGGAAGCTCCCGTGCAGCGGATCCACGGAGGGTCCGCCCGGGATGGGCTTGATGGGAGAGAGGATGGACGGCACGGGACCGCAAGACATAACACGCGGCGCTCCCTGCTGCCCCGTCCTTGCGGGCTTCGCACGGGGCTGGCACGCTCTGGCCCCGATGCGCTCCCCCCGTCCATCCCCGGCCCTCGCCGAGGACCTCCACGCGCGACTGTCCGCACGCATCGCCGCGTTGGAGGACCGGGTGCGTCGCCTGGAGGCCCGCCTGCTGCTGGAGGCCCGCAAGCCCCCGCCCGTCCGCTCGCGCCCCAGCGTCTCCGCCTCTACCGTCCGAGTAGGCCGCTCCCGTCCCCGCTGTCCTGGCTGCACCCTGGAGCTGCCCCGGGGCCGACGCGGTGAGTCGTGCGTGTGGTGCGGCTTCGTGTTCGCCGCCGTGGCCCGCCGTCCCCGAAGCTCCGCCGCGAAGACGGCGCGGAAGACGCGATGAGCGGGACGTACCGACTCATCGGCCGCACCGAAGCGGGGGACCTGGCGGAGCTGTACGAGGCCCTGCTCGTCCCCACCCTCCCCGTCGCGGTGAAGCTGTTCCTCCAGCGGACCTCCGACCCTGCCTACGCCCGCGAGCTGGCGGAGACCGTCCGGCGGCTCCAGCCGGTGCGCCACCCGAGCATCCTCCACGTGGTGGACCTGGGCTTCGTGCGCCAGCGGCTCGCGGTGGTGCGCGAGGACGTGGACGGCTTCACGCTGGGCGTCGCGCTCCAGCGCCTCAACACGAAGGAGGTGCTGCTGCCGCCCGCGGTGGCCCTGTCCATCGTCATCCAGTTGCTGGACGCGGTGCAGCTGGCCCACGACGCGGGCGTCGTCCACGGGGCCCTGACCCCCGGCAACCTGCTGCTGTCCCGCGATGGCTACCCGGCCATCTGTGACTTCGGCGCGCTCCAGGCGCTGCTCTCCGTGCCCCAGCTCAAGCGCACCTTCGCGCATCGCGGCCGCAGCGCGTACCGGGCGCCGGAGGTGACGCGGGGCGAGCCGCCCACGGAGGCGTCCGACGTGTACTCGCTGGGCGCCATCGCCTACGAGCTGCTCACGCTGCGCGAGGCCGTGGTGGCTGGCAGCGGGGTGAGCACCCGCCGCGAAACGCTGCCGCCCCCCAGCCGGTTGGATCGGCGGATCAACTCGCGGTTGGATCCGGCGGTGATGCGCGCGTTGGATCCCGCGCCGCAGCGTCGCTTCCGCTCGTGCGGCGAGTTCGCCCAGGCCCTGCGCAACTTCCTCTCCGCGGGCGGTGGCCTGCCCGGCTCGGAGGACGTGGCGCGCTTCGTGTCGGAGCTGTTCCCCAACGAGGTGAGCATCGCCGTGCCCGGCCCCGTGCCGTTCGCGGAGTCCTTCCAACTGGAGCCCATCTCCGGCGCGGAGATGGAGGACCTGCACGCCGAGGAGCACGAGGCGTCCATCATCCAGCGCATGCCGTACACCCGCGCGCCCACGGCGGAGGAGGCCTCCGCCAACACGCAGGAGGCCGCGCCCGCCTTCGAGGAGTACCGTCCGGAGGACTTCGCGTCGGATGACGACGCCCTGGATGACACCGGTCCTTCGCCCGCCGTAAGGGAAGGGCGGAGCACCGAGCCGGCCCACGCGGGCCCCCTGGAGCAGGGCTGGGATGCGCCCCCCGGCGTGCTCGCGCAGAAGTCCCGCCGGCAGCTCACCCCGCAGGGCGGCGCGGATGGGCACTCGGGGACGCGCGTCGGGCGCAACCCGCGCATGAAGGTGGTGGAGGACTTCTCGACCCCGCCGCCGCTGGGCGCGGACGAACCCCCCGCGCCCTCCGAACGGCGCGCGGCCCTTCGCCCCGCGCGCGGTGCCGGCGGCCGGTCCCCCGTCCAGGAGACCCTGGCGCTTCCTTCCGTTGGAGCCTCCCACCCAGGCGGGAACCGCGGCCCCGAGGAGCCGCCCCGCCAGGAGCGCCGGGGCCGCGCCGAGCCCACCGAGGCCCTCCCCGCCGAACCCGGCAGCGGGGCCTCACGCCGCGCCGCCACGCAGGGTCGGGACGAGGGCGCCTGGCGCTCCGACATGGCGGTGCCCGCGCCGTCCGACCGGCACCTGCCGGTGGCCCAGCGCTTCGACACGGTGGAGACGCCACGCGTGCAGGCGGTGGACATGGTGGCGCGCCGCAAGCGCCTGCTGTTCATCTGCGCCGGCATCGCCGGGGTGGGCCTCTTCATCTTCGCCGTCGCCGTGTGGCGGCTGGGCCTGGAGGCCGTGCCCCCGGCGCAGCCCGTCCCCCAGTCCGATCCGAACGCGCCCGTGGCGGGGGGAGCGGCCCCCGGGAGCGCCAGCCCCACCCAGTTGCGCCCCATCGCGCCTCCGCCGCCCGTTCCCCCTCCGTCCGCGAGTTCCCAGGACCTGGAGGACCAGGAGGATGACGGGGACGAGGGCGGCGAACCGGCGGTGCCCGCCAAGGCGCAGCGCGCGTTCCTCACGCTGCGCACCAACCTGCCGGCGCGGGTCTACATCGACGGTGCCCGGGTGGGCCGCACCACGCCGCTGGTGAACTTCCCGGTCCGCGTGGGCACGCGCGACATCCGCGTGGTCGCGCTGTCCACCGGCGAGCGCAAGGACTTCCAGCTCCGCTTCTCGCGGGGCCAGCACCAGAAGCTGGAGGAACAATTCCAGCCTCCCCCCACCAGGCGGTGAACGTGGAGCGCACCCGCATCTTCATCGTCGAGGACCAGCCGCAGCTCCTGCGCAACCTGATCAAGGCCCTGAGCACCTTCCCCGAACTGGAGCTGGTGGGCACGTCGCAGGACGGCGAACAGGCGGTGGAGGACATCGTCCGGGAGCGCCCGCAGCTCGTCCTGCTGGACCTGGAGCTGCCGGGCATGCACGGCATCCAGGTGACCCAGAAGGTCAAGCGCCGCGCCCCGGAGGTGGAGATCCTCATCCTCACGTCCTTCGAGGAGGAGCAGAAGGTCTACGAGGCCATCCAGGCCGGCGCTTCCGGCTACCTGGTCAAGCGGGTGGGGCCGGAGAAGATCCGCTCCGCCATCCAGGAGGTCATGGAGGGCGGCACGGTGCTGGAGCCCCTCATCGCGCGCCGCTTCTGGAACTACTTCCAGTCCGTCCAGGCCAGGCCCGCGAAGAAGCCCGACGTGCTGCCCTGGGGGCTGACGGCCCTGGAGCTGGACGTGCTGCGCTACGTGGCCAAGGGCCTGTCCAACGCGGAGGTGGGGCAGGTGATGACGCTGGAGCGCCGGACGGTGCGCACGCACCTGTCGCATATCTACCGGAAGATGGGCGTCAACTCCCATGTGGACGCCGTGGTGATGGCCCTGCGCGAAGGTGTCGTGGATCTCTAGGCCCGCCGTGGTTACGGTGGGAGCCCTATGGCCAAGGCATCCCCGCGGTCCCCCGCGCGCGCGGTGGACCCCATCCTCCACGCCCTCTTCGACGTTCACGAGGCAACGCTGCCCAACGGTCTGAGGGTCCGCCTGTTGGCGAACCATCAGGCCCCGGTGGTGAGCCTCTACACCTTCTTCCAGGTGGGCAGCCGCAACGAGCGGCCCGGCATCACCGGCATCAGCCACCTGTTCGAACACATGATGTTCAACGGGGCGAAGAAGTACGGCCCCAAGATGTTCGACAAGACGCTGGAGTCCAACGGCGGCCGCTCCAACGCGTACACGTCCAA
>SECN01000839.1 GCA_004173515.1 Myxococcaceae bacterium | reverse complement strand
CGGCCGTGGGGGGCGCGGCGCGAACCGGCGGGGGGGAGCTGCTCGCGGCCAGCGCGGCGGAGGTCTCCTCGAACGCGCTGCCGGGCTCCTCGGAGACTTCGATCTCCTCCGACACCGGGGTCGGAGGCAGCTCGTCGGAGACCTCCACGTCGTCCCCGGAGGTGTCCGTGTCCGTCGTCGCGTCCAGGTCCCAGGCCTCGTCGTCGGAGGCGCTCGAACCGGCGGCGGGGCCTTGGGCCGCGCCTGCTTGAATCGCCGCGTCGGAGTTGGAGGGCGCGGGAGGAGCTTCGTCCTCGTCGAAGCGCAGCTCGTCGTCCTCGGGGCGCGGCGGCGGGACTTCCGCGACGGGGGCACGAACGGGCCGGGTGCCCGCGGCGGGGGTCTTCCGGGGCGCTTCGTCCAGACCGAACTGGGCGCCCCAGTCGCTCTCCCCCGAACCGGAGGCGGCGGTGGATCCGCCCTCCCCTTCTTCGCCTTCCGCGTCGCGCGGACGGGCGGGCGCGGCGGGGGGCCGGCTGAAGCCCTCTCCGGCGATGGCGCGCGACATCTTCTCCGCCATGGCGTCGCTGCCGGACAGGAGGAAGTGCTCGCGCGCGCGGCCGTACTCGCCCATCTGGGCGAAGGTCAGGCCCAGGTAGTTGTGGGCCTTCTTGTGGTCCGGAGCCAGGTCGGTGGCGGTCTCGAACTCGCGCGCCGCGCGCTGGAGCGCGTTCGTCTTCAGGTAGACGAGCCCCAGGTTGACGCGCAGCGTGGGGTCCACCGGGTTGTCCCGCACGAGCATCTCGTACAGGTCGGCCGCGCGGTCGAAGAGGCCCAGCTTGAAATAGGTCAGGCCCAGGAGATTCTGGGCCTTCTCGTGACGCGGCTGGAGCTGGTGCGCACGCTCCAGGAAGTCCTTCGCTTCAATGACCTTGCCGGCGCCCAGCAGCTCGCTTCCACGGTAGAGCTGCTGCAGGAACTCCTCGTCAGCGGGGCCCGGCTCCTTCGTCCCCTTCGTGCGCGTCGTCATTCTCGGGTGTGGGCTCACGGCTGCTGGCCTCGGCCTGGGCGAGCCGCTCGCGCTCCTTGTAGTGGTAGTAGAGCTGGACGACCTTGCGCACGTACGCCTGCGTCTCCGCGTACGGCGGCACCTGGCCTCCGTACTTCTTCACGGCGTCCGGCCCGGCGTTGTAGGCAGCGACCATCTTCACCATGTCGCCGTCGAACATGTTGGCCAGCACGCGCAGGTAGCGCACGCCGCCCTCGATGTTGTCCTTCGAGTCGAAGATGTCCTTCACGTACATGTCCGACGCGGTGCCCGGCATGAGCTGCATCAGCCCGCTGGCGCCCTTGTGGCTGAGCGCGTTCGGGTTGAAGTTGCTCTCCGTGTGCATGATGGCGCGCACCAGCGC
>SECN01000042.1 GCA_004173515.1 Myxococcaceae bacterium | reverse complement strand
CCCCAGCCGAAGGCCATCGCCGAGGGCTGGCGGGTGCTCGAGGAGCTCGGGGCCATCGAGGGCAAGGAGCGCGCCTTGACGCCGCTCGGCCACCAGCTCGCGCGCTTCCCGGTGGACCCTCGCATCGCGCGGATGATCCTCGCTGGCGCCGAATATGGGTGCCTGGACGAGGTGCTCGTCATCGCCGCGGCGCTCAACCTGCAGGACCCGCGCGAGCGGCCACGGGAGCTCGCGCAGAAGGCGGACGCGTTGCACTCGCGCTTCCGTGACGAGCACTCGGACTTCACGGGGCTGCTCAAGTTGTGGGCGTTCGTGCGCGAGGCCGAGGACCGGGGCACGTCGCATCTGCGGCGCGTGTGCCGGGACAACTTCCTGTCCTTCCTGCGGGTGCGCGAGTGGCGCGACGTCCAGCGCCAGCTCGAGGAGACCGTCCGCGAGCTGCGCCTGCCGCGCAAGGGCCGGGGCGCCCCGGCGCGCGGGGACGTCCTGCACCAGGCGCTCCTCACCGGGCTGCTGTCCCGCATCGGCCAGTGGAATCCGGAGCAGCGCAACTACACAGGCGCGAAGCAGACGCGCTTCATGGTCCACCCCTCGTCGGCGCTCGCGAAGAAGCCCCCTGGCTGGGTGATGGCGTTCGAGCTCGTGGAGACCTCCCAGCTGTTCGCGCGCACCGTGGCGAAGCTCGACCCGGAGTGGCTCGCGTCGGCGGCCCCCCACCTGCTCAAGCGCAGCCACTCCGAGCCGCACTGGTCGGAGAAGTCCGCGCGCGCCGTCGTGAAGGAGAACGCGACCCTCTTCGGGCTCCAGGTCTTCAAGGAGCGCCCCGTGGCCCTGGCCAGCATGGACCCCGCCCGGGCACGGCTGATGTTCCTCGACCATGCCCTGGTGCGCGGTGAGTACCGCACCCGGGGGGCGTTCCAGGAGGAGAACCGCGAGGTGCTCGAACACGTGGCGCGCCTGCGGGACAAGGCCCGGCGCAGCGAGCTGCTCGACAGCGAGGCGCTGCTGACATTCTTCGACCAGCGCGTCCCGGCGGACGTGACGGACGGACCGGCGCACTACCCGGATGCCATCACCCTGCACGGCGCGTCCGTGCCGGTGACGTACACCTTCGACCCCTCGGCCGAGGACGACGGCATCACCCTGAGCGTGCCGCTGCTGCTGCTCGCACAACTGGCCCCCGGAGAACTCGACTGGACCATCCCCGGGTGGCAGCGGGAGAAGCTCACCGCCCTGCTTGAGCAGGTCCCCCGCGCCCAGCGCAAGCAGCTGGGGCCGCTACCGGCCCTGGTCGACCGCCTCGAGAAGGAACTGGTGCCCTTCCGCGGGCCGATGATTCCAGCGCTCGCGCGTGCGGTGTCCCGGCTGTGCGGCGTGGACGTGCCCGAGGAGTCCTTCCGCGCGGATGCCGTGGCGCCGTACCTGCGCATCACGCTCCAGGTGCTCGACGAGCGGGGAAAGGAACTCGCGCGGAGCCGCGACGCCGACGCGCTGCTCGAGCAGCACGGGGGACGTGCACGGGCGGTGCTGCGCAGCGTGGCACCAACCTCGGACTGGGAGCGCAAAGGGCTGACGGCCTGGACCTTCGGCGAGCTGCCCCCCGTGGTCGCCCGGCGGGTCGGCGGGCTGGAGATCCGCAGCCACCCCGCGCTCGTCGACCGGGGCGCCTCCGTGGACCTGGTGCTGCTCGAGACATCCGCCGCCGCCGACGCGGCCACGCGCACGGGGGTCCGCCGGCTCCTGATGCTCGCCGCGCGCGGGCATGTGGCCGTCAGCGCCGCGCGCATGCCGCTGCCCTTCCCGTCCCTGGACGGCTCGCCGCCCGCACGGGGTCAGGCCGACACCTTCCGGGCGCTTGTCCTCGCGCGCGGCGTCGACGATGCGTTCAAGCTCGCACCGGGCGCGCCGCTGCCCCGCACGAAGGCGGCCTTCGAGGCGCGGGTCCAAGAGGGCTCACCGCGCATCGAGCAGGCGGCCCGGGACTGGGCGAACGCCGTCGTCGCCACCTCCATGGAGCTTTCGGAGACGCTCGCCGCGCTCAAGGCGGCCTCCAAGGGGCCCAGCGGCTCGGCGGCCGTGCGCGACATCCGCTCGCAGCTCGCGCAGCTGTTCCCCGCGAATCTCATCGAGTGGATCCCCTTCACGCGCCTGCTGAACTACCCGCGCTACCTCCGCGCGGCCCAGGCACGGCTGTCGCGTGCGGTGACGAACCCCGCCAAGGACGCAGGGAAGGCCGCGCCCTTCACCCCCCTCTGGGAGGCCTTCCTCGCCAGGTCCACCCCCGTGCGTGACCCGGAGGCGGCGCAGGAGCTGCGGTGGGCCTTCGAGGAGCTTCGCGTGGCCATCTTCGCTCCGGAGGTGACGACGCCCGTGTCGGTGACGGTGGCGAAGGTCAGCGCGGCCCTCGCGGCGCTGCGCTAGAAACGGGTGAAGGATGCGCCCCCGCGAAGATGGGAAGCGGGGGCGCACATCCGACGCAAAGCATTCCCAGCAGCAGCCACAGACCCGTGGGCTCATGCCGTCTTCGTGGCGCGGCTTCCAACCGGTGCCCTCCTCCGCGTCTATGCGCCCGCGGCGAGCGCGTCCGCGAGGCGGGGGAACCTGGGCTTGAAGCCGAGGTCTTCGCGGATGCGGCGACCGTCGAGGAGCGCGTCGAAATTGCGCGCGAACTCAGCGTTCGAACCGTCAGGCGGCGGCGCGCCCACCGACGCGAACAACGTCACGAGGTCAGGTGCCTCGTCGTCGACGACGTTGTAGATGCGATGCGCAGGCGAAGGCGCGTCGAGCAAAAGGGCGACGGCCTGTGCCACGTCGGCATGGTGACCCAGCGACAGGCGGTGGGCGGACGGGAAGCCGCGCATCACCGGGATCACCTCGTTGATATGGGGATCGCCATCGCCATACACGAACGGCAGGCGAAGCACGCGCACGTCGAGCCCTTCGAGCGCGAGGAGGAAGCGCTCGGCGGCAAGCTTGCTCACGGGATACGCGGCGGTCGGCGCGCAGGGGTCGTCCTCGCGGGCAAGGCGGCCACCCGTCGAACCATAAACGAGGCCGGTGCTCGTGAAGATGAAGCGCTTCACGGAAGCGGCACGGGCGGCATTCGCAAGGTGCTGCGTGCCCAGGTCATTGACCGCGTGCGCTTGCTCGGGAGTCGCGCCCCGGAAGAACGCGGCGCAGTGGACCACGGCGTCGACGTCGCGCACCGCGGGCGCGAGCGAGTCCACGTCGAGCAGATCGCCCTGGACGAGCTCGACACGCGCTTCCTTCAGGGCGGCGGCGCGCGTCGGTTCGCGCACGAGGGCGAGCACTTGATGGCCGCGCTCGGCGAGCCGTTGGGTGAGTCGACTTCCGACCTTTCCGGTCGCTCCGGTGACAAGGATTTTCATGGGCTGAACCTAGCCATCGCGATGCGCCGAGGATTGGAAAAACCGGACACGCGCACCGATGCTTGCGCGCCCTTCTCGCGCGCGCCAGAGTCGTCTCATGCACGCGAGCCCCGTTCAAAACAGTCGCGTTGCGCCGAGCGCATCGGCCGCGTCCGCCGTAGCGGCGTTGTTCGTGGACGAGCGCGACCGCGACGTGTCGGGCGTCTTGATTCCGCGTCCGGAGATTCAACTCGTCGTCCGGTTCGGGCCGTTGGCGCGAAAGGGTATCGACGCCCACGCGATGGGCGGAAGGCAGAAGGTGCATCGAAAGCTCATTCGCAGCGGGCAGCGGACCGTGACGGCGCGTCTTCACCTGGGCTCGCATGAGGCAGTGCTCGGCGTGCCGGCCTCCGCGCTCTCCGGAGACGTCGTCGCGCTCGAGGATCTCTGGGGCGCCGCCGCGACCCGGCGACTCTTCGATCAGCTAGGCGACACCCGCGACACGGCCGATGCGGCTGCAATCCTGGAGAGCACGATCGCCGAACGCCTCGCGCTCGCGGACGGACGCCGCGCCCGCTCGCGACTCGCCCTCGACGCCGCCGAGCGATTGACGAGCGCCAATGTGAACACTGTCGCCGTCGACCTCGGTGTGAGCGAGCGGCATCTCCGTCGCGTGTTCCATGAAACCGTCGGCGTGAGCCCCAAGGCATACGCCAGGCTTGTACGCTTCCATCGCGCGCTGCGCTCCGCGCGCGAGGACCCTCACGACAGCTGGGCGGACATCGCCGCCGACGTCGGCTACTACGACCAGGCGCATCTCATCGCCGAGTTCCGCGCGATCACGGGCCTGACGCCGCAGGGCTTTCTCGGGGAGCTCCGCGCGGCTCGGTTGATCGGCTGACGCCAGGCTCGCCAGCCCCTCCGAACCGGTGCGCTCGGCTCTCCGTGGGCAGCAGCCATTATCAACCCCAGCTTCAAAGCCCTTCACGCTCTCGCCACCTAGTCGGGTGCGGGCCGCCGGGCTATTTCCATCCGTGTCGGTGCGGAGCCTTGAGTCGAGGCCCGCCGCAATCCGTGCAGCGGACGCGCGGGGAAGACAGGAACATGAGCACGAAGAGCCCCTCCATCCTCCTTAACAACGGCGTCCAGATGCCGGCCCTCGGGCTTGGTGTCTTCCAGAGCCCGCCGGCCGAGACCGTGGGTGCCGTCGAGGCAGCCCTCAGGACCGGTTACCGGCTGATCGACACCGCCGCCGCGTACTTCAACGAGCGCGAGGTCGGTGAAGGCATCCGTCGCTCTGGCATCGCCCGCGACGAGGTGTTCATCGAGACGAAGGTCTGGATCAGCGACTACGGCTACGAGACCACACTGCATGCGTTCGACAAGAGCGCCCGCAAGCTCGGCGTCGAGCGGCTCGACCTGCTGCTGCTGCATCAGCCGCTGTCTTCGGCATTCGACCGCACCCTCGAAGCCTACCGGGCGCTCGAGAAGCTGCTCGCGGACGGCAGGGTGCGCGCGATCGGCGTGAGCAACTTCATGCCCGAGCACCTCGACCGCCTGCTGAGCGCGGCGTCCGTCGTGCCCGCCGTGAATCAGATTGAAGTGCATCCCTACTTCCAGCAGACGGCCCTTCAGCGCGTGCATGAGAAGCACGCAATCGCGACCCAGGCCTGGTCGCCCATCGGCGGCGTCATCACCTACGGAGGCCGCGAGAAGACCCCGTTCGATGACCCGACGCTGCTTGGGATTGCGCACCAGCACGGCAAGTCGCCCGCCCAGGTGATGCTCCGCTGGCACCTGCAGAAGGGCCTCTCGGCGATCCCGAAGTCGGTCAAACCCGCTCGCATCGCGGAGAACTTCGACGTCTTCGACTTCGAACTCACGCGCGAGCAGGTGGCCGCGATCGACGCGCTCGATACCGAGGTCCGCGGCGGACCGGCCCCCGACAGCATCACCCTCGCCAACTACGGCATCGCGATCCCCGAGGCATAAGGATGACATCGGAACGCAAGAACAAGATGGGACGCCGCTCCTTGCTGCTGTCGGCGGGAGCCCTGGCCGCCACGCCGCTCCTGGGCGGTGCGGCGGCCCCACGGGTCTCCGCGAAGCCGGCGGCGCCCAAGCCTGCTTCCCAAGCGCTCGGACGGCGAAAACTGGGCTCGCTGGAGGTCTCCAGCATCGGGCTCGGCGTCCAGAACATGAGCCGCACCTACCAGACCACGGTCCCAAGCCGGCCCGAGATGCTCAACATCATCCGGACCGCCTTCGACCGGGGCGTCACCTTCTTCGATGCAGCCGAGGCGTACGGTCCTCATGAGGTCGAGCGCATCCTCGGTGAGGGCGTCACCCCGTTCCGAGACAAGGTCGTCATCGCCTCCAAGTTCGGCTGGAACATCGACCTTGAGACCGGCGAGCGCCGCCCAGGCCTCAACAGCCGGCCGGAGCACATCAAGTTGGCCGTCGAGGGCATGCTCAAGCGTCTGCGCACCGACCGCATCGACCTCCTCTACCAACATCGGGTCGACCCGGCGGTCCCCATCGAGGACGTCGCCGGGGCGATCAAGGACCTGATGGCCCAGGGCAAGGTCCTGCACTGGGGCCTGTCCGAGATGGGGCCGAACACGCTGCGCCGCGCGCACGCCGCGCTGCCCGTGAGCGCGGTCCAGAGCGAGTACTCGATGCTGTGGCGTGGACCCGAAGCGGTCATCCTCCCGCTCTGCCAGGAGCTGGGCATCGGCTTCGTGCCATGGAGCCCGCTCGGCGTGGGGTTCCTCACAGGGGCCATCGACGCGAAGACGCGCTTCGCTCCAGGCGACATTCGCGGCGTCGAGCCACGCTTCGCCCCCGAGAACCTGCCGCACAACCTGGCCCTCATTGAGTTGGTGAAGCGTTGGGCCGAGCGGAAGCGGGCCGCGCCCGCCCCCATCGCACTGGCCTGGTTGATGGCGCAGAAGCCCTGGATCGTCCCCATCCCAGGGACGACACAGATGGCACACATGCTCGAGAACATCGGGGCGGCGGAGGTGCGCTTCACTCCGGCCGAACTCACGGAGCTGAACAGTGCCGTGTCCGCGGTCGAAATTCGCGGCGCCCGGCTCCCGGAACAGGTGCTTGTCTACTCGGGGGTAGAGGCGCCCCCGAAGAAGTGAACCCTTCGCGAGAGGGCTGTGAGCGCATGGGCTGCTACGTGTTGGGTCTCCAGGAGATCGACCAGACGCAGGTCGCGGTCGTTGGCGGCAAGGGAGCGCACCTGGGGGAGCTTTCGCGGCTCGAAGGCATCCACGTGCCGGCTGGCTTCTGCGTGACGACGGACGCCTTCCAACGAATCCTGGCGGAAGCACCGTCGCTCGACGCGCAACTCGAACGGCTGTCGCGCCTGAAGCTGGACGGCCGGGAGCAGCTCCGCGCGCTCAGCGCCGAGCTCCGCCAGACCCTCGAAGCGACCGCCATCCCTGACGAGCTGGCGGCGGCGATCACCCGCTCGCTCGCGCAGCTCGGCGAGCAAGACGCCTACGCCGTCCGCTCGAGCGCGACGGCGGAAGATCTGCCCTCGGCCTCCTTCGCGGGCCAGCAGGACACGTACCTGAACGTCGTGGGGCCGGAGGCGATCCTCCAGCACGTCAGCCGGTGCTGGGCCTCGCTCTTCACCGAGCGGGCGGTGACCTACCGCCTGCGCAACGGCTTCGATCACCGGAAGGTCCGCATGGCGGTGGTCGTGCAGCGAATGGTCTTCCCACGGTCGGCGGGGATCCTGTTCACGGCCGACCCCGTCACCTCCCACCGGAAGGTCGCCTCCGTGGAGGCCAGCTTCGGCCTGGGTGAGGCCCTCGTCTCGGGCCTGGTGAACGCGGACGTCTACAAGGTGCGGGACGGAGAGGTCATCTCCAAGGCGATCGCCACCAAGCAGCTTGCCATCCACGCCTCGCCGTCAGGCGGGACGCAGCACCAGGCGATCACGCCGGAGCGACAGCAGCAGCCCGCGCTGACGGACGCGCAGGTCGTACGGCTCGCGCGGTTGGGCCGCCAACTCGAAGCGCACTTCGGCCGCCCCCAGGACATCGAATGGTGCCTGGTCGACGATGAATTCCACATCGTCCAGAGCCGCCCCATCACCACGCTGTTCCCCATCCCCGTGGCCGCGGACCGGGAGAACCACGTCTATGTCTCCGTCGGTCATCAGCAGATGATGACCGACGCCATGAAGCCCCTGGGGCTCTCCCTGTTCCAGCTCACGGCCCTGCGGCCGATGTACGAGGCTGGCGGGAGGCTGTTCGTCGACGTCACCCAGGGCCTGGCTTCACCCGCGAGCCGCGCAGGCCTCCTGGAGGCCCTGGGGAAATCCGATCCGCTGATCAGGGACGCGCTGCAGACCGTCCTCGGACGCGGCGACTTCATCCGGTCGCTCCCGGACGCGGGTCCTAGCGGTGCCCCCATCGGCAGCGCTCCAACTCCCATCGAGACCGATCCATCCCTTGTCGACGAGCTGATCAGGCGCAACCAGGCCTCCGTCGCCGCCTTGAAACGCGACATCCAGACGAAGTCCGGAGCGGCGCTGCTCGACTTCATCCTGGCGGACATCCAGGAGCTGAAGCGTCTCTTGTTCGATCCGCGAAGCCATCAGGCGATCATGGCGGGGATCGAGGCCACCTGGTGGCTCAACGAGCAATTGCAAGCGTGGCTGGGCGAGAAGAACGCGGCCGACACGCTCACGCAGTCCGCCCCCCACAACGTCACATCCGAGATGGGACTGGCGCTCCTGGACGTCGCGGACGTGATCCGCCCGCATCCAAACGTGGTGGCCGTCCTGCGGCACGTCGAGGACGAGGACTTCCTGGACGAACTGGCCAGGCTCGAGGGCGGGCGGCAGGCCCGAGACGCCATCCGGGCCTGGCTCGACAGGTACGGCATGCGCTGCGTCGGCGAGATCGACATCACGAAGCCGCGTTGGAGCGAACGCCCCACCACGCTCGTGCCCCTCATCCTTGGCAACATCAAGAACTTCGAGCCGGGTGCCGGTATGCGGCGCTTCGAGCAGGGGCGGCAGGAGGCCAGCAAGAAGGAACAGGAGCTGCTGAAGCGCCTGCGAGCCCTGCCGGACGGAGAGAGCAAGGCCGAAGAAGCCAGACGGAAGATCGACCGGGTCCGGACCTTCATCGGATACCGGGAGTATCCGAAGTACGGCATCGTCAACCGCTACTGCGTCTACAAGCGGGCCTTGATGGAAGAGGCCCGGCGCCTCGTCCGGGCGGGTGTTCTTCGCGAGCCGGAAGACATCTTCCACCTCACGTTCCAGGAACTCCACGACGTCGTGCGCACGAACACGGTGGATGAACAGCTCATCCGCCAGCGCAAGGACACGTTCAGGTCGCATCAAGCCCTCACGCCGCCCCGGGTGCTCACGTCGGATGGCGAGGTCATCTCCGGAGCGTACCGACGCGACGCCTTGCCAGTTGGCGCGCTTGTCGGCCTGGCCGTTTCAGCCGGGACCGTCGAGGGTCGGGCCCGCGTCATCCTGGACCTGGCGGAGGCCGAGCTCGAAACGGGCGACATCCTGGTCACCCCCTTCACGGATCCCAGTTGGACGCCCCTGTTCGTCACGCTCAAGGGGCTGGTGACGGAGGTCGGGGGCCTGATGACCCATGGAGCGGTCATCGCCCGGGAGTACGGCTTGCCGGCCGTCGTGGGGGTGGAGCATGCCACCCGGCGGATCCTGGATGGACAGCGGATCCGCGTGCATGGCACGGACGGATACGTCGAACTCCTGCCTGACCGGTGAGCGACGCGCATGACGTCCCGCCGTGGTGACTGGCGCCATCCTCCCGGTGACTGCGGTCACCACCTGGGGGCCTGACGCGAGGTGCCTGGAGCCCTCCCTGCCCTGGGAAATCCACCGGTTGCGAACCCCCTCCTGGGTGGCATGCACGCTGCAATGAGACAGCGCACAGGCGAGACGGACTCGCCGCGACAGTCCCCCGTCGCAGACAAGCACCCGGAGATACCCATGATCGACCTCAAGGCCACGGCCCGCTCCTACTCCCTGATGCGCCCGGGCGCCGCGCAGTCCGCTCTGGTCAATCCGAGGCAACTGCTGTCGGCGGGGCCTGTGCAGGACGTCGGGACTCAAGGTCTCCAGGGCACCCGGAGCCTCCCCGCGCGGGGCTTCAGCCCGGCGGACGCGTTCGAGTCCGGTGTCATCAACAGGCGGCAGCCCACCGCCGCGCCCATGCTGGGACATTCGCCGGACGCCATCACCTTCGCCCCCCGGGGGCCCCCCCTGCAGCTCGAGGATCTTGCCCCGGCTCCGGAGGTCTCCGGCTCTGGCGTCCCCAGCGCCAATGACAAGCGGCCGGCCGGGGACAAGCGGTCGGCGGCGCAGATCGTCAACGACTCCCCCGCGCTGAAGAGCCTGGGCCGCCAGAAGGACATCAAGTTCGAGCAGCTGTGCAAGCAGACGGGCATCGACCCCAAGCTCGACGTGAAGGACTCGAAGCAGAACCCCGACGCCGTCTACCGGCTGGCCAAGGTGCTGGAGTTCATCGACAGCGCCAAGGGTTCCACGGGCGGAGACCGGTCGAGCAAGGTCAAGGACGGCCAGGGCGACGGCAACATCGAAGGCATCACCAAGGACGGAGACGCGCGGCACGGCACGGAGGCCGGCATGGTCAAGGACTTCGCCGAGAAGGGCTACTCCTTCCTGGGCGAACACCAGCTGCCGACCACGAAGGACACGCACGTCAAGGCGGACGGGAGCAACAAGGACAACTTCCAGTGGGCCGCGGGCGAGGCGGGCAAGGCCCTGTGGTTCCTGCCGGGGGTCAGCAACGTCCTGACGGGCGTGGGCAACTCGGAGGGCGGCTTCAAGGGCGTCCTCGAGGGCGCCGCGACCGGTTACTTCAACACCCTGAAGGGCGCCGCGGAGGGCATGGTCGGGTCCATCACGAAGGGCCGCGCCAACCCGGCCTCCATCCTCTTTGGAGGCGCCATGGGCGCGCTGGGGAGCACCGAGGCCGCTCCGCAGCCGGTGAAGGACATCGCCAACCTGTTCTGAGCCAGGACTGGAGGCGCTACGGCGACGCTGGCGCGGACAGGCGGTTCGCCATGTACCGCGCGGGCGACGTCCCGAGCGCCTTGCGGAACATGGTCACGAAGCTGCTCGCGCTCTCGTAGCCGAGGTCCAGCGCCACGCTTTGCACGGTGGCGCCCCGGGAGAGCTTCTGGAGGGCGAGGATGATGTGGAGCTGCTGGCGCCAGCGGCCGAAGCTCAAGCCCGTCTCCTCCACCAGGAGACGGTTCAAGGTGCGCTCGCCGACGCCGATCCGCTTCGCCCACGTCTTCGTCGTCGCGCGGTTCGCCGGATCGGCGGTCATCGCATCCACCAGATGACGGAGCCTCGGATCGGTCGGCATCGGCAGGCGATGCTTTTCGATTGAAACCGTCGCGAGCTCGTCGAGGAGCACGCCCATCAGGCGCGCGTCCGGTCCTTCGAGTTCGTAGAGCGCGGGACGTGTCGCCAGGCGAAGCAGGAGCTCGCGGAAGAGCGGCGTCACCGACACCGCGCAGCAATCCGTCGGGAGGTCCGGCGCCGCCCCGGGCTCGACGATGACGCCGTAGCCCTCGAGCGGCGCGCGTGCGCGGATCCGGTGCGTCATCGAACCGGGGATCCACAGCGCCGATTGTGGCGGCACGATCCACAGGGCGTTCGACGCCTCGAAGGTCAGCTCTCCGCGCACCAGGTACACGAGCTGCGCTTCGCGGTGCGAGTGGAACTCGCTCTCCAGCCCACCGCTCGCCATGCTGAGCCCGATCGCGGTCGCCGGCCGCGCGACCGCGGTCCTCGCGCGCCCACGCTCCTCGAGCACGAAACGGCTCGCGAGCGACTCGAGCGACGCCACCGTGCCACGGGGCTCGCTCGCCACATGGACGTCTCCACGAACCGTCCAGCCCGCCGGTTGCGCAATCGGTGTCGCCTTCGGACTCCGCCGCTTCGCCGCCATGGCCGTTTTGATAAACTCTTTGTCCTGATTGCGCAATGCGGCCAAGGGCGTCGGTTGCGTATGTTTTCCGGCATGCCCCCGCCGTCCACCGCGCCCTCGGGCGTCGTCGAGTCCGTGTTCCATCGCATCGTCTCTCGCCGCGCCACGGTTCGCGAAGTCGAGGCCGTGGGCGATGCGTTCCGCCTCGTCACGCTCGTCGGAGAAGACCTCGAAGAGCGCCGCTGGAGACCCGGCGACATGATCCAGATCGGCTTCGCCGGTCTGGCTGGACGGGCGTACACGCCGCTCTCCTTCGAGCCGCGAACCGGCACCACCACGATTCTCGGTTACGTCCACGGCCACGGCATCGCGTCGAGCTGGTTCGCTTCAGCGACGACCGGAGAGCAGCTCTTCCTCGTCGGCCCGCGTTCGGCGCTGGACCTCGAGGCGGAGGAGCGGCCGATGCTCTTCTTCGGCGACGAGACCTCGTTCGGCACCGCGGCCGCGATTCGAGCGACGTCCAGGGGAATGCAGGAGGTTGCGTTCTCTTTCGAGGTGGACTCCGTGGAAGCCTCACGCATCGCGCTCGAGCGGATCGGCGTCACGACCGGTGTGACGCTCACCCCTCGTGAGCCGCGGGAGGGTCACCTCGATCACATCGAGAGCAAGCTCGCGGAAGCGCTCCGCACCGAGCCACGGACGCGATGTGTCTTCACCGGGAAGGCTTCGTCGATCCAGCGCCTCTACAAGGCAGTGCGCCGAGCAGGCCTCTCCACGAAACAGGTCACCAACGTCGCCTACTGGTCGCCAGGGCGGAAGGGCTTCTCCGGTGTCCAGCGCTGACGGCAAGGCCTGTGAGGAGGGCGAGCGAGTGCTCCAGGAATGTGTGTCCTTGAGATCTAGTCACGCCCCTTGACGACGGCGTCCTATCCCGCATCTCGTGTGAGATCGACGGCGACGAAGGGCAGCCAGCCGCTAGTATCGACCTAGGCGGCAACCTACGAGTGCATTCCCGGCTCCTTCAAGCGTCAATCCTTGGTCCAGGTCACCTCGAAGTGGGCGAATTGCCCCGTCAAACGGTGTAGCGCTTCATGACCTCCTCTGCTTCGGCTTGTCGTTCGGATCCCTCCAGACAGGGGCCGAACTCGAGAACGATCTCCACCTGTTGGTGTTTACCCACACGCTGCATGATTCCTACTGCACGCTCGCGCCGCGTCACCTGCTTTGTCGCGCGGGTGTAATCCATCAGAATCTCGCGCGAGACTTCTTTGCCGCATGCAAATGCGAACACAGTCTCACCAGCAATATAGGCGAAGGCACTGAAGCCCTGCTTAAAGGCACTGCGATGACGGGCCGCGACCTCGTACATGAACTGCTCGCGTTGCCTATGGGAAAGGTTCAACAAGGAGCAAATTGCCTCAATGAAGCCGGGAGCCTTCGCCAACTCACAAGCCTGAACAAGTTGGACCAGGGGCCCATCCAGACACCAGCGTGGACCGAGGGCGTGGGCCCTCCTCAAACCGTTCCGGTGAGCATAGTAGTCATCTATTGGCTCGGACATGTCAGGGATGAACACCTCTGCGTTTCCGGCGCCCTCGAGCCTGAGTCCGTTCTTCAGGTAGCCCATGAACAGGTCACTCTCCGAGGAGACCATCAGGGAGAGCGATCCAATAGCCTGCCTGCGCTCGATATAGTGGACGAGCTGTCCCATCCCTTCCGCATGATCCGTCATGACCTCCAGGTCATGGACGGCGACGGCCCAAGGCAAAGGCGTACCTTCCAGAACACCCAGGTCGATCAAATCTCGCGACCGAAGCACATAGGCGGAGAGATCATCGAGCGTGGTGGTGAGCAGGATGACCCGCGTGAACCTCTTGCTCTCAAGTTCCACAACGTCCCCGCCGTATGAATTGAAACGCACTCTCGGCTGAGATCTGATGAATCGAAGCGCCCTTAGCGTCTGTTGGTAGGCATCGCCGACCAGGGCGTCCAGGTCATCCATTGCGCTCGGGGCGCCGCGCCGAGCAGCCCACCGAAGTGATCCTGCTTTGGCTTCGACAAGGAAGAGCACTGTATCCACCTGGATCATGCCGTCCATTTCGAAGCGCTGCATACCCAATCCTTCGCCCTCGTCGAAGTCGTACTCGAGGCTGCGCCAGACCTTCGAATCGGGGGAGCACCGCGCGACCAGCTCCAGCGACCTCTCCTCCAAGTACCGGCCACGGGCCTTCTCATAGGCATTCCAGGCTCGAGGCTCGGCTTTCAAGGCTTTTTCTAACGCTGGTTTGAAGGCCAGCGGAAGCTTGGGCAGAAGATGGACAAACCAGCGGTCCTCACCCAGTCGGACCAGGGGCGCCAGTTCCAAAGGCTCGTAGAGGTTTGGAAGCTGGTTCTTGCCCGGCGCCTGGCCCGGGTTCAGCGAGAAGAACCGAAGGAAGTCCCTGGCCTTGTCCTCAGGGTGCCCAGAAACCTCCGCGAGCTGGCCGGGGGTCACTGTGAAGAGGTCTCGCGCCGTCCCATACAAGGCATCAACCAAGGCCCGGAGAGACTTTCCACGCATCTTTCGACGCTCTTCCGCCTCGCCGAGTCGCCGCGAGACCCACTTGCCAAGCCCCAGATAGAAATCCCAGGCATCTTCGATGCCGAAGCCCACCCGCCGATGGAGCGCCTCACTGGCCTCCGCGAAGAGCTTCAGTTGCTGTTCATGCATCTGGTGGTGGTGGAGCGGTTGTCGGATGAAGAGGGCCTGCTCACGTGCTTGAGTCAGGAGTTCGTCCTGGACCGAAGGCTCCTGTCCCGTCAGCAAGAGGTCGGCTTGCGCTTTCCGCTGGAGGAGTGCCATCAAGGTGTCTTCACATGCGATGACTTCATCCACCGTCTTCCGCGTGAACACCCCGCACAGGTCCCATTCAGTGGACAGCGTGGTCAAGTAGAGCCAGGTAGGGTACTCCACAAAGAGCCAGGGCCAATCCGACAAGGCGGAACGGAACTTCTCTCGATCCACAGCGAAGACCTCCAGTGCCAACGCGGCGAGCACCTCCAGCGGAGGCGCGGACATCAACAAAGTCTGAAGCTCAGAGACCTGGGTGATGATCTGGCTGGAAATCGCGGACCCCTCCTGCCGAAGCCGTTCGACTGCGGCCTGCCGGGCATCCGGGGTCGTGTCTTGCCTCGGAACCAGGAAGTCCCCCATCCGGTCATGGGGAATGTCGGCGAAAAGATCCTGCGCCGGAGTCGGCGAGGCCTGCCTCCTCAACCGTTTCTCCCGGCTCTTGCGCCCCATAATGTCGCTCCCCCTGCTCTTCGAATGCGATTCCCCCCGCATCCTTCATGTGCCACTACAGCAGGTTTCGTCCGCAGCGCTACTTCTTCCAGCAGCAGCCCTACAGCCGCGACGGTAGGCTCCTCGACGACCCGCCGTACAGGCACATGGGCTAACCGGCAATCAGCTTAGGTGACCAGTCGAGCTGGAGCTTCTGCGCCACGGTACTCTGAAGGCGCTAGTGCAGCGCGAGCTTGCATCGCTTGGGACGGCGAGCCTTGTGCACCTATCAGTTGCTGGGATGTTATTCGTTCCGGCCGCGACATGTACTCCCCCTGTGCCATCCTGCGTCGGATGGAACCAGTGAATGAACCAGTCGAGTTGCGGCACGTCGCGATACTCGACCTCAGGCGGCGGTGGGCATACCGCACGGACATCCCAATCCCTGCACCAGCAGACTGCTGAAGAAATCGGTTTCGGACCGGACGCTCTGCTTCGAGCGAACTCGGCGCATCAATGAGAGGTTTTTCGTGAGAGGTGAGCCGTCCTGCTGAGGCTCTTGGCGCCCCGGGATCTCCCTCGCCAGGAGCAAGCTATCGCCAAGGCGGCATGCGTCAGGCGGGTATGAATCGTGACATGCATGTCAGGTTGCAGGCGGCGAAGTAAGCAAACAAGCACAGCTAGGCCGACCCGGGACTTGCAGCCGCTTGGCTGGACCTGTTGCACCCGGTGCCTTCAAGTGCCCCGCAGCACGGCGCTCGGCGGCGCCCCGAAACGCGAAACGCCGACAGGTCCGCTGCCGGCGCTTCGCGCTCACGTCGAGCGAGGCTCGCTCAGATCGTCTTCTTTCCCGGCAGGTCGAAGCGGTCCAGGTCCATCACCTTGGTCCACGCGGCGATGAAGTCCTGCACGAAGTGCGCTTCGCCGTCCCCGGCCGCGTAGACCTCCGCCAGGGCACGCAGCTGCGCGTTCGAGCCGAAGACGAGGTCGGCGATCGTCGCCGTCCAGCGCACCTGGCCCGTGGCGCGGTCGCGGCCCTCGAACACGTTCGGCGTCGTCTCCGAGCGCTTCCACGCGGTGCGCATGTCGAGCAGGTTGACGAAGAAGTCGGGGCTCAGCGTGCCCGGGCGCTGGGTGAACACCCCATGCGGCGTGTGGCCCACGTTGGCGTCCAGCGCGCGCAGGCCGCCCACGAGCACCGTCATCTCCGGCGCGGTGAGGGTGAGCAGGCTGGCGCGGTCGATGAGCGCGGCGGTGGTCGTCGCTTCGGCGCCAGCACGGACGTAGTTGCGGAAGCCGTCAGCCGCTGGCTCCAGGACGAGGAAGGAGTCGATGTCCGTCTGGTCGAGCGACGCGTCCATGCGGCCCGGGGTGAAGGGCACGGTGACCTTGTGACCAGCATTGCGCGCGGCGGCTTCGACGGCCGCGACGCCGCCCAGCACGATGAGGTCGGCCAGGGACACCCGCTTGCCATGGCCCTGCGCGGCGTTGAACCGCTGCTGGGTGGCTTCGAGCGTGGCGAGCACCTTCGCGAGCTCGGCGGGCTCATTGGCCTCCCAGTCCTTCTGCGGCGAAAGACGGATGCGCGCGCCGTTCGCGCCGCCGCGCATGTCGCTGCCCCGGAACGTCGACGCCGAGGCCCAGGCCGTCTTGACCAGCTGCTGGATGGAGAGGCCGGAGGCGAGCAGCTCGGTCTTGAGCGCGGCGATGTCCGCGTCGTTGATCAGCGCATGGTCGACGGCCGGAATCGGGTCCTGCCAGAGCAGGTCCTCGGCCGGCACCAGCGGGCCCAGGTAGCGCACCTTGGGGCCCATGTCGCGATGGGTCAGCTTGAACCAGGCGCGCGCGAAGGCGTCGGCGAACCGGGCCGGGTCGGCCATGAAGTCGCGGGAGATCTTCTCGTAGGCCGGATCGAAGCGCAGCGCGAGGTCGGCGGTGGTCATCATCGGCGCGTGGCGCTTGCCGGGCACGTGCGCGTCCGGCACGGTGCCGTCGCCGCTGGCGCCGACGGGCTTCCACTGCTGCGCGCCGGCCGGGCTCTTCGTCAGCTCCCAGTCGTAGCCGAACAGCGTCTCGAAGTAGCTCATGTCCCACTTCGTCGGCGTGGGCGTCCACGCGCCCTCCAGGCCGCTGGTGGTGGCATGCGCGCCAACGCCGCTCTCGTAGGCGTTCTTCCAGCCCAGTCCCAGCTCCTCGATGTTCGCGCCCTCCGGTTCGGCGCCCAGGTGGTGCGCCGGGCCCGCGCCGTGGCACTTGCCGAAGGTGTGGCCACCGGCGACGAGCGCGACGGTCTCCTCGTCGTTCATCGCCATGCGCGCGAACGTGTCGCGGATGTCGCGCGCGGAGGCGACCGGATCCGGGCGGCCGTTGGGGCCCTCCGGATTGACGTAGATCAAGCCCATCTGCACGGCCGCCAGCGGATGCGAAAGCTCGCGCTCGCCGCTGTAGCGCTCGTCGCCCAGCCAGGTGGACTCCGGGCCCCAGTTGATGGGCTGCGGCTCCCACACGTCCTCACGGCCGCCGCCGAAGCCGAACGTCTTGAAGCCCATCGACTCCAGCGACACGTTGCCCGCGAGGATCATCAGGTCGGCCCACGACAGCTTGCGGCCGTACTTCCGCTTGATGGGCCACAGCAGGCGGCGCGCCTTGTCGAGGTTGCCGTTGTCGGGCCAGCTGTTGAGCGGCGCGAAGCGCTGCTCGCCCGAGCGCGCGCCGCCGCGGCCGTCGAAGATGCGGTAGGTGCCCGCCGCGTGCCATGCCATGCGGATGAAGAACGGGCCATAGTGGCCGTAGTCGGCCGGCCACCAGTCCTGCGAGTCGGTCATCAACGCGTGCAGGTCCTGGATCACCGCGTCGAGCGGGAGCGTCCGGAACTCCGCCGCGTAGTTGAAGTCCTCGACCATCGGATCCGACAGCGAGCCATGCTGATGCAACATCGAGAGGTTGAGCTGGTCGGGCCACCACTGCGTGTTCGTGCGGGCGTGGCGGGGGCCGTGCGCGACGGGGCACTTCGATTCGTCGGTCATGCTGAAAACGTAGCCCTGCGTCACGGTCACAGGACTTCGATTGTTCGCAGGGGCCCCCGAGGCGTTCGTTACAGGACCCCAATCCCTCTCCCGACGCCTCGAGGTGCGACAGCGCTTCGAGCGCCTGCCTGGGCGCAGGTCCACCCGGCTTGACGCCCCCAGGAGTTTCTGGGTCTTCACTTTAAGCGTTATTTTCTGTATTGATACCCGCTCAGAGGGGGTATCAATGCAGAAAATGATTTCGCGCCCGGGGCTGGGATTGGCCCTGGGATTGATGTTGGGGATGTGGCCACTCCTGGGGACGGCACAACTGGCGCCCACCGGCGGCCACTACGCGGGGCGTCCTTCCGACACCGGCACTTCGCTGGGCGCGGTGAATGCCTCGGGCGGCTACTCCGCTTCCATTCCCCTGGACCTGCCGGGTTCGCGCGGCGGGCTGCCCGTTCCCGTCTCCATCGGCTATGGCGCCCGGGGCGTCGGCGCGGTGGGCCTGGGCTGGGACATCCCGCTCTCCTACGTCCGCCGCGACACGTCCTTCGCCCACCGCAAGCCGCGGGTGGGCACGGGGGTCCCCTCGGGTCGTGAGCAGGTCACCCTGTCCCTCCAGGGGCAGACCCTGGAGCTGTTTCCCCGACAGGTCTCCGCGGGGCCTCCGCAGGTGTTGCACTGGGGCGCGCGAGACGGCGCGCCCGACCTCCTTCTCAAGGAGGTTGACGGCACCTGGGTGATGTACGACGGCGAAGGGTGGACCTGGACCTTCACCGCGCTGTCCGGACTCGACGGGACGGGCCTCTGGCTGCTGACCTCCATCACCGGCCCGGACAACACCGCCGTCCAGCTCACCTACGACATCTCCCGCACTCCCATTCCCGGCGGGAGCCTGGGCCTGACCATCGACCTGCGACAGGTGCTCTACAACCAGCACCCGTCCTCCACCAACTGCTTCAAGAACGAGATCACCCTCAACTACGGCGCGATGGGCGGGTCCCCCCTGTCACTGTCCCTGCTGGGCGACCGCGTGCTGACGCGCGGGCGCACCCTGAGCACCCTGGACGTGTCCAGCCGCGCCACCTGCGCCGGCGCCACCCAGCGGCTCCGCACCTATTCCTTCGCCTACCAGGCCGACGCGGACACGAAGCAGCCCCGCCTCGTCTCCGCCAACATGCTCGGCCGCCAGGGCACCCCGGAGCAGTCCGTCGCGCTTCCCGTCGCCTCCTTCAGCTACGGCGTCGCCACCACCAGCGGCAGCCTCACCTACGCCAAATCCGCATCCATCCCACTGCCCTCCGGCGTGGACACCACCAAGCTCTCCAGCACCGGACGCGATGGCACCTTCCTGCCGCCGCTCACCTCCGAGGTCGGCTCCGCCACCTGGCAGAGCCTCACCGACGTCACCGGCGACGGCCTGCCCGACTTCGTCTACGCCAAGAGCGGCAAGCTCTGGGTCGCGCTCAACAAGCCCAACACCTCCGGCGCCACCACCCTGGGCACCGTCAACGCCCAGCTCGCCGACGCCACCTTCGCCTCGGGTCCCTTCGGATCGATGAGCGCCACGGAGCAGCGCTTCCCGGGCGACCCTCGCGCCAACGGCAAGGACCGGGTGTGGCGTCAGGCCCTGGACGTCAACGGCGACGGCCGCATCGACTTCGTCGACGCCGGCGAGTCCCCCTACAAATGGGTCATCTACCTCAACACGCCTGGCACCGGTCCCACGGGCATCCTGTGGCAGCGCCGCTCGGTCTCCATCAGCGCGCTCTACAGCCACCTCGTCGGATTGGGCCATTCCCTCAGCAATGGCTACCTGCCCCTCTCCAGCCGCTTCAGCGGCCGCGACCACAAGAGGCGCCTGACCTGGAAGTGGAACGGCACCACCGGCCCCTGGGAGCTCTATCCCCAGGGCTATCCGAACGGCGCCACGCCCGCCCTGGGCACGGTGTCGGACGCGCAGCCGGAGAAGACCTATACGGAATGGGAGGTGACGGACGTCAACGGCGACGGCTTCCTGGACTTCGTCTTCAACTCCTCGCCCGTCACCGTGGAGTTCATCAAGCCGGGCCGCGCTGGCTCGCAGCCCAATGAAGTCCTCTGGGGCGACTTCTCCGTCGAGATGCGGCCCGCCGCGCTCGACGCGAACGAGGTCCGCGCCTTCTTCAACACCTATGGCGTGATGATCTCCGACAGCGTCACCGCCTTCTCCTCGCCCGTCACGCTCAAGTCGAACGCCGCCTGCGGTGTGGGCCAGTGGATCACGACCAACGACTCCCAGACCGTCAAATGCGGCCTCGCCGACGTCAACGGCGACGGCCTGCTGGACCGGGTGGAGGGGTCCACGGCCTACCTCGGCACCGGCAGCGGCTTCAGCGTCGCGACGCTGACGTTCCCGGCCCAGGGCTCGCTGTCGGTGCAGGAGAACGCCCAGGAGCGCACCTGCACCTGGCCCAATCCGGATCCTCCCCTGAGCACCCCCTACGGCTCCGGCCAGACCCAGGGACTGCGCGACCTGACCGGCGACGGCATCCCCGACTACGTGGCCAGCAGCATCGTCAACTCGGCCGTGCAATGGACCGTCGCGGTGGGCACCGGCGCGGGCTTCGCCCCGGCCGTGAACATCAGCGTGGCGGGAAGCGGCTTCTCCCTCTCCAGCCAGACGGAGCGCTGCGACGGCCAGACGTCCAGCACCGTGGGCGGCCTCTATGACCTCAACGGCGACGGCAGGCCCGAGGTGCTCCGCCTCAACGGCACCAACCTGGACGTCTACCAGCTCTCCGGCGGAAGTCGCCCCGGCAAGCCCGAGGCCGGTCGCCTCATCCGCGTGAACAACGACTACGGCGCCTTCACCACCATCGCCTACCGCTCCGCCAAGGAGGACGGCACCACGAAGCACCAGGTCCCCTCCTCCGAAGTCGTCGTCTCCTCCGTCGTCACCGTCGGCGGCCTGGGCCTGGGTGGCACCCTGGCGGAGACCCGCTACGCCTATGGCGGCGCGGAGCTCGTCTACGACTCCGCGCTCCACGCCTTCACCATGCCCGGCTACCAGCGCTCGGTGTCCATGAGCACCGTCATCGTCCAGGGCAGGGGCGCGGGATACGCCACCATCACGGACACGTACCCCCAGCCCGCCTTCGACAACACCTCCCCGGCCGTGCGCTTCGCCCGCTCCCTGCTGACCGGCAAGGTGCGCGACGTCACCACGGTCACCAGCCCCGGCCTGGACCCCTGGACGCTGCTGGCCACCGACCTCACCACCAACGGCAACCGGCTGAAGGCCACGCACTTCGAATGGGGCACGAAGTACTTCCCGGAGCCCGTCCCCGCCGGCACGCCCAACGAGGGCCTGGACTGCTTCGAGCTGGCCCATCCCCTGGACTTCCAGGCCTCGTACATCGTCGTCAACAGCGGGTACGACGCCTGCCGCGCGCACGGCTTCGCCTACGAGCGCACCACCGAGTCGTGGCGCGGGAGCGCGGCGCCGCCGTCCACGGCCAACGTGGTCACCCGTTCGGAGGCGACGGACGTGGACGACTTCGGCCGGACCCTCAACATCAAGAACTCCAACGACGTCTACCGGACCGATGACGACCTCTGCGTGGAGACGAAGTACGCCGCGCCCACCAGCACGGGCGCGGCCCCACGGGTGCTCCACGCGCCCATGAGCCGGCGTTACTGGACGTGCGACAAGACGCCCTACGTGACGTACGCCTCCGAGTCCTGGCGGTACGACGGCCTGGGCTCGGGCAGCGTCTCCCTGGGCCACCTCACCTCGCACCTGCGTGACCGGCGCGACCTCACCACCGGCGCGCTGCTGAACACGGTGACCGAGTACACCGCCGACTACGGCTCCTCCGGCAACCCCGCCTCCGTCACCCGGGTGCGCGAGGATGGCGCCACGCGCACCGTGAAGTTCATCTACGACGAGTTCGGGCTCGCGCCGGTGGAAGAGCGGGTGGACGCCACGGGCCTTCCGACGCTCAAGACCCGCGTCAGCGTGGATCCGCTCAGCCTCGCGACACAGCTGACGACCGACCCCAACCTGACCGAGTACGGCGTCGACCGGGACGGCTACGGGCGCAGGGTGCGCACCACCGTGCACCCCCTGGCTGGCGCCCTGGGAGTGCTGACGACGACCCGCTACCTGGGCTTCACCGGAGGCGATCCGCTCGGCCGGCGCGTGGAGAGCAAGACCTTCAGCGACCCCGTCACGCCCGGCACCGAGGGCAGCGCCGTGGGCAATCTCAGCACCACGTTCCTGGACGAACTGGGCCGCACCCGCCGCACCGAATCTCCCCTGGGCAGCGACTACGGCACCGAGGTGATGATCAGCGGCGCCCGCACCTACGACGACCTGGGGCGCGTGGTGTTCGAAGCGGACCCCTACCCGGCCTCGCAGAACGCGGCGACCGCCTATGGCACCACCGCCTTCTTCAACCTGGATGGCACCCCGTCGTGCACCCTCCGGGGCAACGGCCCGCAGGCCTACACCACCACGCCCGACCAGGGCGCCGAGCTGCTGCCCACCTGCTACTCGCGCACGTTCGCCAACCACCTGGAGACCGTGTCCTTCCGGGACACCGCGGCCCTGATCTCCACCGCGCCCCAGGTGAACGTCATGCGCTCCTCCACCCTGACGGCGGTGGGTCGGATGCTGTCGCGCACGACGACGAAGAGCGGCACCCCGCTGGAGCACGCCACCTTCACCCATGACCGGCTGGGCCAGATGACGGGGATGACCCGCTACCTGGATCCGGTGGGACTCACGGGCCCGGTGACGTGGTCGTGGGTCCAGGACTCCTTCGGCCAGCGCCTCTCGTGGCAGGAGCCGGACAGCGCCCTGAAGACGGCGCGCTACAGCGACTGGGGCGAGCCGCTGGAGGTGAAGTGGACCGAGTCCATCACGGCCCCCACCGGCGAGCGCAGCCAGCTCTCCCAATACGACGCCCAGAGCCGCGTCACGCACACGGAGGAGCGCACCAAGGGCGTGACGGAGCCGGACACCGCCTACGACTTCCTCTACGACTTCGGCGCCAGCCCCACGTCCCTCGTCAACCCGACCCACGTCCTGGGACGGCTGGCGGTGACCAAGTCCTCCCTGGGCGAGGTCTTCTACAGCTACGACGCCTACGGCCAGTCCAACGCGCGCGTCTACACCGACGCCCAGGGGACGTACTACGTCGAGACGAACGACCTGCACGCGGACGGGGCGCTCGACGCGTTCACGCTCTACCTGCCCGACACCGGCTACGAGAAGGAGGTGACCTGGTACGCCTACGACACCGCGCGCCGGCCCATGTACGTCAAGTACGAGGGTCCGGACATCAGCCAGGAACTCTACGTGGCGAAGTCCATCGACCCGTTCGGTCGGACGCGCAATGCCGTCCACGGGGGCGTGGTGGAGTTCGTCGGGGACTACGCCGACACGGGGCGCCGGCTGCCGCGCAGCATGACCCTCGCTTCCAGCTACGGCTCCCGCGCCATCGGCATTGCCTCCTTCGACGCCGTGGGCCGCGAGATGGTGCGCACGGAGACCGTCAACGGCGCCTCCCCCGGCGTGAAGACGAACCTCTCCTACGACGCGCTCGGCAGGCTCGCGACCTCCAAGCGCACCCAGGGGGCCACCTCCCTGGCGGACTGGAGCTACACCTACGACGCCCTGGGCAACGTGCTCACCCAGAACGACGTGCTCGGCACCGCCGACGCCACGATGAGCCACGGCACCGTGGACCGCGACCGGCTCTGCCGCATCGGCTATGGCAACGGCGGCCTGGGGGGCACCGCGTGCAACGTCACCCACGACAGCTCCGGCAACGTGCTCAGCCAGCCCACGCGCACGGGGTTGCGCCAGTTGGCCTATCTGCCCTCCGGCGACGTGCGCTCCATCTCCGCGCCAGAGGGCACCGCCACCTTCCGCTCCGGCGCCCTGGGCAGCCTGCGGGAGCTGGACCTGCGTGTCACCGGCAAGGATGCCCGGCACGAGTGGAGGTTCGGCAACCACCTGGAGCTGAGGGACCAGGTCATCAACGGCACGAGCACCCAGGTCCTCACCCGCCACATCCCGGGCCCGGGCGGCATCGTCGCCACCCGGCAGGGCTCCAAGGGCCCCTGGCGCTTCCCCTTCGGGGAGATGCGCGGCGCGCGCTACTCCGCCGACATCAAGGGCAAGTTCATCCAGGACGTGGACTACCAGCCGTTCGGCGAGGCGAAGTCCAGCGGCACCGTGGCACCGGGCGCCCTGCTCTACTCCAGCGACCAGTGGAACGGCGGTGAGGCCCTGGAGTCGCTGGGGGTGGCGCGGTTGGGCGCCCGCATCTACGACCCGGTCATCGGCCGCTTCTTCAGCCGGGATCCGCTGCTCGTCGTCCGCACCGCGGCCTCCACCCATCCCTATGCGTTCGCGATGAACGATCCCATCAACCGCGCCGATCCGACGGGCATGGATTCGGGGTGCATGGGCAAGGAGTGCGGGGGGCCCTCGGGAGGCGGCTTCCCGGACATGCCGGGCGGCGGAGGCGGCCCCAGCTCCATCAACAACCCCGGCCTGTATTTTCCCTCCTCGGGCGTGTCCGGCGGCGGCGCGGATCCCCAGGCGGCCAGCCCCATCGCGGCCACGGCCGCGTTCCCCCAGGGACCCAAGACCCTCAGGGGCCTGAACCTGAAAATCATCGTCCGCGTGGCCACCGGCATCGTCATGGACCCGTCGTTCAACTTCGACTCCATGGGGGCCGCGGGCTTCACGGACCAGGAGGTGATCGACCGGGTCCTCGCGACGGAGCAGGGCGCGGAGGTCACCGCCACCCGGGAGAACGCGACGATTGACCGGTGGTCGAGCTTCGCGCAGGGCTTCGGCGACTCGCTCATGTTCTGGTGCCCGGGCTGCACGCAGCGGATGCGCGCGGACTGGGGCATCACTTCCGGCGGGGACAGTTGGTATTACGCGGTGGGGAGCGTCACCGGCATCGTCGGTTCGTGGATGGCCCCGAAGATGTCGTCGATCGTCGGGCCGGCCAAGGTCGACACCGCCGCGGATTTCGAGCAGTACATGCGCATCAATGACATCGAAATCAGATCCACGGTCATCAACCCCTCGCAATGCGGCAGGAACTGCGCGCGCGTGGTGAGCGCTGTCGACTCCACGCTGGCGAGGTCCCCGAGGATCGCGGTCGCCGGCTCGACGACCCAGCTCGATGTCCTGGAGGCGCAGTTCGGTGGCACTTTCGAGAGCATCGCGGGGAAGCAGGCCATCGAGAAGACCCTGACGGCGTGGGGCCCGGGCAGTCGCGGCATCGTGGCCGGGACCTACGCGGGCAACCCGACGGGCGGGCATGTCTTCAACGTCATCAACTTCAGGGGCCAGGTCTTCTTCATCGACTCCCAGCTCGCCTGGAGGCCCAACGTGAACTGGAAGAGCTACGGCGGGTTCATGCTCATGCGGACGAATTGAGTCCCCCTGGAGCATGAACGGACCGGGGAGGAGGCCGCCCGCCTCCTCCCCGGCCCATCCGTTCCGCTACGGCGCGACCTCGGAGATGCTGTAGGAGAAGCTCGTGGGATTGAGGAACTTCCAGACGCCGGAGCCTTGGACGCGCCGAAGCGAGAGGAAATAACGCCCGGTGCCAGGCGCCGTGAATTCGGCCCCGGGATTGAAGTTGCTCACCAGGTCCTTCGCGACGAGGGTGCCCTGGGCATCCAGCACCGTCGTGGCGGCATAGAAGGGGTGTCCATTCGAGGCCAGCAGGTACGTGTGACCTTCCACCAGGTCCACCGCGAGCACGTCCACGTCTCCCTGGGGCCAGAATTCCACATCGGTCGTCGAGGGCACCGTCACCACCGTGGCCTCCGGTGGCGCATCCGGATGATCGTCCACGCCGTTGTCCGCCGCCGTGCAACGATAGCCATCCACCCGGGGGGCCCCTTGCCCCGCCGTGAAGAAGACGCGCACGAAGAGGTCCTCCCCGGTGTCGTTCTCGGCGGACAGCGCCGCCTCTCCCGCCCGGGTGCCCAGGTAGACGTACCTGTTGAGCAGGGTGCCATCCGCCCGCACCATCTCCGCTTCGGGGCCGAAGTCGCCTGACCCGATGCAGCGCACCGCCAGGATGTGTCCCTTTGGAATGGAGAAGCGGAAGACATCCACGTCTTCCGGGACCGGACCGTTCAGGACGCCCGTGAACTCCGACGGGACCGCCTTGGAGACGGCGTCCTGCACCGTATTGCCTTCGGTGTCATCGGTCTCGGAGAAGTCAAAGGTGTACCGGCCGACCTGGACCGGCGTGTTGATGGACGAGCGCACGTCCACGATGGCGGTCTCATCCAGGGCCGCACGCCAGGAAACGGCGGCAAAGGCATAGGACGTCTGGGTGGCGGGCGGCAGGGGCTCCAGCGTGCTCGGATCGAGCCTCCGCACCTCGCAGATGGGCAGGGTGTCGGCCTGGCAGCCGAACCGGTAGAAGTGTCCGGCCTTCGTGGCCAGCTCGTAGCGGACCCGCTGCCCCACTTCCGTCAGCTCCCCTTCCCCGCTTTGTCCCGGCTTCAGCGCTCCCGGCTCGACATCCGGATCAGGCTCGGGTTTCGCCGCGCCCTTGTCGCAGGAAGCCAGCAGCAGCGCTCCCAGCAACAGGGACAGCACACGGTGGCTTCGGCAGGAGGTCTTCATCGTCATGACGGCTTCGCCTTTCATCGGTGGGCCCGGGCAGGTTCCTCCCAATCCAGGGTCAAGCCAATGGACGCCCGGTCCGGTCTGGCATCAGAACAGCGGAGATGACCTGCGCACCGCGCCGGGAACCGTGAGGGCGGAGCGTGGCGTGGGCCTCCTGGACGTCGCGCGGTGGTCGCGAAGGAGGGCAACCCGCGCCTGGAATCGGAGCCGCGCGCGACGCGTCTCCTCCCCGGTTCCAGACAGAAGTCCCCTGATGGCGGCCGGACCTGTCGCTCCGTCATCGCCCGGCGGGGGCATCTGACGGATGATGCGGCCATGGGACGGGCCTCGCATCGATACGGAAGGGCCGCGCTGGGGTTGCTGCTCCTCGCGGCCCCCGGCCTTGCCCAGGAGGCCGCGCCCGTCACCTCCTTCTCGCTGGAGCGCCTGGAGGTGAACCCCGGCCTGGGGCCGCTGACGCTCGGGAACGGCGAGCTGCTGGCCCCGGGGTCGCTGCGTGTGTCCCTGCTGGGGCACTACCAGCGGGCGCCCCGGGTCTTCCACGTCGACGCAGAGGACGCGTCCTTCCTCCGCTACCGGACCACCGGGTTGCTGGCGCTGGCGGTCGGCGTGCTGCCGTGGCTCGAGTTGCAGGGCCAGCTCCCCGTGGTGGTGAGGCAGCGGGGCGACGACCTGACCGCGTCCCAGGGCGTCGCCTCCCCTTCGCGCAGCGGGCTGGGCGCGCCCCGCTTCGACGCCCGGCTGGGACTGCTCGGCAGGCTCTCACCGGAGGCGCTCCACCTGGCGCTGGACCTGGGCGTCCAGTTGCCCGTGGGCGCTTCGGGCGCGCTGGTGCGGGACAGCGGCGTCAGCGGTTGGGGACGGCTGCTGCTGGGCAAGCAGTTCGGTTGGGTGTCACCCGCGCTGGAGGCAGGCGTGCTCCTGCGCCCTTCCGTTTCGCTGGGCGCGGAGGCGAGTGACAGCGTGGGCAGCGAGCTCCAGGTCGGCGCGGGGCTGACGGTGGGCACGGCGCTGCGGGGAGAGGTCTCCGCTCGTGGCGCCTACGCCTGGGAGCAGCAGCGCACGCGGGGCGAGGTGCTGGGAGGCCTGCGCTATGCGTTCGCGCGGTGGCTGGAGGGCTTCGCGCTGGGCGGGGTAGGCCTGGGCGACGCGCCGGGCACGCCGAGCTTCCGGGTGCTCGCGGGCCTGGCCCTCTTCATCGGACCGGCCCCGCGACCTCCGCCGCAGAACATCGTCTACGAGCTGGTCACCGCGCTGCCCCGC
>SECN01000381.1 GCA_004173515.1 Myxococcaceae bacterium | reverse complement strand
TAGCTGAAGAGCTGGTAGTTCTGGTTGCGGTCGGTGCCCACCTCGAAGCCGGTGATGGCGTCGGTGGTGCTGGTGGCGTTGCAGAAGCTGGAGATGGAGTCGCGCCAGGTGAGGTCCGGGCTGTCCGGGCCCGCGTAGACGGACAGGTTGTCGTTGCCGGAGCAGCGCGGGTACGGCGTGCCGTCGGTGAGGAACACGACGACGTAGCGCGTGCGCGGCAAGAGCTCCGGCGTCGCCTGCGACACCGCGGCGATGTCGCTGGCGATGAGGCTGTACGCGTAGCTGAGCGCGCCCTGGTAGTCGGTGCCCTTGCCCAGCTGCGACTGGAGCCCTTCGATGTAGCCGTTGATGTTCCCCGGAGGCGCGAAGCGGTCACCCGTCGCGGCGGGCGGCCAGGTGTTCTTCACGTTCGTCTCGAACGGGGCGATGGCGATGCTGATGTTGCCCTCGCGGCGGTCGTTGATGCGCTTGAAGCCCGCCACCAGGTTCTTCAGGGCGCGCACGCGCGCCGGCTCGGTGACGCCGGGCGGGATGATGCCCTGCACCTCCGCGCGCTCGCAGAAGCCACTGCCCTCCTGCGAGCCCGGAGGATCCGACACGCACATGCTGCCGGACTCGTCGACGACGAGCACCACCTTCACCGGGAAGCCGGTGGGGTTGGCCGGGCGCGTACACACCCGGCCGGTGAGCGTCAGCTTGTCATCCAGTTGCGACTGCTCCTGGGCACGCGGCTCCAGGAGCGAGTCGGAACAGGACATCACACCCAACAAGGCCAGGAGGCCGGTCGCAAGAAACGGAACCACGAGCTGACGGCGCATGCGATGCGGACCTCCGGGCATGGGGGGTGGACCTTACGCCTTCCGACGACGGCGCAGGAGCAGGCCGAGCACGCCCGCTCCCAGGGCGGCGACACTGCCCCCCGCGGGCAGCGACGTGCAGCCGCTGCCAGCCTCATCCTGGCCCACCTTCAGGAACAGGCTGGACACGGAGGCGCGCTGGTCGGGGAACACGCGGTCGGAGAAGGCCAGGCGCGTGGACACCTGGAGCTCGTACTCACCTTCCTTGTCCGGCTGGAAGTTGGGCACGCTGCCGTCCACGTACTGGTACTCCCAGTGACGGCTGTAGGTGACGGCGCCCTTGGGGTTCTCCACCACCGCGGTGGAACCGGAGGGACGCTTCACCACCGTCCAGGTGTACTCGATGGCCGCGCCGTTGCGGTTGGCGAACAGCGGCGGGCGCACGGAGATGCCCGTCTTCTCCACGTTCAGCACGCCGCCGGTGCCCACGCTGAAGGGCGCCTTCGGGTCGAGGCAGTCGTTGGGGCGGTCGCGGTTGAGCACCACGCAGTAGCGCGTGTCGCACGCGTCACCGATGCCGTCACCGTCGTCGTCCGCCTGGTCGCGGTTGGCGACGAACTCGCAGTTGTCCGCGTCGTTGAGCACCGAGTCGTTGTCGGTGTCCGCGTCGCAGTCATCGCCGATGCCGTCCGCGTCCGTGTCCTTCTGCGTGCCGTTGGACAGGCCGGGGCAGTTGTCCAGGTTGTCGGAGATGTTGTCGCCGTCCGCGTCCACGCGGCACTGGCTCACGTCCGAGGGCAGCACCTGGTCCTGGTTCGCGACGAGCGGGCAGTTGTCCGCGCCGTCCTTGTGCCCGTCGTTGTCGTCGTCGTCGTCACAGACGTCGCCAATGCCGTCGCCGTCGTTGTCCGCCTGGTTGGCGTTGGGGATGGAGGGGCAGTTGTCCGCGCCGTCCGCCTTGCCGTCGTTGTCGTCGTCCGGATCGCACGCATCGCCGATGCCGTCGCCGTCCGTGTCCAGCTGCGTGGCGTTGGAGACCGCCGCGCAGTTGTCGCAGGAGTCACCGGCCAGGTCGCCGTCGCCGTCCGTCTGGTCGCGGTTGGACGTGAACGGGCAGTTGTCCTTGTCGTCCGCCTTGCCGTCGCCGTCCGCGTCATCCGTGTACGACAGCGTCTTGCCGTCGTCCGTGTACGCCACCCACACGGAACAACCACAGCCACAGCCACAGCCGCCACCCTCTTCCTTGGGGCGACCGCACTCATCTCCGAGGCACTCCGGGTTGTCCGGGTTTTGATCCTGGGCCTGCACGGTGCTGGGGGCCAGCACCAGGAAGGCTCCGAGCGCCAACAGGGGGGCAAAGCGAGCGATAGTCATGGTGACTCCTTTCACAAGCCCTCTCCTAGCAAGAGGCGATCCGTCTGCCTGGCTGCTGTGAATGCCAGGAACTTCAAGGGGTTGTGGGCTCGTGGTGCGGTGCTACAGGCTGGGTGTGGGGGGCACACCCCATTGAGACTGTGGGGGAAACCCCACGCCTGGGCGGGGGCTCAGGTCCCGACGATGAAGTCGTCGGAGAGCAGCGGAAGGATGCCGGCGGGGGTGCGGCCGGTGCTGGCGTCGTACTGGATCTCCTGGATGAAGAGGGAGCCCACGCCCGCGCCGCGCGGATCATTGTCCCGGCCCACCTGGAGGTACAGGTAGACCTCGTTGGTGCCCGCCGGGATGAACTCGCCGGGGAAGAACGGATGGGGGCGCTCCAGGGTGGGGACCAGGGAGACGTTCTCCACGCGGGTGCGGTAGCAGGCGCGGTTGCTGGTGCCCACCGAGGGCAGCGGGACGATGGAGTAGCCGTAGCCGCGCTCGCGGTGGAAGTCGCGGTCGGCGCTCAGGGGGTCGCCGTGGGCTTCGACCTCCGCGACGTTGGACAGGCCGTCACGGTCGCTGTCGAGCAGGTCCTCCGGCACGAGCGGGTTGGTCTGGGACAGGGCCTCCACCAGGTCCGGGAGCCCGTCACCGTCGCTGTCGCCCACGCAGGGGTCGGTGCCGAGCACGCGCTCCTCGCAGTCGTTGAGCCGGTCGCCGTCGGTGTCCAGCACCACGCTGCACCCGTTGATGATGTCCACGGCGAGCGGATCCAGGCCCATGCGCAGCTCGACGCCGTCCATGAGGCCGTCCTGGTCGGTGTCGGACACGATGGGGTCCAGGCCCAGGGCGCGCTCGTCGCGCGTTGTCGAGCGAGCCGTAGTCCAGCCGCGCGAGCGCGTTGGGCAGGCCGGCGAAGTCCGTCTCCACCGGCTCGCTGCCGCCCGCGTTGGCGATGGCGGCCACCTGGAGGCGGGTGACGGGGTCCGGCACGGCGCCGCGCACATAGATGGGCTGGATGCTGACCTCGCCCGCGCCGAACTGCTCCGCGAGCGCCTTGAGCTCGCCCACCACGGCGGTCAGCTCGCACTGGCTGCACGAGGCGTTGCACGTGGCCTGGGATTCAGGCGTCGTGTTGCAGCCGGCCGCCTGCGACAGCGCGGTGCAGCGGTTGTCGATGCCGATGTTGTACGCCGGGTTGTCACAGCTCACATCCGCGCTGCGGATGACGGGCACGACGACGTAGCGCGAGCGGGCGACCTCGCCCCGACAGGCCGCCTGCATGTCGCCGGACATCAGGCTCTTGGCCAGCCGCAGCGCGGAGCGGATGCTGATGGGCCCCTGCTGCTGGTAGCTGGCGTAGCGCGGCAGCACGGCCTGGAAGCTGGCCGCGTCGGTGAAGCTGCCCTGGAGGCCGGTGGCCACCGAGTGGAAGGCGACGAGCCCGAAGCGCAGCTGCGGGCCGGTGAAGCGCGAGGTGAGCGTCGTGAGGCCGTCCACCGCGTAGCCCACCAGCTCCGTCTCCACGCCGGTGCCGCCCTGGAGGGCGAAGATGACCTTCACGGGGAACGCGTCGCCGGTGGCCTCGGGGACGCAGACGTCCCCCTCGAAGCTGGCGCGGTCCCGGGAGCCACCCGAGCGACGGTCGAGCGCGTACAGCCCCGCGTCGGAGCAGGACCACAAAAGCGCTGGAACCAGGAGCCAGGCGACCCGGGGGGAGGAACGCATTCGTTTGATTGTAGACCCCAGCCCCCCAGTCCGACGCAAGCGTCCAGCGGCATGAGCCCGCGCGAGGACGCGCAGTCAGGACCGACATTTCATGCCGGTGGGGAAAAACCACGCCTGCCTGGCGCTCATGGACGACCCCGTCCGCCATGCCCCCGGCACCCAACAACACCCTGGCCTTACCGGGACGCTACCGATTTCCAGCGGAGGAAAAACATTGCCCTCGTTGTCCAATCCCAAGGAGCACACAATGAAGAAGACGAACCTGAAGGTCGGCGGCACGGTGGCGATGCTCGCGTTGGCGCTGGGCGCGACGGGTGCTCTGGCGCACGGCTCCGACGTGAAGCGCAGCGACCCGCGGCAGGCGGTTCCCATGGAGGAGGTCGTCCTCGTGGCGAAGGACGGCGTGCTGGCGGGCGGCACCGGTGGCGGCAGCGGGAACGGCAACTGCGGCTTCATCGGCACGTTCATCGGCAACAACAACGGCAACGTCGTGGGCGGTGGCTCCATCATCAACCTGCTGAACCTCTTCGGTCAGAACACCAACGGCAACTGCAACTGAGCAGGCCCGTCCCTCCTGAGCCCTCTCGGTAGTCGTAGCCATTGTTCCCAGTGACACCCGACGCCGGAGGACCCCCCTCCGGTGCTCGGGCTGGAGCCCCCATGCGACACTCCCTGACCTCCTGGCACGGGTTGTTCACCGGCCTCGCCGCGCTGCACCTGCTGCTGGTGGCCTGCGGTGCGCTGCGCATCCCCATTGTCGCTCATTCACCGGACGCCGTGAGACCGTGGGCCAAGGGCTATACGCACTGGACGGGCGCGAGCAGCGGCTACAGCTTCTTCGCCCCCGGCGTGGGCCCGGCGGTGCGGGTCTCGTTCGAATTGGAGCACGCGTCCGGCGAGCGCCTGCGCGACGACTTCCAGTTCGAGAACAGCGCGGTGAACGTGCGCATCCATTCCATGATGTTGCGCTTCGGCATCCAGGACCGCCGGGACAACCTGGCCCGCGCATGGGCGGCGGTGATGTTCGGCCGCCATCCGGAGGCCCGCTCCGTCATCGTGCATGTGGACGTCCTCGACATTCCGAGCATGGAGGCTCACCGCGGCGGTGAGCTGCCCCTCTGGTCGGAGAAATACCGGGCGGTGTTCGAGCGCCGGACTCCCGCGACCTCGTCGGCGACGGCGGTGACGCCATGAGCGCGGTCACGACCTGGAAAGTCCTCGCGGGCCAGCGCCTGGCCGCGTTCGTCAGCGCGCCGTCCTCCCCGCAGCCCCTGGGGGTGTTCCGCATCGGCGTCGCGTCGTTGCTGCTCGCGCAGGCGTGGACCCTCGCGGGGAGCCTTCCGGAGCTGCTGGGCAACCGGGGGCTGGTGCCCTGGAGCGTCTCCGAACCGCTGGCCTCCTCCGTGCTTCCCCGGCTGGATGTGATGGTGGGCGCGCTGGCACCGCTGGGAGTCTCCCAGGAAGCCGGCATCCATGGCGTGACGCTCCTCTACGTGCTGTCACTCGTGGGGTTGCTGCTGGGCTTCCGCACGCGGCTGTCCGCCGTGGTGGCGTGGGCGCTGCACACGGCGCTCTTGAACAGCATCAGCTTCTTCGCCTACGGGGTGGAGACCTTCGCGCACATCAGCTTGTTCTACTGCGTGGTGATGCCGGTGGGAGCGGCGTTCTCCTTCGACGCGGGCGCCGGGAGGACCTCCAGCGCACCGACCGCGGCGGCGACGCTTTCGCTGCGCGTGTTGCAGTTGCACCTGTGCATCATCTACGCGTCGACGGGCGTGGAGAAGATGCTGGGTCCCACCTGGCGGGACGGGACGGTGCTCTGGGACGTGCTGATGCAGCCCCAGTACGGCCAGTTCGACTTCGCGTGGCTCGCGTCCGTGCCGTGGGTGGTGAAGCTGGCGACGTGGGGCACGCTGGTGGTGGAGGTGGGCTACGTGGTCTGCATCTGGCCCCGGCGCACCCGGGCGCTCTGGGTGTTGATGACGCTGGGCATGCACCTGGGCATCGCGGTGATGATGGGGCTGTGGCTGTTCAGCGGGATCATGGCCCTGCTCACGTTCGCGGCGTTCGGGTGGAACCTGTTCGCCGAAGCGCTGACGGACAGGGTCCGGGCCGCGGTGCTGCTCCCGTTCCACTCCGATCCGGCGCGGTGAGCCGCGAGCGGCTACGGCTGCGACTCATGGACGGGAGACGGGCCCGCATCAGGAAATCCTGACGGAGCGCGCATCGCACGGACCCGCAGCGCGCCCACGTTGGGGGTGTCGAGGGTGTGGACCGACAGCTCCACGTCGATACATCCGGGGCCAGGTCCCGAGGGGGAGAAGAGGGGAACGGAGACGTTCCTCCCGTACCACTGGCCGGGTTCGAGGAGCAGGACGTCCTCTGCCCGACGTGGCGGTGCCCGGACGTCGACGATGAGGAACCCGAGGGGCTGGCCCGTGGCGCAATCCAGGACCCGCTCCACGTTCAGGGTGAAGCTCTCGATGAGCCTCCTGTCCACGCACAGGCTGCCGTCCACCGCACCGAGCAGCAGCCGTCCCGACAGGCTCTGCCCGTCGAAACCTGGCTCCTGGAACTCCACCCGCGCGGAAGCCGCTTCGTGCTTCGGGCAGGGCGCCGGCTCGGTACTGGGAGGCTGCACCGTCGCGCACGCCCCTTGAAGGGCGGACGCCATGAGGAGCATCACCCACCGAGGCGTTCGCGGCATCGCGGGCCTTACATCACAGCGTGAGCAGGTAGGCGAGCAGGTCGTCGCGCTCTTCCGGCGTGAGGGCCTGCGCTTCGCCGTGCTTCAGGCCCGGCGTCTCCAGCAACGTGCGCAGCGGGAAGCGGGAGTCCACCACCAGCCGGTCCTCGCGCACCGCGTAGCCCGCCGTGGCGCTCGTCAGCAGCGGCCAGACGTCCCAGGTCCCCACCAGCGATGGCGGCGCCGCGCCCGTCACCAGGTGTTGCTGTTCCAGACGCAGGGGCAGTGCCACCGGCGTGCCGACGTCCTGGTACTGGCCTCGCGTCGCCGGGTCCTGATCCAACGTGAACAGGGGCGCGGGATGACATCCCATGCAACGCGCCCGTCCCTCGAACAGCGCCATTCCCTTCACCGGATGCCCGGACCTGCCGTCCGGCAACGTCACCGTCTCCAATGGCGCTCCATCCGTGCCCCGGTAGGGATTCGGCGGTGTGGGCAGCAGGGATGAGAAGAGCGCCAGCGCCTCCACCTCCGCGGGGGACGGATCCGGGTTGTGGTAGCGGTTGCGCCCACCCACCGTCCGCGCCGTCTCCTCGAGGCTGCGCGTGCTCGCCGGGGTGAAGTAGGGCGGCGTGTCCCGGCTGCCCAGCACCGTCGTCGACCGGTAGATGCGCATGGGCCGCGTCTTCTCGAAGAACACGCCGCCGGTGTGCCCCTCGATGTGACACGCATCGCAGCTCATGCCCGTGCGGCCCACGTCGGAGAAGTAGAGCACCTGGCCCAGCCGGCGCTGCTCGCGCGGATGCAGGTCCACCACCGGCCACTGCCGCACCACCCGGGCCCGACCCGCGCGCGCGTCGTGCACGTCCACCACCGCCACCGTTCCCGTGAAGCGGTTGAGCACGTAGAGCGTGCGTCCGTCCGGAGCCAGCACCAGCGAGCGCGGCCCCGAGTGCAGTTCGTCCCCCGCCCTCCCCTTCATCCCCAGCTCCTCCTTCGGGAGGATCCGGGGCGTGTCCTCGGGCACGGGGATGGGCAACGTCTGGAGCAACGCCGCCCGCGCGGCCGCGTCCTCCGCCACCAACGCCTTCGCGTCCAGCACCCGCACCTGCCCCAGCCCGGTGTCCGCCGCGTAGAGCAACCCGGCGCGGTCCTCCAGCGCGAGTCCCTCCGTCACGCCCGCGCCGAAGCCCAGGTGCCGCACCACCTGCTGCCGGTCCAGGTCCAACACCGCGACGCCGCTGTTCGCGCTCACCTCCATGCGCTGGGCGTTGGGGCCCACGTTCGGCCCCAGGCTCGACATGAAGACGCGCCCCAGCCGCTCGCTCGCCACCAGCGCGCGTGGCGCCTTGCCGCCCATCACCTGCGCGGAGTACGCCTGCGTCGTGCCTCCGACGATGGGCACGCCCGGCTTCGGAACCAGCGGCGCCAGCTCCCGACCGTCGTCCTGCCTCAGCAGCACCACCTGCCCCGTCTGGAGGCTGCCCACCGCCAGGAAGCCCTTCCACCGCGCCAGCGCGCGCGGGTTCGGATCCACCGGCGCGCTCCAGCGCTCACGCCCGTCCTCCAGCGCGAGCGCGTGCACCGTGTCGCGAACGTGCTCCGCCACGTAGGCCACGCCGCGCGCGCCATCCACCTCCAGCCCCCACGCGCCGGAGGGCGTGGGCACGACGCGGGGCTTCCGCTCCGCCGCATCCAACGCGTACAGCCAGAGTCCTGCGTCGGACTGGTGCGCCACGCCCAGCCACGGACGGCCCGCCTTGTCCTTCCACGTCGCGAGCGCCGACGGCCCATCCCCCACCGCCAGCGTCTCCACGCGGCCCGACGCCACGTCGAGCGCGAACACGGTGTCCGTGGGTGGAGAAGCGACGAAGAGCGTGCGCCCATCCGGCGCGATGGCCAGCGCCGTCAGGTCCGGGAAGGCCGCGTCGTTGACCACCGTGAGCCGCGCGGTGCCCGTCGGCCGCGGCCCCGTGCTCGCGGCCAGCGACACCTGCACGTCCGCCTGGAACGTGCCCTCGGGCAGCGTGAGATCCGCGGGCAGCCTCGCGTAGGCGTGGCCTGGGTCCACCACCGTGAGCGGCAGCTCGCGCGAGAAAGGCGCTCCGAGCACCAGCCGCAACCCCGGCACCAGCGCCTCTCCGTAGAGGGAGAGCGGCTGCGAGGTCTGGTTGCTGGTCAGCTTCGGGCCCACGGACCGCAGGACGGGCCGGGGCTCAGCGGGGACGGGCGCCGCGACAGGGAGCGCATCGGGCGGCGGAACAGCTCCGCGCTGCCGCATCCCCACGACCGCGAGGCCCAGGATCCCGAGCACCCCCGCGGTCAGTCCCCACCAACGAATGCCTCCCTTCACGAGCGCGAACCTCCGTCCCGCGAGCATCCTCCATCCGCCCACCGCCCCGGGAAGACTTCACACCACGTCTGCTCGCATGCTGGGGAAGCAAACCTTGGGAGGGAATCACACGCGAGCTTTCCAGCGTGCCGGAAAGAAGCGGGGCCGGGCGTGGAGATCCCGCCCCACGTGAGGTGGACTGCCCCCCACACCTGCCCGACACCCGTCAACGCATGGCGCTGGAGTGTGCGTTGACAGCTTGGGGCACGCATCGCTTAACCTGTTGATGATGCGACGTTTCCTCTTCTTCTGTGCCGTCGCCAGCGTGCTCGGCTTCGGTCCCCTCTCCACCGCGAACGATGCCTGGGCCCAGGGGCGTGGACGCGCCTCCAAGGCGAAGGCGGCCAAGGCCAAGAAGGGCGCGAACAAGGCGCCGCCGCGCATCGACACGAAGTCGAGTGCGGGCACCGTCACGGATCCGGTGACCGGTGATGCCGGCGCCGCGGCCTCGTCCGCGCCTCCGCAGCGGGGACCCGCGCGCATCGACTTCGACGATCGGCTCATCCAGGGCCAGACGAACAAGTCCGGCGCGGTGTACCTGTATGACCGCAAGGAGTTGAAGGTGCGGTCGATGCTTCGTGAGCGCGACAGCTTCCGCTCCGATACGACCAGTAGGGCCGTACCGCCCATCACCCTTCGAAGGGAGCGTCACCGTTGAGCGGCCAGCCCAGCGTCCTGCAAGTCGTCATCCTCCGCGACGGCCTCCTGGTGGGGACGGAGGTCTTCGTCCCTGGTACCTACGCGCTCGGCTCCGACGCGGCGTCGGACCTGCGTCTGGACGATGCCTCCGTGTCTCCACGCCACGCGATGCTGTACTTCCAGAACGGTCGCACCGCGATCCAGGACGCGGGCGGCGGCACCAGCGGCGTCTTCGTCAACGGGCACCAGGTCACCGCGTGTGAGATCCGCTCCGTGGACGAGGTGCTGTGCGGCCCGTTCGTCCTGAAGACGCGGATCCTCAACCAGCGCCCCGTCGAGACCAAGCCGCAGCCTCCCCCCGAGGTCGCCGCCCTCTTCGGCAACACCGGAGCACCGCCCGCCGCGCCGCCGCACGGCGCGAACGGAGCGCAACACGGCTTCGCGCCCCAGAACGGTGCGCAGGCGCAGCAGGCCGCCTACGCGCAGCAGCAGGCGCAACAGGCCGCCTACGCGCAGCAGCAGGCGGCTCAAGCGCAGCAGGCCGCCTACGCACAGCAGCAGGCACAACAGGCCGCGTATGCGCAGCAGCAGGCAGCCCAGGCCCAGCAGGCCGCATACGCGCAGCAGCAGGCGCAACAGGCCGCCTACGCACAGCAGCAGGCCGCGCAGGCGCAGCAGGCCGCGTACGCACAGCAGCAGGCGCAACAAGCCGCGCATGCGCAACAGCAGGCGGCCCAGGCACAGCAGGCCGCCTACGCACAGCAGCAGGCCGCGCAGGCACAACACGCGGCGCAGGCGCAGCACCCCGCTCATGCGCAGCACTCCGCGCAGGCAGCACATGCGCAGCACGCTGCTCAGGCCGCGCACGCGCAGCAGCAGGCCGCCTACGCACAGCAGCAGGCGGCGCACGCGCATGCCGCCCGCGCGCAAGCGGGACACGCCCAGGCCGGACATGCACAAGCGGCCCACGCTCAAGCGGGACACGCGCAAGCCGCCCACCCGCCGGCCGCGTTCGCTCAGGGCGCCCCGGCGACCCATGCTCCGCAGGCGGCAGCCCACGCCCAGGCCTCGCATCCGCAGCATGCGCCCGAGAAGCGCTCCCCTCCCGCGGGCGTTCCCGCCGGCACCGTCCCTTCCACCCGCCGCCGTCCCCCGTCCGAGGCCATGCCCAGCCTCCTCGTCGCGGACGAGCTGCTGGCGGACGTGGACCTGGACACCGCGGCCCCCTCCGGCCCGCTGCTGCGCGACAAGGCCGTGGCCACCCGCCCCACGCACGCGCCGAAGATCGGCCCGGGCAAGGGCGCCTCACAGCTCTACATGGAGCTGTACTGGGGTGCCGTGCGCCGCGACGCGCGCCGCTTCGCCCCGGACGCGAAGAAGCCCGTCAAGGCGGCCCTGGAGGACCAGGCCCCCATGCCGCTGTGGGGCTTCACCCTCCCCGAGGGCGACGCCTTCACGCTCGCTGAATCCGTCAACGGCAACTACCGCCTCTTCGTGCCCCCCGGCACCGACGTGGAGAAGGGCGGCGCCGACGGCCGCTTCGCCCCCGTCACCTCCGCGGCGCTCGAGTCCGACGGCAGCCGCCGCTTCGTCACGCTGCGCGACGGCGCCGCCGCGCGCCTCACGCAGGGCAAGATGTCGCTCGTCGCCTACGCGGCGCCCGTCCCCGAGCGCGTCTTCGTCAACCCGCTCAAGGGCCTGCCCTGGCTGACCCTCTTCTTCCTCGCCATCTTCGGCGGCGGCCTGGGCTACTTCATCGCCATGCGGCCGCAGGGCCCCGCCACCGCGGACTTCACCCAGAAGAACCTGCCCCCCGTGGCGCTGCGCCTCATCGCGCCCGAGCCCAAGAAGAAGGAAGAGGCCAAGAAGAAGCTGGAGGCCCTCAAGAAGAAGGAGCCCGTCAAGGAGAAGGCCGTCGTCGCGGAGAAGGCCCCGCCCAAGCCCGTGAAGCAGCAGGCCCCGGAGCCCAAGGCCGTCGCCGCCGCTCCGGAGAGCAAGGCCCTCAAGGCGCTCGCGAAGCTGTCCGCCGCCGGCCCCGCCGCCAATGACCTGCTGGCCGCCGTGGACAAGCTGGGCAGCGGCCCGGGCAACAAGAACGTCAAGCAGACCAACTACAAACTCTCCGGGCTCATCGGCAAGGCGCCCATCGCCAACGCGGGCCTGGGCACCTTCGGCCTGGGCGGCGGCGGCAAGGGCGGCGGCGCCACGCTCGGCGCGGAGCTGCTGCGCGGCAAGGGCGGCGGCGGCATCGGCGCGCTGGGCGCGGGCGGCGTGGGCAAGGGCGCGGTCGGCGGCACCGTCACGCGCGCCACCGCCCGCAGCATCTCCTCCACCCAGGGCACCGTGGACCGCGAGGCCGTGGCCAAGGTCATCAACAGCCACCTCAACGAGGTCCACGGCTGCTACGAGCGCGCGCTGCTCAAGGACCCGGGCCTCGCCGGCAAGGTCGTGCTGGAGTGGAGCATCGGGCTCAACGGCCGCGTCGCCTCCGCGAAGACCAAGTCCTCCACCCTGCGCAATGCCTCCGTCGAAGCGTGCATCCTCAGCAGCCTGAAGGGCTGGCAGTTCCCCACCCCCAAGGGCGGCCTCGTCATCATCACGTATCCGTTCCTCTTCAACTCGGTCGGCTACTGACGCGGGCCTCCTCCCCCGCCCGCGTCAGTAGCCGACCGAGTTGAAGAGGAACGGATACGTGATGATGACGAGGCCGCCCTTGGGGGTGGGGAACTGCCAGCCCTTCAG
>SECN01000838.1 GCA_004173515.1 Myxococcaceae bacterium | reverse complement strand
GGGCCGAGAACCTGCGTGACCTTGCCAGTCGTCGGAACTTGAGCGCTCATGGAATCCTCTGCCTTGTCTCGTATGGCGAGCGGCCGGGACGCCGCCGCCCATCAGGAAATCGACCCCAAGAAAAGGGGTGGGCGCGCCCCCTTTACCGGGGGCCCCCCGGCAGGGTCAAGCCTCCCGGGTCCGCGCGCGTAAGTCCCGCTTAGCGGAGCGGTGTCCCCGGCGCCAGTCCCCCGTGGAAACCTTCTTCCCCGCCTGCCTTCCGGCCAGGAGGAACGACGAACGACGAACGACGAAGGGCCCGACCCGCGCCGTGGGGAGCGCGAGCGGGCCCTCGTGGGGGTCCAACGGATCGGGAGGCGGACTACTTGAGGGCCTCGGCGCCGGAGACGATCTCCATCAGCTCCTTGGTGATGACCGCCTGACGGGTGCGGTTGTAGAGCAGGGTGTAGCTGGAGATCATGTCCGTGGCGTTGTTGGTCGCGTTCTCCATGGCGCTCATGCGCGCGCCCTGCTCGCTGGCCACGCTCTCCAGGAGCGCCCGGTAGACCTTGATGTTGACGGCCTGGGGCACCAGCCGGTCCAGCACGGCCTGACGGGAGGGCTCGTACTTGAAGTCCACCATCGCGGGCGCCGCGGCCACCGTCTCCGGCGTGGGGGCCGGGGTGGAGGCCTTGGTCGCGGCGGGCTGCAGGGGCAGCAGCTGCGACACGGTCACGTTCTGGGTGATGGCGGAGACGAACTCGTTGTAGACGACGTAGACGGCGTCCACCTCGTCATTGAGGAACGCGGCCGTCAGCTCCTCGGCGACGTTGGCGGCGGAGCGGTAGTTCAGCCCCGCGTACAGGCCGGCGAAGTCCTTGCGGATGGACTGGCCGCGGTTGCGGAAGAAGTCGTTGCCCTTGCGGCCCACCGTCGAGACGCGCACCTGGAGCTGGGTGTTCTCGTACAGGAAGCGGTTGGCGCGGCGGATGACGTTGGAGTTGAAGCCGCCGGCGAGGCCACGGTCGGACGTGAGCAGCAGCAGCTCCACGCGGCGCACCGGGCGGGAGGCCAGCAGCGGGTGCGCCAGCTCCTGGTCGGCGGAGCGCACGGCCAGCTCGGAGATGATCTGGTCCAGCGTCTGCGCGTAGGGGCGCGCGGCGAGGATGGCTTCCTGCGCCTTACGCAGCTTCGCGGCGGAGACCATCTTCATCGCCTTGGTGATCTGCCGCGTGTTCTTCACCGAGCGGATGCGCTTGCGGATGTCTCGAAGGGACGCCATGGACCGGAAACTCCTCTGGGACGACGTGCGGCGCGCACCCTCAAGCGGACGGCCCGGGCTGGCCGGAATGGGGGCGGCGGGCCCCCTATATAGGCGGGGCGGTGGCCGGTCAACGGCGGGGTGCCCTGACGCG
>SECN01000380.1 GCA_004173515.1 Myxococcaceae bacterium | reverse complement strand
CCCTGGAGAAGCGCCTCGACCTGGGCGGGGGTGGGGTCGCTGAGTTCCACCAGGGCCTGTTCGCGCGCCCAGCGCTGCGGGAAGTGGGCGCGCAGCCAGCCGGCCAGGTCGACCGGTGGCAGCACCTGTCGCGCGGGTTCGAGCGCGAGCAGGAAGGCCTTCGCGTCCGGAAAGCGCCGCTCGGGTGTCGGCTGGAGCGCGGTCTCGAGCACGCCGCGCAGCACGCGCGACGCGGCGGGGGACTCGGGGCGCTCCAATCCCTGGAGCTTGCCGACGGTGGGGGCGATCCTGAGCACCGTGCGCGAGAGCAGTTCGTAGAGGATGCAGCCGAGCGCGAAGAGGTCGCCGGAGGGGGTGGCCTCATTGCCCTCCAGGCGCTCGGGGGGCATGTACGCGACCTTCCCGATGATGCCGCCCTCCTGCGTGAGCCGGCCCTCGACGGGGACGATGGCCGTGCCGGCGGCGGGCTCCGGGGGCGCGCCCGCGCCCTGCGCGATGCCGAAGTCGACGACCTTCACCACGCCGTCGAAGGAGACGACCAGGTTGTCCGTGCTGATGTCCCGGTGGGTGATGCCCCGCTCGTGGGCGTAGGCGAGCCCGCGCAGCGCCTGCTGGCCGATCTCGACGATCACCTCCAGCGGCAGCGGGCCGCTCTTGATGGCGCGCTTGATGATTTCGAATCCGTTCACGCCGCTCAGGTATTCCATGACGATGAACCACGCGCCGTCGACCTGCCCCAGGTCATGCACGGAGACGATGTTGGGGTGGTGCAGGCTCGCGGACGTGCGGGCCTCGCCGATGAAGCGGTGGACGCGGACCTCCGCGTTCTCCTCGCCGCCGCCCTCCAGCATCCGCTTGAGGACGACCAGCCGGTGGAAGCCCGCGCGGCCGGTGCGCAGCGCGAGCCACACCTCGCCCATGCCCCCGCGTCCCAGCCGCACGAGTCGCCGGTAGCGGTGGATGCCCGTGCCCAGGTCCGCGCCCCGCAGCGAGCGCGCGGTGAGGATGGCGAGCGCGGTGGAGGACAGCAGGAGGAATGGCAACCCGACGAGCGCGAACAGGTGCAGGCCCTGGCTCCAGCCCAGGTCGATGGCGAGCTCGCGGCCCAGCAGCGCCAGCGCGCAGAGCGAGGCGATGAGCGCGGCCACCGCCATCGCGCCCCGGCGCTTCAAGAGCCGGCCGGCCTCCACGGCCCACGTCACTCCCACCAGCACCGCGAGCAGCCAGAACAGCGGCAGGGCCAGGCCCGCGGTCTCGCGCGACAACTGCTCCGACGTGAGGCCGGTGGCGGCGGGCGTGCGCAGGGAGAGGATGGTGTCGACCACCCGCACCGCGCCGAGCGCGACCGTCACCCCCAGCAGCACGCGCCGCCAGCGGGTGAGCGGCAGGTCCAGCAGCGACCACAGGACGCGCAGCAGGGTGTAGGGCAGGGGAATGGACGTGAGCGCGCCCAGCAGCAGCCACGGGCGCGTGTCGTCCACCATCGCGCTGGCCTCGCTGCTGGCGACGCCCACCGAGAAGCTGATGGCCGCGAAGCCCAGGAAGCTGGACGCAAGCCACAGTTGCACGCGCTGGCTTCGCACCGCGGCCCAGGTCGCGAAGTGCACCAGCGCGAGCACCACGAACGCGCCGGTGAGTGCCAGGTGCAGCATCGTGTAGGAGGTCACGGCGGCGCAGCCTAGTAAACCGGGATGTCCTGCGGAAATGGCCCTCCCGTGAATGGCGGGATTTATTCAAACCGGGCTCCGGCTTGCACGCCTGTGCGGGGCTCCTCACTTTGAGGGGGGATGCGGCATCCAACGCCTGGAGTCGCGGGCGACGAGGAGACCCCATGGATCCGTCACGCGAGGTTGGGGAGGTGGAGCAGGGGGGCAGGGAAGCGCCGCCCAGGCTGGGGCCCGAGCACCGGAAGCTGGAGGTGTTCATCGGGGAATGGAAGGCGGAGGGCGAGCTGGGGGAAGCGTCGGGGCCGCATGCCCACGCGAAGGCCACCGCGGTCGACCGGTACGAATGGCTTCCCGGAGGCTTCTTCCTGAGCTGTCGCGGGGTGATGCGCTTCGCGGGGGAGAGCCTGGAGAGCACGCGGATCATCGGCTTCGACGCCGCGAGCCAGCGCTACCGCATGCACCTGTTCGACAACTCCGGGTATGCGCGGGTCTACGAAGGCGGGGAACAGGACGGCGTCTGGAAGTTCGCGGGCGCGCACGAGCGCGTCACGCTGTCGTTCGCGAACGGCGAGCCGCGGATGGACATTCATTGGGAGCAGTCAAACGACGGAACCACCTGGCGTCCCCTGTGTGACCTGAAGGCGACCCGGTTGCACTGAGCAGGTCTGGCCTGTTCAGGGATGGTAGGGGTAGCGCGCCAGCACCTTCCCTTCTGGCGAGACGGCATACAGCTCGAACCAGTGGGGTGAAGGGTTGAAGCCTGGGGCCGCCCAGCCGCACTTCTCCAATCGTCGGTTGATCTCGACGAAATAGAGCCCTTGGTGTTGGGCGACGGAGACCTCCATGGCCTTGGCGGAGTAGGAGCAGTCGCTCGCGGCCTCCTTCGGGAAGCTTGCCAACAGCTTCTGCAGCGCCGCATGGGCCGCGAGGATCGCGGGGCCATCCAACATGGCCAGTGGGCGCAGGTCATCGGGCCATTCGATTCCCTCCGCGATGATGGGCGCGTGAGGAGGGAACCCCCCATCCGTCTTCGCCGCGCTCGCGGAGGGTGACACGACGCCCGCATCTCCGTGGACGGCCTCGGACCGGGGCTGGGGAGTGCCCCCGTCCATCAGGAGCGTCAACAGGAGGAGGTAGTGCGGAGGATTCATCATGGAACGGTGCTCCTGGGTGCCTCTACCACTTCAGCTCGGGTGAACAGCGGGGCAGAAGCATCCTGGGACCGCGCATGCCAAACGACTCCTGGGAATGGCAGGTCGCTTCATAGGCCCACTGCTTCAGGCCTTCCTTCCAGCGGAAGACTTCACCGGCTGGATTCCATTTGTAGAAGCGAGGCGCGTCCATGTGCCCGGTGGCGAGCCAGGCCCATGCGGGAATCAATTGATTGTGCGCGTCACGCGCCAGCCTACCGCTCGGGCTCGCCGCATAGGACACCATCGTCCACAATCCGTCCGCCATCTTCAGTGCGGGAAACTGACCCAGGTCCGGACCGCTCATCAGGGTGCCGCAGGGGTGATTGTGCGCGAAGCCGATGATGGGCGCTTCCCGGCCGAAGGACTCGTCCTCCACTCCTCCGAAAGGAGGCTGACATGCGTTGCGCTCACTGAGCAGATTGCGGATGGGCCACGAGACGCGCCAGTCCTGCGGCGTCTTGTAGATGGCGACGCAGTATTCAGAGGCGTCCGGGCGGGGCCGCCCTGTATTCGGATCGCAGGCGTCCGTTGCTCCGGGCAGGGCCATCAGGTTCCTGAGCGTGGGTAGCACCAGGTCATCCGGAACCGTGGCGGTGTCCGAGACAACGCTGGGCACGTCCTCGTGCGGCCAGGGACCCGGGACCACGGCGAGGTCGAACCTCCCTTCCAGGATGGGAAGCTCGGAGCGCAGGTAGTAGAGCCGCCTGTGACCGGTGCATGCCAGGACAAGCATGAGCATGGGGAAGGTGGCCCGTCGCAAGCGCTGGCGCGTTCGTGGGGATGGCATCACGAATCCTCCACGCCCGGCTCGATGCGGCTGTGCCGCTGCGTGTCCGGCATGAAGGCATAGACGAGCAACGAACACAGGATGCAGCCCGTCACGTACCAGAAGAACCAGGGCTCATTGCCGGCCAGCTTCAGCCGCGTGCCCACGTACTCGGCCGTGCCGCCGAAGAGCGACACGGTCAGCGCGTAGGGCAGCCCCACGCCCAGCGCCCGGATGCGCGCGGGGAACAGCTCCGCCTTCACCACGGCGTTGATGGACGTGTAGCCGGAGAGGATGATCAGCGCCGCGAACACCAGCATGAACGCGGTGGAGGCGTCCCGGGTCCGCGTCAGCGCGGTCAACAGCGGCACCGTGCACAGCGTGCCCATCACCCCGAACCACAGCAGCACCGGCCTGCGACCCACCTTGTCGGAGAGGAGCCCGAACACCGGCTGCAACACCATGTAGAGGAACAGCGACCCGGCGGAGATGAGCGTCGCTTCATCCCGCGTCAGCCCCACCGAGTTCACCAGGAACTTCTGCATGTAGACCGTGTATGTGTAGAAGGCCAGCGTCCCACCCATCGTGAGCCCCACCACGATGCCGACCTCCCTCGGATGGCGCAGCAGCTCCCGCATCGGCCGGCGCTCTGTTCCCTTCGCCGCCTCCCGGGTGAAGGACTCCGTCTCCACCATGTTGCGCCGCATGTAGAAGCCGAAGAGGGCCAGCGCCGCGCCCACCACGAACGGGATGCGCCAACCCCAGGCCTCCAGTTGCGGCCCGGTCAACACCCATCGCTGCAACACCAGCAAGGTCAGCGTCGCCAGGAGCTGGCCCAGGATGAGCGTGACGTACTGGAAGGAGCTGTAGAAACCCCGGTGTCGCGACGTCGCCACCTCGCTCAGGTACGTGGCGCTGGTGCCGTACTCACCGCCCAGCGACAGGCCCTGGAGCAGGCGCGCCAGCATCAGCACGATGGGCGCCGCCACCCCGATGCGCGCATACGTGGGGCACACCGCGATGACGAAGGACCCCAGGCACATCAGCGTGACGGACAACGTCAGCGCCGCCCGGCGGCCCCGTTGATCCGCGTAGAGCCCCATCAGCCAGCCCCCGATGGGACGGATGAGGAACCCGAGCGCGAACACACCCGCGGTGTTGAGCTGCCGCACGACGGGGTCGGCGTCCGGGAAGAACGCCTGCGCGAAGTACAGCGAGAACGCCGAGTAGACGTAGAAGTCGTACCACTCGATGAGGTTGCCGACCGAACCGCCGAAGATGGAGAGCAACCGCGCGCGCATCGCCATGGGGCTCGAACGTATCCCACCCAATGGATTCCACGTGGCCAGGATGCGCGCGAATGCTCCTGCCTTCGAGGACGAAGCCGCCGCGCTGAGCGCCCTCGAGGATTGGATCGCCGGGAAGCGCCAGGGCGGATTCGACCTGAAGATCCCGGAGTGGAAGCCCTTCGGCCTCCTGGGCTGACGTGGGCCCGCCTCACCTCGTGGGGGACGCCTCTCCCTCTGGGGCTGCTTGCCGGACGTAGCGCCAGAACGTGTAGCGCGGTGCCTGGAGGTACGGCTCGGGGTCGCGGTGGAACGTCACGCCGTTCAGCTCGCGCTCCAGGGGTTCTTCCGGGTCCTCCGCCCCCGCTTCCTCCGGCGTCACGACCCAGAGCAGCTCCTGCGCGGCCTTCATTTCGGAGACGTAGAAGGGCGTGCGTACGTACTCCTTGGGATCCGGCAGGGGCCTCGCCTGGGAGGCCAGGGGTTGCATCCCCGCCAACCGGTAGACCCACCAATAGCCGCCCATCAGCAGCGTGCCCGGGGCTCTTCGCGCCAGCGCCTCCGCGGCGTTCCGCGCCAGCACGTGGTCCTCGTTCGCTTCAGGCGGTCCCCTCCAGCGCAGCAGGGTCACCGCCAGGGCCCCCACCATCAGCGCGCCCGCCACCCGCATCACCCCCACCGAGACCCACGCGGCCAGCCACCCCAGCACCAGCACGGCCACGCCCAGCAGGGCCAACGCATGGGACAGCGCGAGGTAGCGCGGCGAATAGTCATTGATCCGGACATGGGACACGGCGACCAGCAACGGAAGCTGCGCCAGCGACGCCAGTCCGCTTCCAAGCGCCATCCAGCCCGGCTCCGAAAGCGTCGCCCACGCGGCGAGCCCCCGCTGCCTGTTCCGCGCGAGCCACACCACGCCCACGCCCACCAGGATGATCAAGGCCCCGCCCAATGGCGCCGGGCCCATCCACATCAAGGACAGCATCCGGCCCAGGTTCTCCCAGAGGTATCCCCGGTCCAGGCGCACCTCGGTCCGGTACTCGTGGCCGTAGTGGGGCTTCGCGAAGCGGTGGTACAGCCGCCGCAACTGCCGCTCGAACACGCCGCCCACCCCCAGCGGTACCGCCGCCACCGCCAGCCTGCGCCAGCCCGCGAGTCCCCTCGCCCGGGCGCGCAGCGCTTCGACGCCCAGCAGGGCCGCCAGCGAGGGCAGGCTGGAGACGGAGATCCAGAAGGCCAGCGCCGCGAACACGGAGGCCATCACGCCCCAGCCCCAGGCACTCCGCCGCGTGCGCGCCTCCAGCACGCCGCGCATCCCCAGCCACGACCACGCCAGCACCGCGAACTGCCAGCCGTAGGGCTGCGAGATGTCCAGCAGGTACCTGCGCACCTCCGGGGGCAGGCCCACCAGCAGCGGCACCGCCACGCACAGGCCCACCGACACCACGCCGGAGGCGCGCGCCAGCCGTGCCAGCGGGAACGCCGCCGTCCACGTCACCGCGATGAGCAGGGCCTGGAGCCCCTCGGCCGACCAGTCCCTTCCTCCCACCAGCCGCGCCAGCAGGAACGGCCACGCGCCGAACCGGTCCTGTCCCCAGTAGTAGGCCGCGAACAGGTCGACGTGCTGCGCGCGGGCCATCAACAGCGGGATGGCGCTGTCGGAGGAGAACTCGGACCCCCACACCGTGCCCGGCCGCACCCACGCCCACGCGAGCCCCAGCGACAGGGCCCAGCACCCGAGCGCCACCCCCCACGCGAACGCCCGCTTCACGAAGACACACCCCGTGGAGGGCGAGGAGG
>SECN01000837.1 GCA_004173515.1 Myxococcaceae bacterium | reverse complement strand
AATGAGTCCATCGCCATGGTCCGGGCGAATGTGACGCTGCTCGAGAAGGAGAACATGAAGTACCAGCAGGACGTGCGGGAGCTGACCGCCAAGGTCAAGGCCGCCATCCAGGCGGGCCGTGACGACCTGGCCGGCACCTACGCGACCAAGCTGCAGGGCGAGAAGGAAGCCCTGGCGCGCAACCAGGCGCAACTGGACATCGCCAAGCAGGCCTATGAGAAGGCGCTGAACGTCAAGAAGGCGTTCATGCGCGAGAAGGACAAGAAGACCCAGGAGGCGATGAACGCCGTCCGGGACGCGCGGCGCGCCAAGTGGCAGGCGAAGGTCGCCGACACGATGGAGTCCTTCACCGTCGCCGGCATCGACTCCACGCACGACGAGATGTTGCGCAAGGTGCAGGAGAAGACGGCCATCAACGAGGCGCGCATGCAGATGGCGCTCGAGTCGGTGGACCACCAGGCCGCGGCCATCGAGGAAGAGGCCGAGAAGATCCAGGGCGACGAGCTGGTCAAGCAGTTCAAGATGGAGATGGGCCTCATGGACAGTCCCGCGCCCGTGTCGGACGTGGGCTCTGGCACCGAGAAGACCATCGGCAAGAAGGTGGAGATCAAGTAGGTCTCCGCCCATGAAAGAGGCCGGCGCACACGGATGAAGCTTCACCGCGGACCCGGCCTCTTTCTCTTCCTCGCGCTCTGTGTCCTGGGCGCGGGGTACGTTTTCGCCTCGCGGGCGGGTTACCTGGACCGCCTGCAGGCGCGCTTCTTCCCGTCCACCCGCGAAGCCGTGCGGCTGTCCCCCGGCGACTTTCCCGCCGGTGTCGCGGCCCCGGTGGCGGACGTGGCGTCGGTGCCCCTGCGGCCCGTGCTCATCGGCTTCACCCCCCGGGGCTCCGCCGCCGCGCTGCTCGTCGCCACCGGCGGTGCCACCACGCTGGACAACCCGACCACCCCTCCTGGCGCGGCGCAGGGCCTGCTCAAGACGGCCTATGCGCTGGATGCCCGCGCGGTGCTCTTCGCGCGCGAGGAGGAGCTGAAGCAGGCCCTGTCCGTGGGCGCGGAGAACGGCGGCGTGGACATGGCCGCGCTGTCGGTGGACCGGCTCGCGTCCTGGGCGCCCACGCTCCGGGACGCGGCGCCGCGCACGGTGCTGCTGGTGGGCCGCAGCCGGGGCCAGGAGGCGATGGCGGCGGTGGGCGTGCCGGACCTGGCCAGCCTGCGGGGCAAGCGCATCGGCGTGTACCCGTTCGGCTCGTCGCACTACTTCGCCCTCTGGGTGCTGGCGCGCGCGGGGCTGCGCACGTCGGATGTCCGCTGGGTGGACCTGCCCTCCACGCTGGACGCGGGCCGGGCTTTGAGGGAAGGCCGGGCGGACGCGGTGGTGGGGTTGTCCAGCGTGGTGGCGC
>SECN01000836.1 GCA_004173515.1 Myxococcaceae bacterium | reverse complement strand
CCCGCGTCGGAGATGAGCCCCTCCACCGTCTCCACGTGCGCGCCGTAGGCCCGCGTCTCCATCAGGAACAGCGACGCGATGTCCTTCGGCACGAAGACGTGCGCCTCCATCCCGCCCCGGGCCGCGTACGCCGCCAGCGCGCTGCCCGCGTTGCCCGCCGACGGCAGGCACACCGCCTGCGCCCCCAGCGCCTTCGCCATCGACACGGCGGCGGACAGGCCTCGCGCCTTGAAGGACCCCGTGGGGTTTCCGCTCTCGTCCTTCACGAGCACGCGCTTCAATCCCAGCCATCCCGCGAGCCTTGGCGCTTGCAAGAGCGGCGTGAAGCCCTCGCCCAGGCTCAGCCGGTGCGCCGGGTCTTCCACCGGCAGCACCTCGTGGTAGCGCCACATGGAACGCTCGCGCCCGGGCAGCGCTTCGGGCCGCAGCGTGCGGGCCGCGCGCTCCAGGTCGTAGCGCGCGAACAACGGCGCCTGACACGCCGTGCACAGGTTCCACACCGAGCCCGGCGCATACGTCCGGTCACACTTCGTGCAATCCAATCGGAGGACGGACATGGCCCCCGACTCTACTCAGTCCTTCAACTCCAGCCACACCGGCGCGTGGTCCGACGGCTGCTTCCCCTTGCGCTCCTCGCGGTCCACGTCGCACGCCGTCACCCGGGGCACCAGCGGCGCCGTGAGGTACAGGTGGTCGATGCGCACGCCCAGGTTCTTCGGGAACGCCAGCATCCGGTAGTCCCACCAGGAGAACTTCTGCTCCGTCGGGTGCAGGTGCCGGAACGCGTCCGTCAGCCCGAACGCGCGCACCTGCTGCAACACGTCACGCTCACGCAACGTGAACAGCGTCTGCCCTTCCCACTGCGCCGGGTCGTACACGTCGATGGGGTCCGGGGCGATGTTCCAGTCCCCGCCCAGCACCAGCGGCTCGTCCGGCTTGTGGCGCGTCTCCAGGTAGCGCTTGAGCCGGTGGAACCACTCCAGCTTGTACACGTACGCGTCGGAGTCCACCTGCTGCCCGTTGGGCGCGTACGCGCTCACCACCCGCACGCCCGCCACCGTCGCCGCGATGAAGCGCGCGTGCGTGTCATCCACCCCGTCCGACAGGCCGCGCACCACGTCCGTGGGCTCCTGCTTCGCCAGGATGGCCACGCCGTTGTACGTCTTCTGCCCGTGCACGGCGGCGAAGTAGCCCGCCTCCTTCACCGCATCGAAGGGGAAGTCCGCATCGGTGCACTTGAGTTCCTGAAGGCAGAGCGCGTCCGGCTGGTGCTTCTTCAACCAGTCGACCAGCCGCTGCTGCCGGGCCCTCACCGAGTTCACGTTCCAGGTCGCGATTCGCATCGCCGCCGACCGTCGCATGCGGCCCACGCCCCCTGCCACGCTTTTCCCCCGCCCCCGTGGCCC
>SECN01000041.1 GCA_004173515.1 Myxococcaceae bacterium | reverse complement strand
TCGACGGTGACGGCGTCGAGCCACCCGTCGCCGTCCACGTCCACGGCCACGACCGCGTTGCTGGAGAGCGAGGCGCTCCCGTAGTTGACCTCCGACTGGACGCTGGCGTCGCCATTCCCCAGGAAGACGGAGAGCGAGCCAGAGGGAGTCTGGGTCGACCCGGATTCGGCATTGGCCACCAGGATGTCGAGCTTGCCGTCGCCATTCACATCGGCGACCGCCGGGGCCAGCGGGCTGTGGTTCGCGGGGGAGCTGACCGGCGTGCCGGGGACCTGGCCGGTGGGGGCGGTCTGGCAGGTGGCGTTCGAGCAGATCTGGCCCGTCGAGCACACGATGCCGCAGGCGCCGCAACTGTCGGCGTCGCTCTGCAGGTTCACCTCGCAGCCGTCGGACGAGTTCGCGTTGCAGTCCGCGAGGGTGCCGGAGCAAGACTGGCAGTTGTTCCCCTCGTAGGTGGGGGCGCACTTGCAGGTGTAGCTACCCACGCCGTCGATGCAGGTGCCACCGTTCAGGCAGGGGTTTGCGGCGCACTCGTCGATGTTGGTGCAGGTCACGCCGTCGCCCTCGTACCCCGCCGTGCAGGCGCAGGTGAAGGAGCCCCCGGTGTTGGTGCAGGAGGCGTTTACGTTGCAGTTGTCGGTACCGGCGGCGCACTCGTCGATGTCGGTACAGGTCACGCCGTCGCCCTCATACCCCGCCGTGCAGGCGCAGGTGAAGGAGCCCCCGCTGTTGGTGCAGGAGGCGTTTTCGTCGCAGTTGTCGGTACCGGCGGCGCACTCGTCGATGTCGGTGCAGGTCACGCCGTCGCCCTCGTACCCCGCATTGCAAGCGCAGGTGAAGGAGCCCGCGATGTTGGTGCAGGAGGCGTTCTCGTTGCAGTTGTCGGTACCGGCGGCGCACTCGTCGATGTCGGTACACACTGTCGGCTGTCCCGTGCAGGTGTAGCCCGGCTCCACCTGGCAGACACTGTTACAGCCGTCTCCCGAGAGTTGATTGCCGTCGTCACAGGTTTCGGCTCCACCCATCACCCCGTCACCACAGAAGGCCCGGATGGACGTCTCCACCGCGTCCACCTGATAGATCCCGAGCAACGCGCCCCGCAGGCGCACGTAGCGATAGGGGTAGTTCCCGGGGTACCTCGCCACCGCGACATGGCTCCCCAGGCCCATGTGCAGCAGGCTGGAGCCGACGTGGGTCCCATCCGCCTTCAGGAAGTCCACCTGGGCCACCAGGAACACCGACAGGCCATGGTAATAGACGTGCAGGTCGCCGGTGCCCTCCTCGCCCTGCCCCAGGTCCAGCACCAGCGCCGAGGTGAGCAGGCCCGGTATCGTCGCCCTCTGCCCGTCCGGTGCGCCCAGCGCCCTGTTCGGGTGGAGCACCGTCGGCGTGGTGCCCGGCGCCACCGCGTCCGCATACAAGTCCCACGGCGGCGCGAGCTCCTGGCTCACCTGCGTCGACGCCTCCTCGCTTCCAGGCTCTGCCCCTTCGTCGAGGGGCTCCACACCGCAAGCGCCCAGCAACAACACCAGCGTTGCCCCCAACCCCCACGACGGTGAGGCATGTGTACGGCTTCTCATTGGATGGCTCCCCCCCAGGAGCAGGATGAAGCCCGGAATGGGCCGTCCCCCTCATGGAATGCACGACATCATTCCTTACGCTCAAGGGCCCGGCGCGCAACATACGAATGGCAAACGTCCTCCGGCCACCAGCCGACAAGCACTTGAGCGCCATCGACACATGGGCGTGACCCGGTTCCATAGACAGGTTGGTCAAGCTGCCAGCCTATTCGTTGTGGTCACTCGCTCGAACTCGACGGGGCTGAGGTAGCCCAGGGCGGAGTGGCGCCGCTTCCGATTGTAGAATACCTCGATGTATTCGAACAGGGCACACTCAACCGGTCAGAGCAACACGCTCTCTAGCTTCTCCGCAGGAGAAAGGAAATCGAGCGTCTTGCGTGGGCGTCGGTTGAGGCGAGCTGCAGTCGCATTGAGCTGGGCCTGCGAGTAGGCGGACAGGTCCGTCCCATCGGGGAAGTACTGGCGCAGAAGGCGATGGTGTTCTCGTTTGTCCCTCGCTGCCAGGGGCTCTGCGGGTCGCAGAAGTAGACTTGGACATTGGTTTCGACGCTGAAGCGCCGGTGCTGCGCCATCTCCATGCCGCGGTCCCAGGTGAGGGTGTGCCGCAGGGCCGTGGGGAGCGTCTGCACCTGTCGAGAGAGGCCCGAGGTGACGCTCTCCGTGTCCTTTCCACCGACCTTCACCAGCATCGTGAAGCGTGAGTGGCGCTCGACGAGGGTGGCGATATGGCTGTTGCTCGCGCCGCTGAGGAGGTCACCCTCCCAGTGCCCGGGAATGGCGCGGTCCTCGGCCCCGGCAGGACGTTCGCGAATGGAGACGGCACCGATAATCTGCCTTCGATCGCGCGGCCTCCCTGCTCCACATGCTCTCCGACGACTTGTCGAGCTGAGAGAAGCCTGCGGGGGCTCGACGCGTAATCACTCCCTGTTGTTCGCCGCTAGCGACCCTGCATGGATTCGACCCTGTCAAAGAGGGGCGCCAGCGCGCGTTCCATGGCGTTGGCGGTCGCATCGCCGCTCTGGTTGGTGATGATGAACACCCCCAACTGATACTTCGGCACGAGGTAGAGATAGCATTGCGCGCGAGGTACGCCGCCGTGATGCACGTAGTGGGTACCCAACTGGCTGCTCTGGCCGATGTTCCAGAAATAGCCAATGCTGAAGTCCTCCGCGAAGCGCACCAGCGGCTTGTGTGACTCTGTCACCGCGGGATGGTTGCTCAACTGCAAGCGCAAGTACTTCACCATCTCCGGCATCGTCGCCTTCAATGCTCCCGCCGCGCCCCAGGGCAGGAGTGGCATCGGCGTGGTGCCGACCGGGTTGTCGCTGTGGTAGCCAGGAGCCAGGCGGTTGGCGTCCTGGGCACGCAGGCGCAGCCACGTGTCGTGCATACCGGCTTCCCGCGCCAGGAACTCCGCGAGCAACGACTCGTAGGGAGCCCCGTGGATCTTCTCGAGGGTGTGCGCGACCAACTCGGTGCCGGCGCTCGAGTAAGCATAGTCCTTGCCGAGCGGGCCCTTGATGCTGACGGTGTGCAGGTCCTGCCAGAACTGCGGCTGCCCGTAGTCCGCATAGGCGGCATTGAGCCTTGCCGGGGTGGCATGCGCAGTGAAGTCCCTCAACACCTCGTTCACTTGCAGTGGCAACATCCCCGGCATTCCGCTGGTGTGTGTAACCAGATGGCGCAGACGGATTGGCCCGCCGTCTGACTGAAGGTTCGGATAGGCGGACGGCAGATACTTTTGTATCGGGTCGTCGAGGGTCGCCTTGCCTTCGAGGACAGCGTTTGCCAACAGCAGGCCGACGAAGGTCTTGCTGACCGACCCTATCTCATAGAGGGTCGAATCATCGGGCGGATTGGACTTGCCGGTCTCCAGCTCACCCCGATGCAGGATGAACTCCTCGCCGCGATAGACCACTGCGATCGACGTTGCGTGCAGCAGGATATCGCGGGCGGGTGCAGGGCCCGTCGTCTTGCAAGCGGCCAGCACCAGCATCATTCCAGCAATGGCTACGGAGCGTTTGTTCATCAGGCGCATAAAGGGGATGGGCACTCTCGCACGCCCCCCAGTTCGGGGCCAGACACGCGAGGCCCCCCTCGCGGTAGCACCGGTTCATGCGCATCGCCTGGAACACGAGAAGTTTTCGGTGTCACCTCGACTTGATTCCCGACGCGTGCTCAGGGTTCATCTACCCCAGCCCTCCTCGGTTCCTGCCCACGCGGCCAGACCGTCCTGTTCTTGCTCCTGGGTCGGGGATGCCGCCATTTCAGCGTCGGTCCGCATCCGGTTCCGGTTGAGGGTGAGCAGCGCCCAGCGGAAGTCGGAGGCCTCGAACACGCTGCCGTTCAGCTCGCTCTGGACCCTCTTGGGCATGGGGCATTCCCCGCGCGGCATGGAGGAACTGCCGCTCGCAGTGGGGACGGTAGTGAGCCCTCCATGGGGCGTTGAGGAGGTGCTGGCCGCCAGGGCCTCACCCCTGAGTGGTATGGACCAAGATGCCTTGCTCTGCCTTCGAACGCGCCGCACTCCTCCTGTCCTGGAGCCGCTGGAGCCAACGTGGGCGCGTTGCTGCGGGGTGCTCAGGATTCATGAAGGTTGGACGGCCTTCCGTGGAAGACGGACCGTGAAGGTGGTTCCGCCTTCCGCCGTGGACTCCACCGCCACGGTGCCACCGTGGGCATCGACCACCAGCTCCACGATGTAGAGCCCCAGGCCAATGCTGCGTCCGGTCCTGTCCACCTCGTCTGTGGCGCGCTGGAGCGGCTGGAAGATCATCCTCAGCTTCTCAGGAGGGATGGGGGCGCCCTGATTGTGCACGGAGATGCTCACGCTGCCCTCTTCGGCGTGTGTTTCAAGCTCGACGGGACTGCCCTCGGGACTGTATTTGAGCGAGTTGGTCAGCAGGTTCTGCACCACCTGCTCTATGCGGTCTGGATCCCACTGGCCGAGCCCATCGCCCTCGTGCCGCACTTTGATGTCCCGTCCCGCATGTGTAGCCCGGACCTCGTCCACGACCACCTGAATCAGTTGGTGCAAGTTTGCGGCGCGCCGTTCGATGCGAATGCCTCCGGCCAACCGCGCCTGGGTAAAGTCGAGCAAATCTCGAATCATCACGTTGGCGCGCTCTGCCGCGCTCTGGATCCGCTCCGCGCCTTTGGTCTGCCGCTCGCTCAGTCCCCCCGCGCGCAGGAGGGCGTCGGTCCCAAAGAGGATGGCACTCACCGGGTTTCGCAGATCGTGGCTGACGATGCCTATGAGCTGCTGTTCGAAGTCGGCGCGCTGGCGCAGTTCCCCTGCAAGCGTTTCAGCCATCTTCCGCGCCTGCACCTGGTCCGTTACTTCAAAGCCAAATACGTCGATGCCATCCACCTGACCTTGTGGGTTGCGCCTGGGTTGATAGACGAAGTTGAGGAAGGCATCCTCCAGATGGCCGTTCCCCTGACGGTCCAGTTGAGCCAACACCTCGCGTCCGATGAACGGCTCGCCGGTGCGGTAAACGCCATCGAGCAGCTCGGAAAATCCCTGTGTCATGATCTCCGGGAGGGCCTCCTTCACAGACAATCCCTCGAGCTTTCGCGCCGTCCCTACCAGCCGTTGGTACGGCGGGTTGATCATCTCGAAGACGTGCTCGGGTCCCTGCAGGGTGGCAATGAAGGCAGGCGCATTCTGAATGAGGTTCTGCAGGCGGAGGCGGATGGCCTCCATTTCACGATGAAATCGCTCGCGCTCGGCCTTGCCCTGAGCGGCCCTTACTGTTCCCTCGACGCGGGCCACCAGCTCATTGGCGCCAAAGGGTTTCACCAGGTAATCGTCCGCCCCCGCGTTCAACCCCTCCACCTTCGCCTCCTCGCCTGCCCGAGCAGACAGCATGACCACGGGGACGTGGGCGGTGCGTGCATCTGCTCTCAGCTCTCGAAGGAGCCCAAAGCCGTCGAGCCCTGGCATCATGATGTCCGACAACACCACGTCGGGAGGCTGCGCTCGCGCGGCCTCGAGCGCTTGCCAGCCATCCGCGACGGCCTCCACGGTGAAGCGGCTCCTCAAGAGTCGGCTCATGTAGTCGCGCATGTCCGCGTTGTCGTCGGCCAGCAACACATGTCCCTGAATGGCCCTGTCAGGGGATGGCTCGCGCGTCGCCGACGCTGCGAAGTTCGTTGCCTCCAGCGTCTTGCTCGAGGCGCTGGAAAGCCACTGAGCTGCCTCGTGAACAAAGGCTTGCGCTCCCGTGGTCGTGGCGACGAGCTGCTGGACGTCTCGGGCCTGCTCACCTGGAAGATGGGTATTGCCTGTGGGCAGGGAGATCGTGAAGGTGCTGCCTTTGCCAGGCGCACTCTCCACGGCGACGCTGCCGCCGTGCAGCTTCACCAACTCCTGGACAAGGGCCAGGCCAATGCCGCTGCCCTCGTAGCTGCGGCCCTGGGCTCCCTGGACACGATGGAAGCGTTCGAAGATACGGGGCAACTCTTCCGCGGGAATGCCCGTGCCCGAATCCTGGACTGCCAGCTCCACCCGGCTGCCGAGCCATCGCAGGCGCACAGAGATCTCGCCCTCGAAGGTGAACTTGAATGCGTTGGAGACAAGGTTGAGGACAATCTTCTCCCACATGTCCCTGTCCACGAAGACAGGTTCCGGCAGAGGAGGGCAGTCCACGACCAGGCGCATCTGGCTCCTTGCCACCACGGAGTCGAACGCGCTGGCCAGCCCGGAGGTGAGGCTTGCAAGGTCCGTGGGCTCGAAGCTCGCCCGCATCCGGCCAGCCTCCAGGCGGCTGAACTCAAGCAGGGAGTTGACCAGTTTGAGCAGGCGCTGGCTGTTGCGGTGGACCAGGGAGAGCCGCTCGTACTGCTCAGGCAGAAGATGCCGCTGGGTATCGGCGAGCGCATCCTCCAGGGGGCCCAGCATCAACGTCAGCGGCGTCCGGAACTCGTGGCTGACATTGCTGAAGAAGGCTGTCTTGGCGCGATCGATTTGCGCCAGCGCCTCGGCGCGCTGGCGCTCGGACTCGTAAGCCGCTGCGTTGCTCACGGCCTGGCCGATGCTCGCCGCAAGCAGGTTGTGAAACCGTTGGTAGGACTCGGAGCTGCGCAGGAGCGCGCTAAGCCCCGCGATGATGAAGCCCACGGGACGTCCGCCGCCGGCCCGCTCGATGGGCAGGACCACTGCCCCCCGCGCTCCGCCCGGCCCCGCCACGAGGGGAACCACTCGCGGGGAGCCGTGGGGGGCGGTTACATCGAGTGGCCAGACGGCCTCGTCGCCCAGGGTGATGGTCGTGGGTGCCAGCGCGTGGCCGCCCGCGATGTTCGTGGCCCCCGCCAGCCTTGCGACGCCGGCCGCTTCGTCGATGAGGTAGATGAGCGCGAATGGAACATCGCTCGGCGATTGCGCGAGGTGCGCGGCGGCCAGCGAGCAGGCTTCGGTGGGTGTCTTGGCCTGGGTCGCATCGGCCAGGGCATTCAGAAGACGCAGACGGCGGCCTTCAATCACTTTGTCCGAGGTCTCCAGCACGCAGCAGAGGACGCCGCCGACGCCGCCCGACTCGTCACGCACGGGGCTGTAGCTGAAGGTAAAGTAGCCCTCTTCCGGGGCTTCGCCGCGCTGGAGCGGGAGCATCAGGTCCTCGGACCAGGTGGCCTCGCCGGTATCCATGACCTGGCGCAGCAGCGGTTCAATGATCTGCCGGATTTCGGGGAGGACCTCGAACGCGGGCCGCCCCAACGCCCAGGGATGCTTGTTCGCGCCGACCATCGGTAACAGGTCGTCGTTGTAGAGCATCAGGAAGTCGGGTCCCCAGTAGAGGGTGCTGGGGAAGCGGGAGCTGATGGTGATGCCGAGCGCGGTCCGGAAGCTCTGTGGCCAGGTGTGCACCGGCCCCAACAGAGTCTGCGACCAGTCCATGGTGCGCATGAGGGCGCCGGTCTGCCCGCCGCCCGCGAGCAGCTCTTCGACCTTCACGGGAGCTTCGGCGCGGCGCCCATGGAATGGGGACAGCGGCACATGCTCAGGGGGCTTGGCCATTGCTTCCTCCTCGCTCAACAGGGGCACTCAAGGGAAGGGCGGTGTTGAGGGCCATGCGCGTTGAGCGCCACTCAGCAGCTCTCATGTTTGTGGATTCACGTAACCTGCTGAATTCACAGCAAAAAAACGGACGAGAGGGAGAGAGTCAATGCACTGGTGGCTGTTGTCGGCAACCTTGCAGGAGCGCTTGTCGCGTGACTCGCCCGGTGAGCTGGCTGGCTGCCTCTCTCCTTGTCATGGGCCCTCGGCTTGGGTCATTCGTGCTGACGTGGCGCGCGAGGTTCCCGCAATGAACGGCCACTGGACAGCACGGCCCGCAGCGGGCTGCTTCCGGCGCACAGCTTGCGTTCAGCGCCACTGGCTCTCTCGGAGGGAGCCTGGCCCGCGGTGGCACGCGACGAAAAGGCGCCGCGCGCGATGCGCGAGTGGGCACAGAAGCTCGAGGCGAAGGCGAAGTACGTCGTGTCGGGCTCGCGGAGCGACTTTCCGTGGCGGAACACGATCAAGGTGGAGGGTGACCTTCGCGAGGCGATCTCGGCGCTGAAAGCGAAGACCGAGCGGGGTGTCCTCGTCGGAGCGCCCAAGCTCGCGGCTGCACTCGAGGAGTGGGGGCTCATCGACGAGTACCGCATCGTCGTTCATCCCCTCATCAGTGGCCGCGGGCCGACGTTGTTTCATGGCCTGTCGAGTGCGCGGCAGCTCGAGCTCCTCTCGACGCAGCGGTTCAAGTCCGGCGTGCAGGCGCTTCACTTCCGTCGCAAAGCGGGATGAGCGTGGACGGACTTGAGCGCTTCTCCGGTGGCTGCCATCGCGGCACGCCTTTTCATGCATCTTCGGTCTTCCCGCAGGATGCTCATGACTGTTCATTCTGCGAGCCTCATTTGCGAGCTACCGCGACTTCGCGGGCCAGTGCGACGAACGCCGTGTGAGCGGCCGAGGAATTGCGCCGGCCAGGGTAGTAGAGGCAGAGCCGAGCGAGCTCCGGTGTCCAGTCCTCGAGCACGCGAACGAGGCGTCCCGCTTCGATGTCGCCTCGCACGTCCGGCTCCATGAAGAAGCCGAGTCCGATGCCCTCCAGGACGGCGATCCGCGAGAGGCTGGCCTCGTCCAGCGTGATGGGCCCCGTCACATCGATCAGGGCCGTCTGCCCCCGCTTACGGAACTCCCACCGGAAGAGGCTGCCGTTCGGCAAGCGCACCCGGATACACCGATGACGGAAGAGGTCCGATGGGACGCGCGGCCGACCGTGCTTCTTCAGGTACGCCGGCGAAGCGACGATGGCATGGCGTTGGGGCTTTCCCAGCGGAATTGCAATCATGTCGGTGGGCACGAGGTTCGCCATCCGCACGCCGAAGTCGAACCCCTCGGCGACGACGTCGACCAGCCGGCCTTCGGTCACGACGTCGACATGCACGTCCGGATGGCGGCGGAGGTACTCCAGCACCAGTGGCGCGAGGATCTCGCGCGCCGCTGTCGCAAATGTGTTGATGCGCAGCATGCCGGACGGCTTTGCCTGCTGGGAGCGAGCCGCGTCCATCGCGCCGCGGATGTCCTCGAGTCCCGGAGCCACCTGTTCGACGAACGCTCTGCCGGCGTCGGTCAGCGAGACGCTGCGCGTCGTGCGGTTGAAGAGGCGGACGCCAAGATGTGCTTCGAGCTTCGCGATCGCGCTGCTCATCGCCGTCGTCGACATCCCGAGATCGAGGGCAGCGCCGCGAAACGAGTTCCTGCGAGCGACGGCGAGGACGGCATCGAGATCATTCAGTCCGGGTTGATACATCGATAGTCCTGTAGGTCGGGATGTCACATCCTACTTTGTCCCTATTGAGCGGGCAATCGTGCAGGCTTACATCTTGGGTCATGACAATGCACCCATCAATTCGAGCCTATTTCGACGCGGACAGTTCCACGCCGCTCCACGCCTTCTCGCCCGATGCCGTTGTCGAGGATGAGGGACATCGGCATGTCGGGCATGCGGCCATCGACGAATGGTGGCGTGACTCCCAGGTGAAGTATCAGGCCGTCGCGCAGCCGATCGAGTTGAACGTGAAGGACGATGCCTGCGAGGTTCGCGCGAAAGTGACGGGCCAGTTTCCCGGCAGTCCCATCACGCTCACCTTTGCGTTCCGGATGAAGGGCGATCGGATCGCGGCTTTGAGTATCGGCGCGTGAGCCGCGATGCCCATTTCAACCCTGCGGAAGGAGATGACGTGATGAGAGAGCTAGAGGGTAGGCGCGCGCTCGTGACAGGCGGAACGAAGGGCATCGGCAAGGCGGTGGTCGCATGGCTGCGCGCGGCCGGCGCGACGGTGCTGACGACCGCGCGGGAGGGAACGGGCGAGGGTTTCATCGCCGCCGATGTCGCCACGGCCGAGGGCTGCGCGCGCGTCGTGAAGGCCGCTGGAGCAGTGGACATCCTGGTCCACGTCGTGGGTGGAACGTCGGCGCCGGCGGGCGGCTTCTCCGTCCTCGACGACGACGCGTGGCAGAAGACGATCGACCTGAACTTGATGGCGGCGGTGCGTCTCGACCGGGCACTGGTCCCCGGAATGCGTGAGCGCCGGACCGGCGCAGTCGTGCACGTGACGTCGATCCAGCGGCAGATGCCGCTTCATGATGCGACGACCGCGTACGCCTCGGCCAAGGCCGCACTCTCGAACTACAGCAAGGCCCTCTCGAAGGAGGTCGCGCCGCAGGGCGTGCGCGTGAATCGCGTGTCACCGGGCTGGGTCGAGACCGAGGCCTCCGTCGGATTCATGAGCGAGATCGCGGCGAAGAATGGCACCGACGAGGCGGGCGCGAAGGAGCTCGTGATGCGCTCGCTCGGCGGAATTCCTCTCGGGCGCCCCGCGCGTCCGGCCGAGGTCGCCGAGCTGATCGGGTTTCTCGTCTCGGACCGAGCGAGCGCGATCACCGGGGCGGAGTACGTGATTGACGGCGGGACGGTGCCCGTGAGCTAGCAGGCTGCTGAAAAACTCCGGTGCGGGGCCGACCTCCCGCACCGGAGCAGGGTCTCCTTCTGACCTGGTGAGCCAGGAGCCTCCGGACGACAAGGGCAACCCCATCGTCGACTTCCACGGCGAGAAGAGAAGCAACGCCGCGCACGCGTCAACAACCCACCCGGAGTCGAGGCTGGCGCGCAGAGGATGCCGGGTATGACGTGCAGTGCTTCGTGGAAGCTGTACGGGAGCGACGGATGACTCCGTACGTGGCCCCAAAGCGGGACGTGCGCCGGGCCAGCCGAATCGACGGCCGGGTGTGGCTGCCAGAAATTCAGGTCCAAGGCCACGCGTGCGTCAGCGAACGCGTTGTTTCGTGCACGGTACGTCGAATGGGCTCCGAAGAATGCATGGGCCCCATGCATTCTGGGGGCAGAGCCCCCTGGGCCGACGGGGCTCCGGTGCCGCGGACTGCTGCTTAGACGGCGTGCTCACCGGCATCCTCAATGAAGTGAGCCAAATGAAGGGGATGCTCCAGCGGGCCGTGGAAGACACCCGGCCCGCCTTCTACCGACGGCGCCCATGATGCAGCGGGCGAGGCGTTAGTCATCCCCCTGATTGGCGCAACTACACTCCTCTCCCGCGTTTTTGAATGCGCCCTTGACGGCGTCTTCAACTTCCTGTTCGTCGCGGAATTCCTCCATTCTGGGATTCTTGGCGCGGAAACGCTTGAGTGCCTCGTCGCGCACCATGTCCTTCATTCCTGAGTGATTGTTTCTCACTTCGTCGCAGTTCTCACATCGCCCCAGTGCCTCCATCTCAATGGCAATCGTCGTCGCGGTGTTGCGCAGTCCTTCCTGTCGATACATCTCTCGGTTGGCGGAGTTCATTTGACTCCCAGTATTGATTTGTTGCTGAACGCGATTTTGGCACCTATTTCGGTAGGGAAGAAGGTCGGCCTTCTGCCGGGTTGAAGAGGCAGGAGGACGCGCCTATGGGGTGGTAAAAGGACGACGGCTGGCGGGTGCCGGACGAACGATGGCGACGCATCGGGCCGCTGCTGCCGCCCCGTCCAGAGCACTCGCTGGGGTGCCATAATCCGCGAGTGCCCGACAGGCCCTGGATGGAATCCTCCTCGTGCTGCGCATGGGAATGCAGTGGGGCGCATTGAAGGCCACGGGCCTGTGCCATCCTCGACCTACCAACGCTTCCGGGAATGGTTGGCCGCCGGCGTCTTCCGCGAGTTCTGGCGCCAGTGGCTGTTGGCCTATGGCGGCTTGGCGAAGATTGATTGGAGATGGCTGGCGCTGGGCGGGTAAAAACCGGCCCCAACCCCACCGACAGAGCAAAGTGAGGGACCAAGGGCAGTCTGCTGACAGACTCGCGCGGCGTCCCCCTCGGCCTCGTGGTCGCTGGAGCCAACACGACCGACTTCAAGCTGGCGCGCTCCACGCTTGAATCGATTCCCGTCCGAAGGCCCCTGCCAAGTCGGAGCTGTCGTCAGACGCTGTGCGTCGAACTGGGGTATGCCTTCAGGCCCGCGCGCGAGCTGCCCCAGGAGTATGGCTTCACGCTCCGGGCTCCGAGACGACGCTCCCAGCTCAGTCCCAATCGCATGCGGCGTCGACGCCCTTCGCCACGATGGGGCGTCGAGCGAACCCACCCCTGGCGCAACCGCTTCCGACGTCTGCAGGTGCGCTGGGAGAAGCGAGAGGACACCTATGTCGCGATGCTGCACTTCGTGCTGGGCATCATCACCTGGTTCCATTTGCTCCTGCCGAAATAGGCTCTTAGACGAGTCGGGGTCCGTTCCGTCGCTGCGAAGGCACCATGGCCTCTCGCACCTCGATCACTCGCCTTGATGCACTGCCCAATGTGGTCGTGGCGCGTCCATGACGCAGCGACCGAGTTTTGGGTAGGCACACGCACTCATGACGCAGCGACCGAATTTTGGGTAGGGGCAGGCATCTCGCGCTGCGGGGTTGAGAGCCGAGAGGGCTCTCTTCAGCACCGCGAGCCAAAATCCCTTGGGATTCAGCGGCTTAAGCACGAAGGCCCCGCGATGTCATCGCGAGGCCCGTGTTAAACAAAAAAGGCCCTACCAGTTGGTAGGGCCCTTCAAGTAGCTCCCCGAATGAAGCCCTGCGCGAACTCGTTCTCGGCTTTTCTCTTGAGGCTGCGACGGAAAACACGAGAGACATCATGGGGTTACGTGAAGTCGGGAAAATTCGGGTCCGATTGAGTCTCCGCAAACTTTGCCACTTTTGTTCTCAGTTATCGCGAATTGAGGAGGGCGCCCACCATCCTCCAGGAGGAGACGATGTGGGGCGCAACGTGGGACGATGGGTCGGACGGGATCTCGTGCGCCCACGGTCGGAGGCAACGAACTCTCGTATCCGGGCCCTCCCGTGAGCCCTGGCCGAAAGCACCGCGGCGCTGTCGCCTGGGCACGCGGCTGTCCTCAATGAGCTGGCTGGCGGTCGGCAGGGCTGGCCTGGCGCTCCCTTCATCACGAGTGCTCAGCCTTTGATTGCGCGAGACGGCGTGGGTGGTGTCTCGATGATTCCGACCCCACTTTCACTGCTACAGGAACTCGCCGGCCCGCGCGCCCCGCTTGCTCACCTCAACGCGCTCATGATGCAGCGAGCGAACCTTGGGTAGGCGCAGCCGGGTGACTGCCACCGGCACTGCGTGGCCGAGGCGCTCGCGGTCGACGCGACGCACCTCTGAGCGAGCCTGATTCCGAGTCACAGACGCCCTCAAGGGCTGTCTCTTGCAGGTGCATGATGAGCAGCCTCGATGCGCTCGTTCCGCAGGTTCCGTCCCCCGAGATCGCCGCCGCGCCCGACGCCGCGGGCGACGAGATGCCAACGTCCCGCCCCGAGCCCACGACGTCCTACGAGATCGGGCGAGATCCCACGGAGTCCGTTGATTTCAAGGGGCTACGCGAGGTATCCTGGGTCCGCTTCGAGGCCGGCGCGCCGGCTGAGGGGCCCCGAGAGGGCGACCCAAGATGGACGATCGATGGCTCTCAGTCGGCGAGATCGCCGAGTACCTCGGGATCAGCAAGGACAGCGTGTACGCATGGATCGAGAAGAAAGGACTGCCAGGACATCGCATCGGACGCCTCTGGAAGTTCAAGCGCTCCGAGGTCGATGCCTGGGTTCACGAAGGGAAGGCCGCTGACGCGCAGCGAGACGATGAGTGAGGTAGCCGAGAGCATGGCGAAGAAGGCACTAACCACGAGGAAAGGACGGACCACGCGGCCTGAGAGCGATGTTGTGTGCGTGGACCTCTTCTGCGGTGCTGGTGGCCTCACCGAGGGACTGCTCAAGGCTGGCGTGAACGTCGTCGCGGGCGTCGACTTCGACAAGTCCTGCAAGTTTCCCTACGAGGCGAACCACGATGGCATTGAGTTCCACGATGCCGACGTTGCCAAGCTCGAAGCGTCGACGGTCGCCAAGTGGTTCGGCGACGCGAAGGTGAAGATCCTCGCGGGCTGCGCGCCGTGCCAGCCGTTCTCCAGCTACTCGCAGCGCTACGAGACCGTCGGGACCGAGCGGTGGAGCCTGCTCAATCACTTCGGCCGTCTCGTCGAAGAACTGCTGCCCGACATCGTCACGATGGAGAACGTCCCCACCGTCACCAAGCACACGGTGTTCGACGCTTTCGTCGCGAAGTTGAAGGGGCTGAAGTACGAGGTCTGGTACGACGTCATCGACTGCGCCGAGTATGGCCTCCCGCAGCGTCGACGCCGAATGGTGTTGCTCGCGTCTCGCCACGGCAAGATCGAGCTGAGCGCGCCGCGCGCGAAGAAGCTCCGCACCGTCGCCGACGTCCTCTCGGATCTGCCCGCGCTCGAACACGGTGGCAGCGACGAGAACGATCCGCTCCACACCGCGTCGAGCCTCTCGCCGCTGAACCTGAAGCGCATCAAGGCGTCGAAGCCCGGCGGCTCGTGGCGCGACTGGAAGGACCAGAGCCTCGTCGCCAAGTGCCACACGAAGGAGACGGGGAAGACGTACCCCGGCGTGTACGGCCGCATGACCTGGGAAGACCCGTCGCCCACGCTCACCACGCAGTTCTACGGCTTCGGCAACGGGCGCTTCGGTCATCCCGAGCAGCATCGTGGGCTCTCGCTCCGCGAGGGCGCGATCCTTCAGGGATTTCCGAAGAAGTACAAGTTCGTGCCCAAGGGGGAGCCGATCCAGTTCAAGGCGCTGGGCCGCCTCATCGGCAACGCGGTTCCCGTCGACCTCGGGCGCGTCATCGGCAAGGGCATCATCGATCACGTGAAGAAGCACGTCGGCCAGCCCCCGCCGTCGACGAAACAACGAAGAGGGCGGAATGGCGACCAGCAGCAAGGTGCAACCCAGCTCGGCTGACGCCCGTCGCCGCATGCAGAGCGTTCGGCAGAAGAACACGTCTGCAGAGTCCGCCCTGCGCCGCGAGCTGCATGCGCGCGGCCTCCGCTATCGCATCCAGGTTCCCGTCCTCACGAAGCCCCGCAGGGTCGCCGACGTCGCGTTCAGCGGGCTCCGCGTCGCGGTCTTCGTCGACGGCTGCTTCTGGCACGGCTGCCCCCAGCACGCGACATGGCCCAAGCAGAACGCCGAGTTCTGGCGCTCGAAGATCGAGGCCAACATGGCGCGCGACGCCGACACCGACGAGCGCCTGCGCGCCGAGGGCTGGACAGTCGTGCGCGTATGGGCCCACGAGCCTCCCGAGCGCGCGGCGGCCAAGGTCGCGACCATCGTCGAGAAGCGCCGGGAGAAGCTCCGACCATGACCACCGCCGTTGCTACCGATGCCTCCGTGCTCTCTTCGACTGCGCCCGAGCCTGGCCAACTCGTCGAAGTGCGCCGCCGCCAGTGGATCATCTCCGACGTCGATGCGTCGGCGATCTCGCCCGAGCTGCCCAAGCGCAACCTCGTGAAGCTCGCGTCGATCGACGAGGACGCGCTCGGCGAGGAGATCGAGGTACTGTGGGAGCTTGAACCCGGCGCCCACGTCATTGAGCGCGCGGGCCTGCCCACTCTCTCCGCGCTCGACGACCCGGGCAAGCTCGAAGCCTTCCTCGACGCTGTGCGCTGGGGCGCGGCGACCAACGCGGATCGCGGCTACCTCCAGGCGCCCTTTCGCAGCGGCGTGAGCATCGAGGACTACCAGCTCGACCCGCTCGTTCGCGCGATCGACATGGCGCGCACAAACCTACTCATCGCCGACGACGTCGGTCTCGGAAAGACGATCGAAGCGGGGCTCGTCATCCAGGAGATGCTCCTGCGTCATCGCGCGCGGACCATCCTTGTGCTTTGCCCGTCGTCGTTGCAGGAGAAGTGGCGCTCCGAGATGGCCGAAAAGTTCGGCCTTGAGTTCCGCACCGTCGACACCGAGTCGCTGAAGCGCTCGCGACGTGAGCGCGGCCTCCACGCCAACCCGTGGACGTCGTTCCCGAGGCTCATCGCCTCCATCGACTGGGCGAAGCAGGGCGAAGGCATCCGCCTCCTGCGCGACGTGCTCCCGCCGCAGCCGACATTCCCGCGCCGCTTCGACATGCTCGTCGTCGACGAGGCACATAACGTCGCGCCCACCGTTGGCAAGTACGCCGTCGAGAGCCTACGCACTCGCCTCGTGCGCCTCCTCGCGCCGCACTTCCAGCACAAACTCTTCCTCACGGCGACGCCGCACGACGGCTACACCGAGTCGTTCACGGCGCTCCTCGAGCTGCTCGACGATCAGCGCTTCTCGCGGAACATCCTGCCGCCCGAAGACCAGCTCGCACGCGTCATGGTGCGGCGCCTCAAGAGCGACCTCGTCGACGCCAAGGGCAAGAAGCTCTACCCGATGCGCCGCCTCGAGGCTCTGAACGTCGAGTACACCGCCGAGGAGCGCGAGGCCCGCCAGCTCCTCGAACAGTACATTGCAAGCCGCGAGAAGCAGGACGAGCGCGAAGGCGCCGCCTCGCACTTCGTCCACCAGCTCCTGCGCAAGCGCCTCGCGTCGTCGCCCGCCGCGTTCATGTCGACGCTCGCGCGGCACACCGCGACCATTGAGGGCAAGACCGAGGCACGACGCAGCTCGGGCCTCGACGAGCGTATCCTCCGACGCGCGATCGCGAAGACCGATGAAGACTACGCCGACGACGACACGCGCGAGGCCGCCGAGTCCGAGGCCCTCGAAGAGGCAAGCCGTCGGCTGTGCCCGCTCTCGTCCGACGAGAAGAAGCTCCTCGGGCGCCTGCGCTCGTGGGCCGAACAGGCCAGCCACAAGCCCGACTCGAAGGCCGAAGCACTCCTTCGCTGGCTCGAAGAGAACCTGCTGCGCAAGGGCCAGTGGTCGAACGCGCGCGTCATCCTCTTCACTGAGTACCGCGCGACGCAGAAGTGGCTGCAGGAGATCCTCGCCAGCCACGACCTCGGCGGCGAACGCCTCGCGCTGCTCTTTGGCGGCATGGACCCGAAGGACCGCGAGGCCATCAAGGCAGCGTTCCAGGCCGACCCGCGCGAGTCGCCCGTGCGCATCCTGCTCGCGACCGACGCGGCCTCGGAAGGCATCGACCTGCAGAACCACTGTAACCTGCTGGTCCATGTCGAGATCCCCTACAACCCGAACGTGATGGAGCAGCGTAACGGTCGCGTCGACCGTCACGGGCAGAAGCAGAGCGAAGTCGTCATCTGGCACCCCGTCGACGCGAGTGGTGGCCACGGCGACGACATCCTGCGCGCGCTCCGCAAGCTCGACTTGATGCGCGCGGACATGGGCACCGTGAACCCGGTGATCGCCCCGCAGTTGCCGGCGCTCCTCGAAGGCCGTCGCCGCGAGCTCGATACCGGCCTCGCCGAGAAGCGCATCGAACGCGCTCGTCGCTACGTGAAGGCCGAGCGCGAGCTGCGCGAGCGCATCGCCAAGCTCCACGAGCGGCTGACGACGACGCGCAGGGAGCAGCACGTCACGCCCGACCGCATTGAGCGCGTGGTGCGCGTTGCCCTCGCGCTCACCGACAAGCCGGACCTCGCTCCCGCGAAGCTCGCCGACCTGCCCGACGCGCGCGTGTTCCAGATGCCCGCCCTCGCGGGCTCGTGGTCGCGGTGCCTCGACGGGCTTGAGCACCCCTACACCAAGCGCATCCGCCCGATCACGTTCGACCACGACGCCGCCAAGGGGCGCGACGACGTGGTGCTCGTCCACCTGAACCATCCGCTCGTGCAGATGAGCCTTCGGCTCCTGCGCGCCGAGGTGTGGGCCCGCGACGACGTGAAGAAGCTGAGTCGCGCCACGGTGCGCACGCTGCCAGACGCAAAGCTGGACGCGCCCGCCGTCGCGGTGGTCTCACGTCTCGTCATCACTGGAGGCAACCACCATCGCCTCCACGAGGAGCTGACCGAGGCGGGCGGCTACCTGCGCGACGTGGGCTTCAAGCGCGAGGACGGCATCACCAAGCTGCGCGACTGGCTCGACTCGTCGGCGCCGGGCACCATCGACGACTCACTCTTCGACGCCCTACGCACTCGCTTCCAGAAGCACACCGAAGCCGTCCTGAGTGCCGTCACCACGCGCTCGAAGGACCGCTTGAAGGTGCTGGGCGGAACGCTCGAGACGCGCAAGCGCCGCGAAATCGACGACATGACCCAGCTCCTCGACGACCTCGCCAAGAACCTCGGGGCCGAGCTGGATCGGGAGGAGCCGAAGCAGCTCTCGCTCTTCTCCGAGGACGAGCGCACGCAGCTCCGACGCGACAGGCTCGCGCTCGAAGCGCGCCTGCGCCGCATCCCCGAAGAGCGCGAACGCGAGCGCCTCGCCATCAAGGAGCGGCACACCGGGCTCGTCGACCACACGTTCCCCGTCTCGGTGATCTTCTTGGTGCCCGAGTCTCTGGCCACGCGGAGGAAGTCGTGAGCTCCACGCACGAGTGGCTGAACCTACTCGAGGTGTCAGGCCTGTTCCTCGCGGTGCCCGTGCTCCGTGAGGTGTTCCCGCAGGGGCTCGAAGAGCTGGACACCGCGCGTGCCAAGCGCCTCCGCAGCGCCTACGAGGAGTGGCGCGACGCGGTCGATGGCGACGACGCCGACTGCGACAAGCTCCACGCCGCGTGGATCGACGAGGTGCTGCGCACCGCGCTTGAGGCCGACGACCAGTTGCTGAAGGCTGGCAAGGACGTCCCTGCGTCGGTCGTCGAGCTGCCCGAACACGACACGACCATTGCGCCCGAGTTCGTCTTCGTCGACCCGACGCATGGCGGCGCAGTGCTCGCGACCATCCACGTCTTCCCTCCCGACACCGACCTCTCGGCATCAATGAAGTTCGGCGGGCTCTCGTGCTCGCCGGGCGACCGCATGGCGCTGCACCTGCGCGCGCTGAACACGCCCTTCGGCCTTGTCACCAACGGCGAGCGCTGGATGCTTGTCCACGCACCCATGGGCCAGGTGGCGACCTTCGCGAGCTGGTACGCGCGCATCTGGGGCCAGGAGCCCGCGACGCTGCGCGCGTTCGTATCGCTGCTCGGCGTGCGCCGCTTCTTCGCGCCCGAGCAGGACCGGCTCCCGGCGCTCTTCGAACGCTCGCTGAAGCACCAGGACGAGGTCACCGACTCCCTCGGCGATCAGGTCCGGCGCGCCATTGAGGTGCTGGTGCAGGCGCTTGACCGCGCCGATCAAGACCGCAACCGCGAGCTACTCCGCGACGTGAAGCCCCAGGAGCTGTACGAGGCCGGACTCACGGTGATGATGCGGCTGGTGTTCCTGCTGGCCGCCGAGGAGCGCGGGCTCCTGCTCTTGGGCGAACCCCGCTACGACTCGTTCTATGCGGTCTCGACGCTGCGCATGCAGCTCCGCGCCGAGAGCGCCGAGAGCGACGAGATCCTCGAACGGCGTCGATCGGCGTGGTCGCGGCTCCTCGCGGTGTTCCGTGCCGTCTTCGGCGGCATCGATCACCCGACGCTGCTTCTGCCCGCGATGGGTGGCTCGCTCTTCGATCCCGACCGCTTCCCGTTCCTGGAAGGGCGGCTGAAGGGCACCTCCTGGCGCCAGCATCGCGCCGAACCGCTGCCCATCGACGACCGTACGGTGCTGCTGCTCCTCGAAGCCATCCAGACCTTCGAGGGCCGCACGCTCTCGTACCGCGCGCTCGACGTCGAGCAGATTGGCCATGTCTACGAAGGCTTGCTGGAACGCACCGTCGCGCGCGTCGAGGACGTTACGCTGGAACTCGAAGCGGGAGCCTCGGCCAAGGACGCCCGCATAACCCTCGGCGAGCTGGAGTCCGCGCGGCTCGACGGTAGGGCCAACGTCACGACGCTCCTCGTCGAACGCACAAAGCGCTCGCAGTCGGCCATCGAGAAGGAACTGGCCGCCGACGTCGAGTCCCAGCAGAGCGCGCGCCTACTCTCGGCGTGTCGAGGCGACGTGAAGCTGCGCGCTAGGCTTGAGCCCTACGTGCGCCTCCTGCGGACGGACCCCTGGGGCTACCCGCTGGTCCACCCGAAAGGCGCGTTCGTCGTGGTGCTCGGCGCTGACCGCCGCGAAACCGGTACGCACTACACGCCCAAGAGCCTCACCGAGCGCATCGTCGAGGAGACGCTGACGCCGCTCGTCTACGACGGCCCGGCGAAGGGCGCGCCGCGCGCCGAGTGGAAGCTGAAAACCCCCGAGCAACTACTCGACCTCAAGGTCTGCGATCCCGCGATGGGCTCGGGCGCGTTCCTCGTGCAGGCGTGCCGCTTCTTGAGCGCGCGCCTGGTCGAGGGGTGGGCCATCGAAGAGGCGGTGGGCCGCGTCGTCGACCTCACTGGCCAAGTTCACGAGTCGCGCACCATCGCCGAAAGCATGCTGCCCGGCGTCGAGGTACGCGCCGAGAACGCGCGCCGCATCGTCGCCGAGCGCTGCCTATACGGCGTCGACCTGAACCCGCTCGCTGTCGAACTGGCAAAGCTCTCGCTGTGGCTCGTGACGCTGTCGAAGGGGCGGCCCTTTGGTTTCCTCGACCACAACCTCCGTCGCGGCGACAGTCTGCTCGGCATCAGCCGCCTTGAGCAGCTCACGGAGCTGTCGATGGCTCCGAAACAGCAGACGCAGGGACGGCTCTTTGGCAAGACCGTTCGGCAGGCGATCGAAGCAGCGTTGGCGATTCGCCTTCAGCTTCGCGAGATGCCCATCCGCGACATTCGGGACGTAGAGGCTATGGCCACGCTCGACACCGCTGCTCGAGCAAAGGTAACGACGTCCGAGAGCATTGCCAACGCCTTCATTGGCATTGTCTTCGTCTCGGAGAGCACGCAAGACCTTGAGCGACGATTGGCCACCCTTGGCTCGGACGCAGACCGCACGGTTCAGGGCAACGCGAGCGCGCTGCGGTCGCTTGAGCGCCTCGCAGACGATTCGCTCCGAGAGGGCTTCCTCCACGAACGCAAGGGACTTCCGTTTCACTGGCCACTCGAATTCCCCGAGGTCTTTCTGCGGGATGTTCCCGGCTTCGACGCGTTCATTGGCAACCCGCCGTTTCTCGGCAACAAGTTCTGGAAGGCTGCCAACGGCGCTTCGCTCCAACGCATCGTCGAGTTGGTCCTCGACGGGGCCCCCGGCAAGATCGACCTATCGGTTGCGTTCCATCGTCGAGCCGCCGACCTTCTTCGGATCGGGGGAGGTTATGGCCTTCTCGGGGCAACGACTATCGCCGAGGGCAGCGCGGTATCGGTAGGCTTGGAACGCATCGCTCTGATGGGCGACTTCTACCTCACTCGCAAAGGGATGCCTTGGCCGGGCACGGCAGCGACTACCGTCGCGATCGTCTGCTTCTTGAAGGGATCTTGGGGTGGAGCACGAGTTTGTGACGGTGTCTCGTGCGCGAAGATCAGTCCGCGTCTGCAGCCCGAGGTCGTCGGTGGGTGGGAACCGAAGCCGCTCAGAAACGTGCTCTTTGCCTTCGCTGGCGTCGACAACAGCAAGGGACTCGCCTTCGTGGTGACCGAGGACCATCCCTGGTTCGAGCGCTTGCGTTCAGAGCGCGACTCCTTACTACGTCCATACGTCACGGGGAACGACATCACGAGTACGGCACTTCGACGGGTCGAGCGTTGGGCGCTCGACATCGGCGATCTCCCGCTGGAGACAATTGCCAATAAGTGGCCGCTTGCGCATCGCTTCTTGTTGGAGGTGGTGGAGCCGACTCGCACTCCGCAGGAACTCAAGAGCTACAAGGGCCTTGTCGACCGATGGTGGCAGTGCTGGAACCATCGCGCCGATCAGATGCGACGCCTGCGAGCGCAGGATCATTTCGTGGCCTTCGCGAAGGCCGCCAAGTACGCGGTCTGCGTGATAGCACCGACCCAGTGGTTGTACACGAACCAAGTGGTTCTCGTGGAAGCTGTCCGCGAGGACGTCCACGCGATCTGTCTGAGTTCGATGTTTCAGGCGTGGCTGCGCAACTACTCGCTCCGCAGTCTTGGTGGTGACAACAACACCATGAGGCTCTCGATCAGTGAAGCGTTGGCGACCTTCCCCTTGCCTGCGAGATCGGTGGCGGAAGCCGGTGTGAGCGCCGCGAGAGCGTTTCAGGAGGCACTGGTTTCTTGGAGCGAGGCGCACGACGGCGGCATGACCGACGCAATGAACGCCGTCCACTCGCGCGACGTGACCGACGAAGGTTCCCTCGAACTGCGACGGCTTATGGCCGAGATCGACCGGGAAGTGGCGCGGGCCTACCTATGGGAGGCAAACGACCTCGCACACGATTTCCACGACGAGCTTGACGCCGAGGGCAGCACCGTTGTGCGGCATGGATTGACGCCGCTTGTCAGGGACCGGGTGCTCGCCGCGCTGATCGAACTGAATCGTGACCGCCACAAGGAGCAGCAGGCGACGACGACGCAGACCGCGAAGCCGCGTGCGTCCAAGAGCCGCGCGAAGGCCGCGCCCGCTGGGCAAGGTGCGCTCGACCTGGTCCACACGCCTGCGCCCGCAGCTTCAAAGGCCGCAGCCTCCGCTCCTGCGAAGAAGGCCAGCACACGGAGGACCAGCCGATGAAGCAGAGCACAGATAGAGCGCAGGCGAGTTCGACCAAGCAGTTCGAGGAACTCGTGAAGGGCTGGGATTTCTACACGACGACCGATGCGCCGCACCGACTCGACCTCCCGGTGCTCTCAACGCAGGAGAGCCTGACGATGGAGTCGAGCGACGACGCCAAGACACAGCTCGGGTTCGAGCTTCCGACATCGGACATGGGGACCGGCCCCTTCGAGGTGTTCAAGAAGCTCTACCGGAGCTACCCGCACTTCTCGCGGGTCGAGCTGTAGGGAGGTGCAACGCATGACGACGACCACCGCACCGAACGCACAGGCGTGGCTCACCAAGGAGGCGACGTCGCTCGGCTCGTTCGTCGTTCGGCTCGCCGATGATCGCCTCAGTTTCGGGGCTCTGGCTCCTGGCCATTGGGTGGTCGTGGTCGATGCAACAGGCGCATTGATGCGTGTGGGGCGCATCCTCCGCATCCGCGCCGACATGGAATCGACCATGCTCTACTTCGACAGGCTTTACACGGTGAAGAAGGCTGCCTCGCTCGCTGACATCGGGCTGACGCTTCCCTCCGGGCTGGTCACGCGGCTACGCCTCGAAGATCTTGCTGCCGTGCTCGCGCGCGACGGCGTCTCGTCGTCGGACGACGTCCCTCTCATCCAAGACGCCGCCTACGTGCGCGAGCTGCTCGAGTTGGCGACGCGCGACGACCTGCTCGGCCCGGCCAATGGCCCCGAAGAGTTGGTCGTCGACATGAGCGTTCGCGACCGCTACCTCGTAGGCAAGCTCGCTCCGCGCACACCGGGCGATGTGACGACGGCGAGCGAGGTCGAGCCCGCTGCGGCGGCCGACGAAGAGGACGACTCGGCACAGGAGAACGACGCTCCGCTCCACGAGCCAGGCGCCGAGTTCAACCGCGCGAGCGGACGCGTCGAGCCCGAGGACGACGCGCTCGACGAGATCGACACGACCAACAACCAGTCGCTCGTGCCCTCAAGCATGGGCCTCACGTTCTGCGTCGCCCCCGACGTGAAGACGCTCGACATCTCCGCGCGATGGGGCCGCTACGCCCGCGTTCCGAAAGAGGCGCACGAGTACACGCGGCTGAGGAAGAACCGCGAGACCGGCGAGGTCCATGAGACGAAGGTGAAGGTGTGGCGCCGCTCGCCGCGCGGAGGGCGTGTGACGCTCACGCTTGAGGACGGCCCCATCAAGCCGCTCGCGCCCGACAGCGAGCAAGACGAGGTCCGCATCCAGGGCGCCGTGCGCACCAACGCCAAGGGCGAGCGCCTCATCACCCTGTTCCTGGTCAACGACCAGCGCGAGCCCGAGACCAACCGCGACAGCGCATGGCTCTTTCAGCCCGAGCTGAGCGTGAGGGGCTCGGGCGAAGCCTCCGGGGCGCCCGTGTTCCTGCGCCGCCCAAGCAACGATGTCGTCGTGGACGACGCCGAGCGTGACCACCTCGGGCTCATCTATCGTCGCCGCGTGGAGTTCGCCGTGGGCCACGGCGTGGCCGTTCACGCCGAGACACCCGACGACGATCCGATGCGCGCCCTTGAGGTCCGCACCGAGGTCATCCCGAGCTTCGAGGTGCCCGTCACCGAGACGCCGGGCCTCGATCCCAACGACCGGCCCGCGATGAAGAAGATGGTCGAGCGGGGCTGGCTCGACATGCTCTCGCTGGCCGACCTCGACAAGGCCGAGCTCGAAGAGGCGCTGAAGACGCTGGTCGACGACTACGCCGCATGGATCGAGGACCAGCGCACGCGCGTCGGCAAGGAGATCAAGGGCTACGACTCCCCGGCCAACGAGGCGCTCGACCGCTGCAAGACCACGCTTGAGCGCCTGCGCGCGGGCTTGAAGGTACTGCTCGCTGATACGAAGGCTCTGGAGGCCTTCCGCTTCGCCAATCGCGCGATGGCCCGCCAGCGCGTCCGCAGCATCTACGCGCTCAAGCGGCGTCGCGGCGAGGGGCTGACCTTCGACTCCGTCGACGTGCGGAAGAACCGCTCGTGGCGCCCGTTCCAGCTCGCGTTCCTGCTTCTGTCGATTCCGTCGCTCGCCGACCCGAAGCATTCCGACCGCACGAGTTCGGCAGAGGCCTTCGCCGACCTGCTCTGGTTCCCCACGGGCGGAGGCAAGACCGAGGCGTACTTGGGTGTCGCGGCCTTCGCGATGGGCATCCGGCGCCTGCAGGGCATCGTCGAGAACCTTGATGGCGGTCGCGGGCTCACCGTCATCATGCGCTACACACTGCGCCTCTTGACGCTGCAGCAGTTCCAGCGCGCCGCAACGCTGCTCTGCGCGATGGAGCTCATCCGCGTCGGCAATGTCGCAAGGTGGGGCGCGGAGCCCTTCACGCTCGGTCTGTGGGTCGGCAACAAGGTGACGCCGGGAACCACCGAGGCCTCGCATCAGGCCATTGAGGCCATCCGCGACAAGGACCGCAACCGCGCTGGTATCGCGTCGCCCGCGCAGCTCACGAGCTGCCCTTGGTGCGGGACCGAAATTCGGCCCGGGCGCGACATTGAGGTCGATAAGACCGCTGGGCGCACCGCCATCTACTGTGGCGACAAGCTCTCGCAGTGCGAGTTCAGCAAGGCGAAGTCGAGCACCAACACTCATCCCGGCCTGCCGGTGAAGCTCGTCGACGAGGAGATCTACCACCGGCCTCCGACGATGATGATCGCCACCGTCGACAAGTTTGCGATGATGGCGTGGCGTGCGGAAGTGCGAACGCTCTTCGGCAACGTGCGCGAGGAGTGTGATCGCCACGGGTTGCTCTGGCCGGGCCACGACTGCGGGGGCGGCCACAGGGCGCGGAAGCCTCACCCCGCCGCGAAGGTGAGCGCGGTGCGCGGTGTGCGCCCGCCGGACCTCATCATCCAGGACGAGTTCCACCTCATCAGCGGTCCGCTCGGCACGATGGTCGGACTCTACGAGACAGCGGTTGACGACCTCTGCTCGTGGAAGATCGGCAAGACGAAGATTCGTCCGAAGGTCGTCGCGTCGACGGCGACGGTGCGACGCGCGGGCGATCAGGTGCGCAACGTCTTCATGCGGCGTCTCGCGATCTTCCCGCCCAAGGCGCTCGACGTCGAAGACGACTTCTTCTCGGTTCAGCGCTCGGTAGAGAGCAAGCCGGGTCGCCGGTACATGGGCATCTGCTCGCCAGGAAGTTCACGTCCTGCCGTGCTCATCCGCACGTACACAGCGTTCCTCACGGCGGCGCAGGGACTCTTCGATGCCTTCGGCAGGGTTGCCGACCCGTACATGACGATGGTCGGATACTTCAACTCGCTGCGCGAACTCGGCGGCATGAAGCGCCTCGCGGAAGACGACGTCCAGACCCGTTCGTACCGCGTGAAGATGAGCCTCGTGCAGCGGCCCGGGCTTGAGCAGCGGAGCGTCTCGACCATCGCCGAGCTGACCTCGCGCGTGAGCAACGCCGACATTCCGAAGTACCTCGACCAGCTTGAGGTCCCGTTTGACGGCACGTTCGACCCGACTAAGGGCAAGTTCGTCGCCCAGCGCGCGCCGGATGCGCCTCGGCCCATTGATGTCGTGCTCGCGACCAACATGCTCTCCGTCGGCGTCGACGTGAACCGCCTCGGTGTCATGGTGGTGAACGGCCAGCCTAAGGGCACGGCCGAGTACATCCAGGCCACGAGCCGTGTCGGCCGTGCGTTCCCCGGTCTCGTCGCGGCGGTCCTCACCTGGGCGCGGCCTCGCGACCTCTCGCACTACGAGACCTTCGAGCACTACCACGCGACGTTCTACCAACACGTCGAGGCGCAGTCGGTCACGCCGTTCTCACCACGTGCGATGGACCGTGGCCTGACGGGCGCGATGCTCGCCGTGATGCGGAACCGCTTCGAGCCGTTCGCGCCGAATCCCGGTGCGGGTGCGCTGACGAGCCCAAGCCTGCCGGCCATCACGTCCACCGTTGACTCGGTCACCGAGCGCACGTGGGAGGTCACCGAGGACTCAGCGAAGAAGAACCTCGCGACCGCCGAGCTGAAGAGCCGCGCCGACGAGTGGGCGAAGGAGGCGGCCGTGCCCGGGCGCATGCTCGTCTACCAGAAGTACGGCGCTGGCCCGACCGCCTACGCGCTGCTCGAAGCGCCGGGTATCAGGCCGTGGTCGACGTGGACCGTGCCCATGTCGATGCGCGAGGTCGAGCCTGGCGTGAACCTTGTTATGGAGGACGATCGCTCGAACCAAGATCCGGTCTGGCGCCCGCGGCCCACGCCCGAAGATGAAGCGACGGATGTGGAGGAGTCGCCATGAGTAAGACCCCGGTGGGCGAAGTCCGCCCGAGCCAGCTCCTCTGGACCTACGGGCCCGGCGCGCTGATCGATCTCCCGAACCTATCCGTCGTCACGATGGGCATCGACCGCTGGGAGATCGGGCGCTGCCAGCCGATCCAGGAGGCACGGCTGCTCACGAACGTGCGCCGCATGCTGGGCGACCAGGTCGAGTCGCTGCGCATGCCGCCGCTGACCGACAGCGACGCCGTCGATCCGTTCTCGGCCGAAGCGCTCGTCGGCGTGCCGGTGAAGCCGTTCCCGCGCTGGATGCGCTGCGTGAAGTGCGGGTTGCTTTCGCCCTTCGACGCGGGCCTCTTCGAATTGAAGGCGAACCGCTACCGTCCCGAGAGGACGTGCTTCGTCCACAAGGGCTGCACCGGCTCGCGTGGTGATCAGAAGCCGCGCGACGCCGACGCGGTGCCCGCGCGCTTCCTCCTCGCGTGCCGCGAAGGGCACCTCGACGACTTCCCGTGGCACTGGTTCGTTCACGGCGGGCCGAGCGACTGCAAGGGCACGCTGCGGTTCTTCGAGAGCGGTGCCTCGCTTCAGACCGAGAACCTGTGGGTGCGCTGCGATTCGTGCAGCGCCGCCAAGAGCATGGCGCAGGCCTTCGGACAGGTCGGCAAGGACAACCTTCCGGGCTGCCGCGGACGTCATCCGCACCTCAACAAGTTTGAGGACGGCTGCGCCGAAGTCCCGCGCGCCATTCTGCTTGGCGCGACGAACGGCTGGTTCCCAGTGACGCTCTCGGTGCTCGCCATCCCGCAGACGGGGAGCCCGCTTGCGCAGCTCGTGGCTGACGGCTGGACGTTCTTCGAGGACGTTGAGAGCGCCGTCGAAGCAGCAGCCGTCGTGAAGACGCTGAAGAAGTCGGCGCAGCTCCCTGGCATCGACGCCTTCACCGGCGACCAAGTTTGGGAGGTGATCCAGGCCCATCGCGGTGGCACGGTGGGTGACGAAGACCTCGACCTGAAGGGCCCCGAGTGGGACGTGCTCACGTCGCCGACGCCGCCGACCGACTACCCGCACTTCATGAGCAAGAAGGCTGACGTGCCCGAGGGCTTCGAGAAGCACCTCTTGCGTGTGCTGCTCCTTGAGCGGCTGCGCGAGGTGAACGCGCTGCTCGGCTTCACGCGCGTCGAGTCGCCCAACGAGGGCGGTGGTGCTGAGCGTGCGCCTCGCGCGCCGATCGGACGTAGCGCGCCGAACTGGGTCCCGGCTACGCAGGTTCACGGCGAGGGCATCTTTCTCCAGTTCTCCGAGCACGTGCTTGCGGATTGGGCGAAGTGGCCCGGTGTGTGGAAGCAGGAGGCCGAGCTGCATAGAGGCCACCGGGGCTGGCGTGCGCGTCGCGGGCTCGATCCCGATCCCGGTTTCCCCGGCATGCGCTTCGCGCTGCTCCACACCATCGCGCACCTGCTCATCCGCGAGCTCGCGCTCGACTGCGGCTACAACGCAGCGAGTATCCGGGAGCGCGTCTACGCCGACACCGAGGACGGCAAGAAGCAAGCAGGCATCTTGATCTACACGGCAGCGGCAGACTCCGACGGCACGCTCGGCGGCCTCGTCGACCTCGGCAAGCCCGAGAATCTCGGGCGCTTGCTGCGGCAGGCGCTCGACCGCGCGAAGGTCTGCGCGTCCGATCCGCTCTGCGCCGAGCACAACCCCAGGACGGACTCGTCGCTTCACGCCGCCTCCTGCCACGCCTGCTCGTTCGTCTCCGAAACGTCGTGCGAATGCGGCAACCGCTATCTCGATCGCGCCCTCGTCATCCCGACCCTCCAAGTCACCGACGCGGCCTTCTTCGCGGGGATCTGATGCAGGCGCTCCTTGATGCGGTCGTAGACCTTGTAGCCCTCGTCTCTCCAGCGAAGGTGCGCACTGTCGCGTCGGCGCTGCGCGGGCTCGTGAATCCCGGCGCGGCGCCGGCCCCCAACACTCTGGCTGACACGCCCGCTGCTCGCGCCGCCGTGGGGCGCGTCGTCGCGGCGTGGGGGCAGGTGCAGGCGAACGGGGACGAGTTGGCGGGCATGCTGCTCGGCGCTGCCGAAGCGCGCCTGCGCGTCGAGCGTGAGCTGAGCGTCGAGCTGGTGTGGACCGGACCGACGACGCGCTTCGTGCCGACGCGCAGGACGGAGCAGGTCCTGCTGGATCTCATCGCCAGCGCGACCAAGGACCTTTTCCTCGTGAGCTTCGTCGCCTACGACGTCTCCAGCATCGTCACCGCGCTCAAGGACGCCGCGAGCCGTGGCGTGCGTCTACGAGTCTTGCTCGAAGCCTCGAGGAGCCACGGCGGCACGCTGAACTACGACCCGGCAGCCACGATGCGTTTGCGGGTTCCATCGGCGGAACTCTTCACGTGGAAGGAGAAGCCCGAGCCCTTCGTGGATGGCAAAGTTCACGCGAAGGTCGCTGTGGTCGACGGCGCGCGCGCGTTCATCACGAGTGCCAATCTGACGGGTCACGCCCTAGAGAAGAACATGGAGGCCGGTGTCCTCATCAACGGCGGCCCCGTGCCGACGACGCTGAGCGATCACCTTCAGGCGCTCATCGACGTGAGGATCCTCGACCGTGCGTGAGGGGCAATCGTTGCAGGTGTGGCTGCCGAATATTCGGGGCCTGCGAGAAGTGCGCGCGTCAGCGAACGCGTCATTGCATGCACAATCATGAGGATGGGGGCCCGAAGAATGCTGGGGCATGATGGGGTGAATGTACGCAGTTGCCTCTGTGCGGCCACGCAGTCCGTCACGGGGCGCGGCAGAATTCTGGCGCGCTGGCTAAGGCCGGCAAGAATGGCAGGATGCGGGCTATCGTAAAGGCGCTTGTTCAAACGTTGCGCTCAGCCTTGCGGAGCTGGCGCTAGAGAACCTGGCGCTTCGCCAGCAACTCGCAGTCTTCCGCGAGAAGCGCCCATCTCCGAGGCTTGCTCGGGGCGACCGCCTTTTCTGGGTCATTCTCCAACGCCTCTGGCAGGGTTGGCGGAGGCCACTGTGCGTTGTGCAGCCGGCGACAGTGGTGAAGTGGCATCGGATGGGCTTTCAGCTCTTCTGGCGCTGGAGGTCCCGGAGTCGGCTGGGGCGGCCTCGGGCAACTCCGGAACTGCGCGCGTTGATTCGGCGCATGGCCGAAGCCAATCCGATATGGGGTGCCCTGCGCATTCACGGGGAGTTACTAAAGCTGGGGATGGCGGTAGGCCAGACAACGGTCGCCCGGTACATGCCCAGACCGGGAGGGGGATCGCCGAAACCGTCACCAACATGGCGGAACTTCTTGCGCTTGCATCTGGTAACCGTCCGGCCAATGACGTGCTGCGGGCCATTGCCGGGACAGCAGGGCGCGGCGGACGCTTCTGCGTATGTCGAAGCAGGTGGAGAAGCCGGAGTGGGCGCGCGTCGCGGAAGCAT
>SECN01000835.1 GCA_004173515.1 Myxococcaceae bacterium | reverse complement strand
GTCCCGGCCCCGCCGCCTCGGGCCGGAAGCGCGGCCCGAGGCGGCGGGGCCGGGACCTTCGCGGCGGGCGGCGGGAGGGCCGCCTTGGCGGGCACCTGCACCTGCACGGGCTTGGCGGCCGGAGGACCGGAGGGTCCGTCCGGGCCCGCGTTCTTGAGCAGCTGTTCGAAGCGGCTCCACTCCTCCTTGAAGTTCGCCGGGTCCGGGAGGCCCTGCTCGCGGTGCTTCAGCGAGGGGGCCCAGCGCAGGGTGTACGACTCGCCGACCTGGAAGTTGGGCGGGGCCGGCACGCCGTAGGTGGCCGGGTCGAAGAAGGCGTCGTCCAGGTCCTCGAAGCCGTACGCGCGCGCCTTGTTGATGAAGTTGGGGATGATGCCGGTGGGCGCGTGGTAGCCCAGGATGTGGCCGTGCTCGTCCTTGCAGACGGGCGTGAAGACGAAGATGTCCTGGGTGCGGTACTCGCCCTTCTCCGTGAGGGGGAGCACCTCCGACAGGGCGATGGTCTTGCGGCTGCCGTCGTGGAGGCGCTCGCAGCAGATGACGAAGTTGATGGCGCTGGCCACCTGGGCGCGCACGGCGACCATGGGCAGCTCCACGGACGACATGAGGCACAGGGATTCAATGCGGCGCAGCGTGTCCGTGGGCGTGTTCGCGTGCGTGGTGGCCAGCGAGCCGCCGTGGCCGGTGTTCATGGCCTGCATGAGGTGGAAGGCCTCGCCGCCGCGGACCTCGCCGACCACGATGCGGTCCGGGCGCAGACGCAGCGCGGAGTGCAGCAGGTCTCCCATGTCCACGCCGCCCTTGCCGAACTTGTCGGGGGGGCGGGATTCGAAGGCCACGATGTGGGACTGGTTGAGCTGGAGCTCGGCGGAGTCCTCGATGGTGAGGATGCGCTCTTCGTCGGGGATGAGGGACGAGACGATGTTGAGCAGCGTCGTCTTGCCGGAGCCGGTGCCGCCGGCCACCAGCATGTTGAGCTTGGTGGCGATGCCCGCTTCGATGAGTCGCGCCATGGGCTTGGTGAGCGACTTGAACTTCATCAGCGAGTCGATGCTGAGCTTGTCCTTGAAGAACTTGCGGATGGAGATGGTGGTGCCGTTGCGCGCGATGGGCGGAATCACCACGTGGATACGGCTGCCATCCGGGAGGCGCGCGTCCAGGCGGGGGCGCTCGTCGGTGAGCGGGCGGCCGACGAACTGGGCCATGTTGCGCGCGGCACCAATCAGGCCTTCCTCGGAGAAGGCGGCGTCCGTCTTGGTCAGGCGGCCCTTGCGTTCGATCCACACGTCGGTGGGGCCGTTGATCATGATTTCCGACACCGACTCGTCGTCCAGGTAGGGCAGGACGGGCTTGAGGAAGGCGCGGAGCGACTCGGTGTACATCGTCATGGCGGGAGCAAGGCTAGCGCGCCC
>SECN01000834.1 GCA_004173515.1 Myxococcaceae bacterium | reverse complement strand
ATTTCGGTGATGCGCGCGTCGCGCACGTGGCGCTCGGCGTCCATCTCCTTGCTGTAGCCCATGCCGCCGTGGATCTGCAGGGCCTTGTTGGCCACGCGGCTGGCCATCTCGCTGGCGTACAGCTTGGCCATGGCGCTCTCCGGGCTGTGACGCTGGCCCTTGTCCTTCATGAGCGCCGCGCGCCACACCAGCAGGCGGGCCGCGTCGATCTCCATGGCCATGTCGGCGATCATGAACTGGATGGCCTGGTGGTCGCGGATGGGCTTGCCGAACGTCTTGCGCTCGCCCGAGTAGCGCACCGCCTCCTCGAAGGCCGCGCGCGCGATGCCCAGCGCCTGCGACGCGATGCCGATGCGGCCACCGTCCAGCGTGGACATGGCGACCTTGAAGCCCTCGCCCTCCTTGCCCAGGCGGTACTTCTCCGGCACGCGCATGTCCTCGAAGAACATGGAGCAGGACCAGGCGGCGCTGATGCCCATCTTCTTGTCGGGCTCCGCGCGGGTGAAGCCGGGCGTGTTGGTGGGCACGAGGAAGGCGGTGATGCCCTTGTTGCCGGCCTCGCGGTTGGTCATCGTGATGAGCACGATGGCGTCGGCCTTGGGGCCGTTGGTGATCCAGTTCTTGGAGCCGTTGATGACGTACTCGTCACCGCGCTTCACGGCCACGGTCTTCTGGGCGGCCGCGTCGCTGCCGGCCTCCGGCTCCGTGAGGCCGAAGCAGCCCAGCTTCTCCCCGCTGGCGAAGGGCTTGAGGAACTGCTCCTTCTGCTCGGGGGTGCCGAACTTGGAGATGGGGTCGCAGTAGAGCGAGTTGTTCACGCTCATGATCACGCCGGTGGAGGCACAGCCTCGGCTGATCTCCTCCATCGCGATGGAGTAACAGACGTTGTCCAGGCCCGCGCCGCCGAACTCCTCCGGCACGGCGATGCCCAGGAGCGAAAGCTCCGCCAGCTTCTTCACCGCGTCCGTGGGCCACGCGTGCTGTTCGTCCCACTTGCGGGCGTTGGGGGTGAGTTCCTTGGCGGCGAACTCGCGGCACAGGCGCTGGATCTCGCGCTGGATGTCGGTCAGCTCGAAGTTCATGGTGGGACTTCCATAGTATGGGCCCCGCCCTGGGGCTACTTCGAAGAAGGCCCGGCATCCTCGGGGGCCGGAATCCGGGTCCCGAAGAACATCGCCAGGGGCACCGTAACGTCGAGGGACACGTCCGTGCGAGCGCCCGCGTCCGTCCACGCCCGGCGCACCACCACCGACACCGTCCAGGGTTGGGTGTCCCGGTGCCGTTCAATCAGGTCGTAGGTGAGCCCCAGGTTCAAGTGGGCGTCCGGGTACTCCGGATCCAGCTCGATGGCTTCCTTGTACTCCTCCACGGCCATCTCGCTGGCGTGGGTGGAGAGGAAGCAGGCCAGGTTGTA
>SECN01000379.1 GCA_004173515.1 Myxococcaceae bacterium | reverse complement strand
CTCCGGTTCACCTTCGCCGCTGGAGGCGGGTGAGCGCCCCACCCGCCTCCAGCGGCGAAGGTGAACCGGAGCGCTGAGGGCCTCGCCGCGTCCGGAGTCCGAACCCGGGACGCGGCGGCGCGGCCTCACACGTCAGGGCGCGCAGACCGCCGTATCGCCCTGCACGGTGCACGACGAGCAGTCCTGCGTCTTCTTCAGCACGCCGCCCTCGCACAGCAGCAGCGCGACGCCGTTCGGGCTGCACATGCCCTTGCCCTCGGCGTCCTGCGCGCACGCGTCGTTCTCCATGTTGAGGGACGTGTCGCACCGCACGCTGTCCGACAGTTCACGGCAGCCCAGCGGCCCGCGGCAGGCCAGCGAGCGCCACGTCCCGCTCCGGCACTCCAGCGCCTGCGCGTCGTCCAGGCACACGTAGTCCCCGCCGTCACACGAGTCACCCGAGCCCGGCCCGCCACAGCCGGAAAGGAGGAGGAAACCGAAGGACAGGAGCGCGAGAGAAAGACGGTTCATGGGTGCCGGCGACTCTTCGCGAGCGGTTTTTCCCTGTCAACCACCGCCGAGCGTCTCGCGAAAGTAACGTCGGAAGTTGCCACCCATCACACGTTCCACCCAGGACTCCGGGTGTCGTCGCAACAGGGCTTCGGTGAGGCGGGGCAGGTCCGTCACATCCCGCATCCCCTTGGGCAGCGCCACCATGCCGTCGTAGTCGGAGCCCACGCCCACGCCCTCCTCCCCCATGACGTCCACCGCGTGCTCCACGTGGCGGACCACGTCGTCCATCGTGTCCCCGCCCAGGTACACCGGCGCCAGGATGATGCCCACCACGCCGCCGCGCTGGGCGATGGTGCGCAGCGCCGCGTCGGACAGGTTGCGCCAGCCGCCGCCCGCCGCGCGCACGCCGGTGTGCGAACAGAAGTAGCGCACGGTGGGGTGCGCGAACAGGTCCGTGAGCGTCTGCTCGGACGCGTGCGCCACGTCCACGCTCAGCCCCAGGTGGGCCATCTGCTCCATCACCTGCTGCCCCAGCGGCGTCAGTCCCCGGTTGCCCATCATCGGAAAGGACGAACCGCCCAGGTCGTTGTTGGACAGGTGCGTGAGCCCCATGAAGCGCACCCCGCGCCGGTGCAGCTCCGCCAGCCGCTCCACCTTGCCCTCGATGGCGTGGCCCCCCTCCACGCCCAGCACCGCCGACAGCCGCCCGTGCGCGAGGTTGTCCTCCAACCCCGCCCCGGAGGTGGCGATGCGCACCGTGTCCCCGGAGCGGGCGCAGAAGGCCTCCAGTCTTTCAATCTGCCAGAGGGCGCGCATCCACTCGCCACCGCGCGCCTCGCGGGGCCACTTGCGCCACGCGGCGAACAGGGGGAAGCCGCCAATGAAGGGGAAGCCCCGCGTCACCAACGTGAAGCACTGCAACTTCACCCCCGCCTCGCGAAGGCGGGGAAAGTCCACGTGGCCTTCCGTCGAGCGCTCGCACAGGTCGCGGTTCCACATCAGCGAATCCGCATGACCGTCCGCGATGCACCAGCGCTGATGCAATTCCTTCACGTCACCCATGCCAGCAGTCTTCGCCACCGCCTCCCGCGATGACAAGCGTCCGGTCTCCAGAACCCGGGCTCAGGTCCAGTCCGCGCCACCGCCGTCATCGTCGTCGTCGGACCAGACCTCGTCCTCCAAGGGCAGGCCGGCCTCCGCGTCCCCGGCCGGCCCCACGAGCGCATCCGTCCGCACCTCCGCCACCTCCCGCAGCGCTTCGGGCGGACCATAGGGCCGCCCCGCAGCGCCCATCACATCCCGGAGCGCGTCCCGCAGCTCCGCGCCCGTCTGGAAGCGCGCGTCGCGCTCGCGCCGCAGCAACCGCTGGAGCACCGCCCGCATGCCTTCGGACAACCCCCGCGTCGCATGCTCCACGTGCACGGGCGACAGGCACGCCATGCGCGCGGCCATCAGCGGCGCGGGCAGCCAACTGGGTGTCTCCGCGCACAGCCCCTGCGCGCCGGGCAGGGGCACGGCCTGCTGCGCCGCGCGCTCCACGTCCTCCAGGTCCAGCAGGTGCAACCCGGTGAGCAGTTCCAGGAGCACCATCCCCAGGGAGAACAGGTCCGCGCGTCCATCCAGGGGCTGGCCCTCCAAGGCCTCCGGCGAGGCATAGGCCACATCCCCGCGCACGAGCCCCGGCTCCGTCACCACGCGCCCGGGCAGCCGCGACCACGCGAGCGCGAAGTCCGAAATCCGCACCCGCCCGTGCACGTCCACGCGCACCGAGCGCGGGCTCACGTCCCGGTGCACGACGCCCACCGGAAACCCCCGCGCGTCCTCCAGCGCGTGGGCATGGTGGAGCGCGTCCGCCACCTCCGCGCCCACGTACGCGGCGAACGCCTCCGAGAACGGCCGCCGGCGCAGCGCCGCGAAGCTGGACAGCGTCTCCAGGCACGGGCCGTCCACGTACTCCATGACGAGGTGGGGCGCGCCGTCATGCACCCGCACCAGGTACACCGGGGCGATGGCCGGGTGGCTCAGCCGCATGAGCAGCTTCACCTCCTCGCGCAGCCGGGCCCGGCCCACGTCGTCCCCGACGTCGCGCAGGCGTTTGATGAGCACCAGCCCCCCGGGCGTGCGCGCGTAGTGCCGGCGGGCGAGCAGCAGCTCCCCTCCGGCGCGCGACCCCAGGTAGCGCACCAGCTCATAGGACGTGGCCCCGGTGGAGAAGAGGATGAAGGGCCGGGACGCGGACTGCGCGGGGGGATGGGTGGCCATCGTGGATGACGCTCCTTCGGAGGGCGCTTCCCGGGGGTGGGAAGGCATGAGGAAGACCTCACGCCCGCGTCCTACCACCCGGGTCAGACATTCCCGTCCCACCCCACCGGGTGTATCCCCGACTAAAAAGGAAACGGCCCCCGCGATGAAGCGGGGGCCGTCGCCTTCAAGTCTCTTCAGGCCCGCATGCGCGAGGCGCGCGGGGCGCGAAACTACTTGTCCATCTTCTTCACGGCCGCCACCAGCGTCACGTCGCGGGCGACCATGTCCTTGCCGTCCATCACGTACGAGGCACGCACCTGCGAGCCTTCCTTGATGTCGTCCATCTTCACCGCGCGGCTGCCATTGTCCATCAGCGCCGTCTTGTCGTTGGTCTTGATCTTCAGCTCACGGTTGTTGCTGTCCACCACCGTCAGCGTGTCACCCGACTTCGACAGCACGCGACCGTTGATGGTCGTGGCGGCGGCGGTCGCGCCGGCCATGCCCGAGCCACCCTGGGCCAGATCCTCATTCCGGTTGGCCTGCGCCTCGGCCAGGTCCTGCTCCTCGTCGCGCACGTCCTCGTTGGCGCTGGCGATCTTCTCGTTGGCGTCCTGACGCGCCTCCGCGATGTCCTCGTTGGTGTCGCGCTGCGCGGCGCCGATCTCCTCGTTGGCGTCCTGCTGCGCGGAGGCCACCTCACGTCCCTCGTCCTGACGCGCTTCCGCCGTCTCCTGCGCCGCTTCCTGACGGGCCTCGGCGACGTCCTCGCGCTGCTCCTGGACGTCGTCCTTCTTGCAGCCGGCGACCATCGTCAGACCCGCCACCGCAGTAACCGCAATCATGAGCTTCCGCATGTGACTTCCCCCTGTGTGGTGTCTTCTGGAAGCCGGAGGATTTGTTCCCCGGCGTTGGGCAGAAACTGGTCGCTCCCCCCGTACCTGCACAGGGGTTGTCAGGGACGGATCCAGGACACAGGGGGCGCTTTCCGATGAAAAAGGCCCTGGTCGCCTGCCTGCTGGGGAGGCGGAACAAAACCATCCGGACGCGAAAAATCCATCTGGATGCGCTGTGACAGGGCTGTTGCGTGAAGGAGGCTGTGCGTTGACAGGGCAGAACCGCCCTTGTACTGGCACCGGCAGGGCTCGGAGGACGGGCCGGAAGGAGTCGTGACGCCGTGACGGTGTGGGTCAACGGAGAAGCGCGCGAGCTGCCGGAGGGCGGCTCCCTTTCGTCCCTGCTGACGCTGCTGGGGTTGAGCAGCGGCCCGGGGGTGGCGGTGGAGGTGAACGCGGAGGTGGTGCGCCGCGCCCGTCACCCCGAGCACCGGCTCCAGGATGGGGACCGGGTGGAGATCGTCACCTTCGTGGGTGGCGGGTGAGTGCGGGCATGAAAGAGGACACGGTCATGAGCGGTATCGCGGACAAGCCCTTCACGCTGGCGGGGGTGACGTTCACCTCGCGGCTCATCGTCGGGACGGGGAAGTACCCCAGCCACGAGGTGATGAAGCAGTGCCACGACGCCTCCGGCGCGGAGCTCGTCACGGTGGCGGTGAGGCGCCTGGACCTGAAGGCCACGGGCGAGGCGTCGCTGATGAACTGGATCGACCGCAACAAGCTGCGCCTGCTGCCCAACACGGCGCTCTGCTACACGGCGGACGACGCGGTGCGCACCTGCCGGCTCGCCGAAGAGCTGGGCATGAGCAAGTGGGTGAAGCTGGAGGTCCTGGGTGATGAGAAGACGCTCTACCCGGACGTCGAGGAGACGCTGAAGGCGGCGCGCATCCTGGTGAAGGAGGGCTTCACGGTGCTGCCCTACACCAGCGACGACCCCATCACCGCGCGCAAGCTGGAGGACGCGGGCTGCGCGGCGGTGATGCCGCTGGCGGCGCCCATCGGCAGCGGGCTGGGCATCCGCAACCCGCACAACCTGCGCCTCATCCGCGAGGTGGTGAAGGTGCCGGTCATCGTGGACGCGGGCGTGGGCACCGCGTCCGACGCGGCCATCGCGATGGAGCTGGGCGTGGACGCGCTCCTCATGAACACCGCCATCGCGGGCGCGAAGGACCCCGTGCGCATGGCCGTGGCGATGAAGAAGGCGGTGGAGGCTGGCCGCGACGCGTTCCTGGCCGGACGCATTCCGCGCAAGGCGTACGGCTCCGCGTCCAGCCCCATCGAAGGGCTCGTCGAGTAGTGCCGTCCCTGCCCCGCCTCGTCGTCATCACCGACTGGCGCCTTCCCCGGACGCGGCTGTTGTCCGCGCTGGAGCGGGCGCTGGAGGCGGGGCCCGACGTCGCCGTGCAGCACCGTCACCCGGAGGCCTCGGGCCGCCTGTTCCTGGAGGAGGCCCGGCTCGTGGCGGACGTGTGCCGGGGGCGCGCGTTGTTCGTGAACGGCAGGCTGGATGTCGCGCTGCTCGTCGGCGCGCACCTGCACCTGACCGCTTCCGGTCCTTCACCTCGGGACGTGCGCCCGCACCTGCCCGAGGGGCGGCTCATCAGCGTGGCGGTGCATGACGCGGGTGAGGCGGAAGCCGCGGAGGGAGCGGACCTGGCGTTGGTGAGCCCGGTGTTCGCGCCGGGCTCCAAGCCGGGCGACACGCGGAGCACGCTGGGGCCGGAGGGTTTCCAGGCGCTCGTGGCCCGGCTGCCCTGTCCCGCCCTGGCGCTGGGAGGGATGACGCCCGAGCGCGCGAGGACGGTGCCTGGGGTACGGGGCGTCGCGGTCATCTCCGCCGTGCTGGAAGCGGAGGATCCGCGCGAGGCGGCCCGGGCGCTGCTGGAGGCGTGCGCGGCACCTCACGCTTGAAGGTGCAGCCCCCAGGCTCGAGGCCCGGGGCATCGCGGGCTGGAGGCGAGCGGCCGGTGAGAGGCGCGGGGCGACGGACGCATGCGCGGCCCCAGACGGTGGAGGCGCGCTATGCTGCGCGACCGTGAATCCCTCCGCGACCTCCGCTGAACTTCGCCCGCTCGCCATCGGGGAACTCATCGACCGCGCCGCCACGTTCTGGCGCGCGCACCTGAAGCCCCTGTTCGTGCTGTGTCTGGGTTTCGACCTGCTCAACTACATCGCGGTCAAGGTCTTCACCTTCGCGATGATGCGCGTGGTGGGCGTGCTGCCGGGATTGCAGGGAGCCCCGGCGGGAGCGGATCCGAAGGAGACGCTGACCCAGTCGGTGCTCATGATGGGGATGATGGGCGTGCTGTATGTGTTTCTCATCTGGAACTTCTGGATCGCCACCACGGCGGCGGCCCGCTACGTGGTGCCGTCGCATCTGGGAGATCCGGTGCGCCCCATGGACGGACTGCGCCGAGCGTTCTCCCGCCTGGGCACGTTGACGGCGACGTACCTGCTCTCCCTGGCGTGGTCGCTGGGCGTGACGGTGCTGCTGTGCCTGCCGGGCGCCATCGTCATGGGCCTGGCCGTGGTCGCGGTCGTCACGGGCAAAGGTGCCGGAGGAAGCACGGCCCTCAGCGTGGCGCTGATCATCATCGGCGCCATCCTGCTGGGCGTGGGCGGACTGGCGGCGGTGCTCTGGTACTTCCTGCGCTTCATGTTGCTGCCGCCCGTGCTGGCGATGGAGGACGTGGGGGCATGGACCGCCTTCAAGCGCTCAGGGGCGCTGCTCTCCGGTCGCGTGGAGCCGGGCTTCATGGGCCGGGGGACGGTGCGGGCCATGGTGCTGTCCACGGTGGTGGGCGGCATCCTCGTCGCGGTGAGTCTGGTGTCGGGACTGCCCGCGTGGATCGTGCGGCTGAGCTACGGCGGCAACCTGTTGGATCCAGCGGCCCAGGCGGCCATTCCCCAGGCACTGCTGGTGCCTGCGGAGTTGTTGCAGGTCGTGGGGCAGTCCTTCTTCACTCCGCTGAGCTTCGTCGTGTCGGCGTTCTTCTACGTGGACATGCGCGTGCGCCGCGAAGGTCTGGATCTGGAGCGCCGGCTCGCGAGCCCGGAAACGACGACGCCGTCCACCTGACGCCCCTCCCCCGTGCCCGCCCTGCCCCTGCTGCTGCTGTTTTCCGCCCTGCCCTGCCCCGACCGCGAAGCCATCGCG
>SECN01000833.1 GCA_004173515.1 Myxococcaceae bacterium | reverse complement strand
CTCCTCCGGCACGTCCTCGTCCGGCGGGGCCACGTCCGTCACCGACGTGGGCACCGTGGTTCCGGTCCAGACGCAGCCGGAGCCCGTGAAGGTCGCGGCTCCGGTGGTCCCCACGGCGCCGGTGGTTCCGCCGCCGGCCGTCGCGACGGGTGAGTCAGGGCCCCCGGGCGGTGACACGGTGCCCACGTCGGTGACGGACGTGGCCCCGCCGGACGAGGACGTGCCGGAGGAGCCGACGCCGCGCAAGAACTCCGCCCGGGTGCCGAAGGAGAAGGTGACGCTGGGCATCGAGGACATCCAGCGCGTGGTGTCGAGTGGCCGCTCGAAGATCACCGGCTGCTTCGAGCGCTACAAGTCCAACCTGCCGTCGACGGCGGGCGAGGTGCAGGTGCAGCTCACCATCGTGTCGTCCGGCAAGGTGCGCGCGGGCACGCGGGGGCCGCTGGCGTCCACGGACGTGGGCCGCTGCCTGGAGACCCAGGCGCAGCGCCTGCACTTCCCGGCGCACCGCGACCAGGAAGTCACCGTGCTGATGCCGTTCTCGTGGAAGGTGACGCAGTAGCGGGCAGGGCCCGTCCCGCGTCTCAGCGCGGGACGGACACCGTCACAGGTCGCGGCGGGCGGACAGCGCCTTGGCGAGCGTGGCCTGGTCGGCGAACTCCAGGTCCCCGACAGCACGCCGTGCAGCACGTGGTAGCGGCCCTTGAACTCGCGGGTGCGCTCCAGCGCCATCAGGTCGGAGTACGTCTCCACGACGCACAGCGAGCGCTCATCGCGGCGCGAGTCGCGGCAGAAGCCGCACAGCTCCGAGTCGGTGAGGCAGAAGCAGCGCACGCACAGGTGCACCTTCTCCTTCACCTCGCGGATGGCCAGGGAGAGGTCGACGGCGTACTCGCCCGGCGCTCGCAGGATGTGGAAGGCGAGGCGCTGGGCCGTTTTTTCGCCGATGCCCGGCAGCTTCGCGAGCTGGGCGACCAGGCGGTTCAGCGGATCGGGCGTCATCCGGGTTTAATTAATGCCGGGGATCTTCACGCCGCCGGAGATCTTCGCCAGCTCGCTGTTCATGTGCTGCCGGCTGTTCGCCAGGGCGGCATTCACGGCGGCGGTGACGAGGTCCTCGAGCATCCCCGGGTCGTTGGGGTCGATGGCGCTCTTGTCGATCTTGATGCTGCGGATCTCCTGCACGCAGTTGGCGACGACCGTCACGAGGCCCTCGCCGGACTTCGCCTCGACGGTCTCTTCCGCCAGCTGCTTCTTCCGCTCCTCGATCTTCTCGGTGAGCTTGTTCGCCTGCCGGATGAAGTAGTTCAGGTCGATGCCGGGCATGTGCTTCCTCGGTCCCCGGGCGTAGGAGCGCGCGCCGCCATGGCGCCGCTCGGAGCAGGGACGTTGGAGCCCACCCTAGCGGGGCCCGGGGGCGTTGTCAGTCATCAGGAGTGGTGGGCATGTCCGTGAGGACGGCCGGTGGGCGCTCGGGCTCGTAGACCTGGATGTGCTCGATTTCGCCGCCCAGCATCTTGAGGATGGCCCGCACGGACGCATGGGAGCGCACCTTTCCCTCGGTGGACTTCTCGTGGGTGGCGCGGCTGTGGGAGTCCTGTTCGGAGATGCTCATCCCCAGGCTCTGGGACTCCTGGGCCTGGGCCACGTCTTGCCCGCGGCGGCCGTCACGGCGGCCTTGTGGAAGGCGGCGGAGGGCGGGAAGCCGAGGACGATTTCGCCCGCCTTCATGGACACGAGGCGCCCGTTGGCGAGCGCGGTGCCATGGCGCACGGACGTGGCCTTCACGCTGTCCACGGCGGCGCGCCAGCGTTCAGGGAGCGAGCGGTTGGGGTTGTCCCGGCCGGAGGCGACGGGCGCGGACGCGGGCGGAGGTTCGGGCTCCGGAGGCTCCGGTTCGAGCGCCGCGGGCGGTGGTGCGAACGCGGGCGTCGGCGCGCGAACAGGGGCCGGCGGAGTGAACGCGGGGGGCGGTGTGCGAGCGACGGACGGCGGCGTGACTTCCGGGGGCCGTGGCGTGAACGCCGCAGGGACCGGCGTTGGCGCGGAGGCCGACTGCACAGGTTCGGCTGGGGCCAGAGTGGACGCGCCAGGTTCCTCCGCCGGGATGCACTCGCCGGAAGCGCAGCCTTCGGCGGACCCCTCCTCGGGGAAGAGGCGTTCATCCGCCTCGTCGTCGTAAGGCTGCGGTTCGGGCGGGCCCTCTGGTTCAGGCCGGCGCATGTTGGTGATGCGCACGGTGGGCCCGGGGGAAGGCGTGGGCTCCACGGAAGCCGGAGGCGAGACGGGCTGGGCGCCGCCATTGCGAAGGAAGGAGAGGGGACGCGCCGCCGACGGGGGCAGGTCGTCCATTACGATGCCCGGGGCTGGCGGGCCGTCCATCGCGGGCGCGGCGCCGCCACCGTTGCGAAGGAACGCAAGCGGTCGCGCGGCGGACGGGGGCAACTCGTCCATCACCCCGGGCGTGGGCGGCACGCTGGCGGGAGTCGGCACGGAGCCGCCCGTGGCGCCGCCATTGCGCAGGAAGGAGAGGGGCCGGGCCGCGACAGGGGACAGCCCCTCCATGAGCGCGGCAGGGGGCATCCGTGCGGGCACCGGAGCCGCTCCGATGGAGGACGGTGCTACTGATACCGCTTCGGGCATCGCGAAGGCGCCAGAGGCCACCGAAGGCAGACGCGCGGATGGCTCGGAGGGGGCGAAGCCCGGCGCGGCACCCGCTTGCGGAGCGACGCCCTGAGTGTCGAAGGGGCGCGCGGTCGCACCCGCATACGCGGCAGGACCCTGCGCATCCACTGGACGCGCAGGGGCCGCTACGGGCGCGGATGCCGCGCGCACGTCGGACGAACGGGACGGGAGAGGCCCGGACGGCGCCTCAGACGCGAAAGTTCGACGGACCGGAGCGACCTCCTGGCGCTCCGGACGTGCTCTTCGTGGCGCCTTCCGCGCCAAGCCCCGCCGACAGCCGCTCCACGCGGGCCAGCAGGTCGGGAATCGAACCGGCGGGGGACAACTGGATGGCCTTGAGCAGCGCCATCTCCAGCGCCAGCCGGGGCTGGGCCGCGCGCGACAC
>SECN01000378.1 GCA_004173515.1 Myxococcaceae bacterium | reverse complement strand
CCGCACACCAAGGCGGCGGCGCACATCCCGGAGCTGAAGCCGGAGTGGGTGGAGGAGATGGAGCGCCACATCGACCGCTACGAGGAGGAGCTGCCGAAGATGACGCACTTCATCCTCCCTGGCGGCGCGCCCGCGGCGGCGGCGCTGCACCTGTCGCGCACGGTGTGTCGCCGGGCCGAGCGCCGGGTGGTGACGCTCCTGCGCGAGGACAAGGCCCCGCCCGCCGTGGCCATGTACTTGAACCGCCTGTCGGACCTGCTCTTCGTCGTGGCGCGGCTGGTGAACTTCCGCGCCGGCCTGGCCGACGTGAAGTGGATCCCCGAAAAGCCCTCGAAGTAGCCGTGACGCCGCTGCCCACCGCCCGGCTCCGGGACCTCGCCCAGCAGGTGGGCTTCGACCTCATCGGCTTCGCCCGCGCGGAGCCCATTCCCCCGTCGTCGCTGCTGTCGTGGCTGGAGGCCGGCTACGACGCGGACATGGACTGGATGGGGTCGCGCGCGGAGGAGCGGCTCGACGTGTCGGTGCTGCTGCCGGGCGCGAAGACGGTGCTGTCCTTCGCCAACAACTACTACCGGGACGATGAGCCGTCGCGGGGCTCGCCCATCGCACGGTACGCGCGGGGGCGGGACTACCACTCCACGCTGCGCGACCGGATGAAGGCGTTCCGCAAGACGATCAACGAATGGTACCCGGGGCTGGGCACCTACGGCGGCGTGGACAGTGGGCCCATGATGGAGAAGGTCTGGGCCGCGCGCGGAGGCCTGGGGTACGTGGGCAAGAACGGCTGCCTCATCACCGAGTCGCACGGCTCGTGGGTGCTCCTGGCCACGCTCATCCTGGACGCGGAGGTGGACGAATATCCGCCCGGGCCCGTCGCGGACCGCTGCGGTTCGTGCCGGCGCTGTCTGATGGCGTGTCCCACGGGAGCGCTGGTGGGCCACCGGCAGGTGGATGCGCGGGCGTGCCTGTCGTACCAGAGCATCGAGAACCGCGACCGCGACGTGCCGGAGGCGTTCCGGTTCAAGTTCGACAACCTCATCTTCGGCTGCGACATCTGCCAGCAGGTGTGCCCGCTCAACCGCAAGCCCGTGCACGCGGAGGACGCGCGCTTCACGCCCCGCGCGGTGGCGTCGCTGGGCACGGCGGAGCTGGCGGCGCTGACCCCCGAACAATACAAGGAACTCATCCCCGGCACGGCGCTGGCCCGCGCGCGCTACGACGGTTTGAGGCGCAACGCTGTCTATGCCCTGGGCGTGGCGCGGCAGGGGCATGTCCGGCCGCTGCTCGAAAAACTCAGCGACGACTCCAGCGAACTGGTACGCAGCGCCGCGAAATGGGCGCTTCTCCAACTGGAGTCGTGACACCGGGACCCGTCGCTCCGCCGCTCGGGCGGGTGTACGCGGCGCTCGGGTTGCAGGTGCTGATCAGCGCGGGCACGTACCTGGCGGCCAAGCGCGCCATGTCGGAGCTGTCGCCGTTCACCGTGGTGCTGTGGCGCTTCCTCGTGTGCGGCGTCGCGTTCACCCTGCTGCTCGCGCTGACGCCGGGGCCGAAGCTGCCGCCGCGCTCGGCGTGGAAGCGCGTGGCGCTGCTGGGCCTGATGGGCGGTCCGGTGAACCAGACACTGTTCTTCTCCGGGCTGTCGCGGTCCACGGCGGCGCACGCGGCGCTGCTCTACGCGCTGACGCCGTTGGGCGTGTACGTGGCCAGCCTGGTGCTGGGGCGCGAGCGGGCGTCCCGGCGCGCGACGGCGGGCATCCTCACCGCGCTCGTGGGCGTGGTGGTGTTGCTGCTGGGGCGGGGGCTCGCGAGCGCGCGGGGTTCGGTCCAGGGCGACCTGCTCATCCTCATGGCGGTGGTGGCGTGGGTCCTCTACACGACGGAGGGCAGGCCGCTGGCCTCCGAACACGGAGCGCTGCGCGCCACGGCGTGGACGATGACGGTGGCCACGGCGTTGCAGTTGCCACTCGTCCCGTTCGTCCTGGAGCCCTCGCGGGTGTGGGCCTCGAGCTTCGCGGCGAAGGGCTCCATCGTGTACCTGGGGCTGATGACGTCGGTGGTGGCGTACCTGCTCTGGTACTACGCGCTGTCGAAGGTGCCGGCGTCGAAGGTGGCCATCTTCTCCAACCTGCAACCGGCCGCGACGGCGCTCGCGGCCTGGGCCTTCCTGGACGAGTCCCTGCACTGGGAGCTCGCGCTGGGCGGCGCGCTGGTGCTCCTGGGCGTGCGGCTGACGCAGTCGGCGCCGGTGAAGCCCCAGGTGGTGGTGCGCGCGGGGTGATGTCTCCGCGTTGACGCGAGGCGGGACGGGACCGCACGCTCACGGCCATGCTGCGAGCTGGTGAGGATCTGCTGAAGGTCGAGGACCGGTTGTGGCTGCTCACCTCGATGACGGGGACTGGCATCTACGACTTCGCCTTCGACCGGTTCTTCGCCTGCCGGCGGCCCTACGTCCTGCCCGAGGAGCCCATCGACGTCGTCGCGCGCGCGGGTGCATGGCCGGACTACGCCGAGCGCTACCGGGAGCTGGAGGCGCAGGGGGTGCGGTTGATCCACTCGCCGGAGCAGCACCAGCTCGCGACGGAGCTGCCGCACTGGTATCCGCTCCTGGAGGACCTGACGCCCCGCAGCGTCTGGTTCGATGCCCCGCCCGACGCGGACACGGTGGAGCGGCGCGTGGGCTGGCCGGTGTTCCTCAAGGGCGCGCGGCAGACGAGCCGCCATCGCAGGTCCCTCTCCCTCATCGAGGGACCGGAGGCGTTCCGGCAGGCGATGGACGCCTATGCCCGGGACTCCATCCTGCACTGGCAGCAGGTGGTGTGCCGCGAGCTGCGGCCCCTGCGAAGGGTGGGCGACACCCAGGGGGCGGACGCGCTGCCGCGCTCGTTCGAGTTCAGGACCTTCTGGTGGCGTCAGTAACGGGTGGGCTGGGGGCCGTACTGGTGGCAGGGGACGCCGTACACGATGACCCCTCGCGAGGAGCACGACGCGCTGGCACTCGCGGGTGAGGCAGCGCGCCGGGTGGCGCTTCCATTCCTCGTCGTGGACGTGGCCCAGGAGCAGTCCGGCCGGTGGATCGTCATCGAGTGCAACGATGGCCAGGAGAGCGGCTATGTGGGCGTGTCGCCCTTCGCGCTCTGGCAGCGCGTCCTGGACCTGGAGCGCGAGCGCGCCGGTTGAAGCTCCGCCTGGCGTGTTGCCCGCCTGCGCCGGCGGTCCGTCCAGCCTCATGTCGCGATTGGCGCGTCCTGCCCCTGCCTCGGGGACGCGCGGACGCTGCTCCTCCACCTGCGCGACAAACCCCGCCCGCGGCATTCTCATCGCCCTCCTCGCCAGAGCCTCCGCGCCCCAAGCACGGAGGCCTGACATGGGTTTGAGGGCCCACCGTCCTCGTCCCTTGTCACCTTGGCGGTCCGGCGCGGCGCGCGGCCACAGGTGGCACAAACCTGTCCGACAGTCGGACAGGTTCAGCGCGATGGACTTGAGGGGCCACTGTCCTCGTCGTCTTGGCGGTCCGGCGCGGCGCGCGGCCACGGGTGGCGCAAACTGGTCCGACAGTCGGACAGGTTCGGCGTGATGGACGTGAGAATCCGCCGTCCTCACTGCCTTGGCGGTCCGGCGCGGCGCGCGGCCACAGGTGGCACAAACCGGTCCGACAGTTGGACAGGTTCAGCATGATGGACGTGAGGGGCCACCGTCCTCGTCGCCTTGGCGCTCTGGCGCGGCCCGTGGCCACAGGTGGCACAAACTGGTCCGACAGTCGGACAGGTTCGGCGTGATGAACTGAGGGCCTCCCCACCTTGGCGGTCCGGCGCGGCCTGCGGCCGCGGATGGCGCAAACCTGTCCGGCAGCTGGACAGGTTCGGCGTGATGGACTTGAGGGCCTACCGCCCTGGCGGTCTGGTGCGGCCCCGGATGCAGGTGGCGCAAACCGGTCCGACAGCCGGACAGGTTCGGCATGAGGCGACCCGGCGGACGCCTCTGTCATGGACCCGCCCTGGCGTCCGCTCCAACGCGACGTCGCGGCCCACGGATGCGCTCCGCGAGGCGCGCGTCCTCGCGAAGCACTTCGGGTCGCGGGAATGGGTCGCGACTTCCTGGTGACCTGCTCAGCCGTTGTTCGGATCCCAGTCGGTTCAGTCGCCGTTCGGATCCCAATCGGAGATGTCCTTCTTCGGCTCCGGTGGCGGCTTCGGGCGCGGCGTCTCCGCGGGACGGGGCGGTGGTGCCTTCTTCTCCACGGGCGGGAGCGGCGCGGCCAGCTCGTCGTCAGACGTGTCGCGGCTCGGCGCGGGTTCGGCCACCACGGGCTTGGGGGCAGGACGGGGCGGCGGCTCCGCGCGCGGTGGCGGCTCCGCGAAGGCCTCGATGTCGGGGGCCTCGGATCGCTTGGGCTCAGGTTCAGGCGCCACGGCGGGGGAGGGCGGAGGAGGTGTGCGAGCGGGTGCGGGGTCGGCCGTTCGCGCGGGCACCGTCGCCGGAGGCCGGGTGTTGCCCTTCACCGGCTTCTTCTCCGGCTCGTCCGACGCGCGGTAGGCCTTGCGCTCCGGGGGCGGCTCCGGCGGGTCGTCGTAGGCGTCGCGCGCGGGACGCTCGCGCACGGGCTTGTCGTCGTCACCGAATGGATCCTCGTCGCGCTTGCGGTCCTTCTCTTCAATCTCCCGCAGCTTGGCGGCCTCCGTCTTGGACTGCCGGCGCTCGGGCGCGGCCTCCGGCGCATCCGCGGCGCGGCCGTTCACCGCGTTGAACTTCCGGGCGCACTGGGAGCGCTGGGTCGTGCAGCCCTCGAAACAGCGCGTCAGCTTGCGGATGGCGGCGCCGTTGCCGCCGTACTCGATGGTGCAGTCCTCCTTGCACGCGATGGCGTCCTCCTCGCATCCCGGCGGGATGGGGGCGGCCAGCACAGGAGGACCGAGCAGGAAGGCGAGGGCGACGAGGCGCGGAAGAAGACGCATGGCAAATGTGAAAGCTACCAGTCTTCAGCGCTTCCCGGGGGAGGGCCCCGCGATATCGTCAGGCCCACGCCCGGCGCCCGGGCGAGGGGAGACACATGCCGGCGGTCAAGGTGGGCATCATCGGGGGCCATTCCCTCTACCAGGCCCTGGGCCTCCAGGGCCGGGGCGAGCCCCTCACCATCGAGACGCCCTTCGGCCCCCACAGCTCGCCGCTCGTCTCCACGGAGCTGGACGGCGTCCCCGTCGTCTTCGTCTCCCGCCACGGCCAGGGCCACGTCCACAACGCCACGCGTTCCCCCTACCGCGCCAACCTCTTCGCCCTGAAGGTCCTGGGCATCACCCACGTCATCGCCACGGGCACCGTGGGCAGCCTGCGCGAACACATCCAACCGCTTCACCTGGCCCTGCCGGATCAGGTCATCGACCGGACCTACCGCCGCCCCTGCACCTTCTACGACGACGTCGCCGTGCACGTGGAGCTGGCGCAGCCCTTCTGCTCCACCCTGCGCCAGACGCTGAGCGACGCCGCGCGCCACGGCGACACCGTGGTGCACCCCACCAGCACCTACGTGTGCATCGAAGGCCCCTCGCTCAGCACCCAGGCGGAGAGCCAGCTCTACCGGACGTGGGGCTGCGACCTCGTGGGTCTCACCGCCATGCCGGAGGCGCGGCTCGCCCGCGAGGCGGAGCTGCACTACGCCCTCATCGCGCTGCCCACCGACCACGACTCCTGGCGTCCCCAGCCCGTGGGCCAGGAACCCGAGGCCCTCCTGCCCCAGCTCGCCCAGCGCCTGGACGCCGTCACCGCCCACGGGGCCGCCCTGCTGCGTCGCGCGCTGCCCCGCATCGCCGGCACCGCGCCCCAGTGCCGCTGCGACACCGCGCTCGCGATGGCCATCTTCACCGACCGTGCCCGCATCCCCGCCGAGGTGCGCTCCCGCCTGCGCCCCCTGTTGGGTCGCTACCTGCCGTCCGGCGTCGTCTAGCACCCGACACTGGAGGGTCCCCGTCGCGAGCGCTCGGCCGGCTGGCTGCTGCCGAATGCCCGGACCGTTCGCACATTGGCTCCCCAACAGACCCAAAGGGGGAGTCACATGGGGCTGCCGCGGCTCAAGTACCTGACGTGGAGGGAGTTCGGTCGGCGCTTCTGGAAGGAGATTGAGGAAGACACCGTCACCGACGTGGCGGCGCAGCTGTCCTACTACTTCATCTTCTCCCTGTTCCCGTTCCTGTTCTTCCTCGTCACGCTGGTGGCGTACCTGCCGTTCGCGCCCGGCGCCGTGGACGTGATGATGGACCGCATCCGTCCGCTCATCCCCGGGGACGCGCTGGGCGTGGTGAGCCAGCACCTGACGTCCGTCGTCGGAGAGACGCGCCCCAAGCTGCTCACGGTGGGTCTGCTGGTCGCGCTGTGGTCGGCCTCGCGCGGCGTGGACGCCCTGCGCAAGGCACTCAACATGGCGTATGACGTGCCGGAGTCCCGGCCCTACTGGAAGACGCAGGGGCTGGCACTGCTGGTGACGCTGGCGGGCACGCTGCCCGGGTTCGGTGGCGGGCACGCTGGCGTGGCTGGGCAGCACGTGGGGCTTCACCCAGTACGTGGAGCACTTCGGCAAGTACGACGTCACCTACGGCTCCATCGGTGGCGTGGTGGTGCTCCTGCTGTGGCTCTACCTCTCCGGGCTCATCTTCATCCTCGGAGGGGAGCTCAACGCCATCCTCGAACACGCCTCCGTGCAGGGCAAGGCCAAGGGCGCGCGCGACTTCGGTCAGCCCGCGCCCCTGGAGCCGCCCCTCAAGACGCCGGGCGCCGCGAAGAGCGCCAACAGCGCCCAGAAGACGCGGCTGGCCCTGTTCCGCCGGAAGCGCCGGGTGGCCGAGGGCAAGGACCCGGAGCCCCCCGGCTTCCTGCCCGACGGAAGCGACAACCCGCCCGTGCACTGAAGAAGGGACCCGGGCGGGGTTCGTCGTCTCAAAACAACGACTACTTGGGCAGCTTCGCCTTGATGGCCGTCAGGCCGCCCGCGTCGTTGCGGCCGCCCTTGAGGCCCTGCTGCGCGATGATCTTCTGGAGATGGGCGATGCGGTCCGCGTTGGTGGGGTGCGTGGACAGCCACTTGAGGGCCGCGGGCTGCGAGCCCTGCATCTTCTGGAGCTTCTCGAAGAAGGCGATGAGGCCGTTCGGATCGAAGCCGGCCGCGGCGGAGTACTTCGCGCCGTACTCGTCGGCCTCCGTCTCCTCGCTGCGCCCGTGCGCCAGCTGGAGTCCGCCGCCCGCCAGCTGCGCGGCGATCTGCGCGGCGGTGCCGGGGTTCTGGCCCAGCGCCACCTGGGTGATGGTCTGCAGGCCGTACGCGTTCACCATCGCGCGCGCCGAGTGCCGGCCCACCACGTGGCCCGCCTCGTGCGCCATGACGCCCGCCAGCTCCGCCTCGGTGTCCGCCGCGAGCAGCAGGCCCGTGTAGACGTAGAGGAAGCCGCCCGGCGTGGCGAAGGCGTTGACCGTCTTGGGGTCGTTGATGACGTTGACCTTCCACTTCACCCCGGAGCGGTCCTTGTTGGCCTGCGCCAGGATGGGGGCGGAGATGCCGCGCACGTACTCCAGCACGGCCGGGTCCTCCACGTACTTGATGTTCTCCTTCGTCTCCAGCTCCTGCTTCACCTGGAGGCCGAGCTGGTTCTCCTGCTCGTCGGAGATGAACGCCTTGGCGATGGCCTTCTCCGCGCCGACGCGCTGCTTCGCGCAGCCGGTGGTGAGGCCCGAGGCCAGGGTGAGGGTCAGGATTGCGGTGGCCATCCGATGCATGGGCGAGTCGTCCCTTCGCTAACGAGGTGGTGGCGTGTCCCGCCCCTCGTAGTCACGCCGGCTCGCCCCGGGCAAGCCCCTTGCCGGCCCCGTTTTCAACGCAGGAAAGAGGGCCCCCGGGCCCGGGCGCATGGGAAATGCGCGGGGCGGGGGAACAGGTGCTATGTGCCCCGGTGGATGCCTGAGCTACCGGAAGTGGAGATCGCCCGGCGCAACCTCGTGCGCTGGTTCAAGGGCCACCGCATCGTGCGCGCGGAGGCGGACGACACCCGCATCTTCCGGGGCGCGGAGCTCGCGCGCTTCGGGAAGCTCACCGGCCGGGTGACGACCCTGGAGCGCAAGGGCAAGTACCTGCTGCTCACCCTGGAGGGCGGGTGGGGCCTGATGGCCCACCTGGGGATGACCGGCAAGTTCGTGCGCCGTCAGGAGGGCGAGCCCGTCCCCCACAGCCGCGCCCGCTTCCACCTGGAGGACGGCCACGTCGTCCACTTCAGTGATCCCCGCCTCTTCGGCCGGATGGAGCCCGTGCCGGCCCAGGGGCTTTGGGAGCTGGCCTCCGTGAAGGCCCTGGGACGCGATCCGCTGACCGAAGGCCTCAACGGCCCCCAGCTCCAGGAGGCCGTGGGGGACACGAAGCAGGACTTGAAGGTGGCGCTGATGGACCAGGGGCGCATCGCGGGCCTGGGCAACATCCACGCGGCGGAGGCGCTCTTCCGCGCCGGCGTGCACCCGGCGCGCAAGGCCGCGTCCCTCACGCCCCCGGAGTGGCAGAAGCTGGCGGAGGCGGTCCACGCCGCGTTCGATTTCGCCTTCAAGGAGCAGGAAGGCGAGGACATCGTGTACCTGGAAGAACCGGGTTCCGTGAACCGCTTCCTCGTCTACGGACGGGCAGAAGGGCCGTGCTCGAAGTGTGGAACGACGGTGGAGTCCTTCACCCAGGGTGGGCGCACCACGCATTTCTGTCCGAAATGTCAGCCGCTCCCCAAGGCCCCCGCCCGTCCTGGAAAGCCGCCGAAGAGGCCCTCGCAGGTCGTTGACGGAGCGAAGCCTCGCTCCCGTAGACGTTGACACCCCTGGGGGGCATGGCTTGAATCGCCCGCCCTTTACACCCGGCCGCGTCATGTCGTGGCCTCGGAGACCGTTGACCATGCCTCACGTCCTGCTGGCGGCGCTGCTCGTCGCCTCGTCCACGGCCACCGCGCAGACGACGGCCACCCAGGCCGTGGCCAACAACGACTGGCAGGAGGAGTGGACGGAGGAGAAGCGCAAGCTGGAGCTGTTCACGCTGGATGGCTACCTGCGCGTCCGCCCCACGCTCTTCTACAAGTTCGACCTGGGCAAGCCCGCGCTGCCGTCCGGCACGCCCCTGGGCCGTCAGCTCTGGACGCGCTCGCCGCGCTCCTCCGCCGAACAGACCCAGGCGGGCGCCAACATGCGCTTCCGCCTGGATCCGTCCTTCAACGTCTCCGAGGACGTGCGCGTGAAGGTGCAGGTGGACGCCCTGGACAACATCCTGCTGGGCTCCAACCCGGACAGCGCCTACAGCGGCGACGGGCGCAACAACTTCACGCTCTTCTCGGAGAACCAGACCCCGGGCAACTCCGCCATCAACGCGTTCAAGGACTCCGTCCAGGTGCGCCGCGCGTACGGCGAGGTGACGACGCCGGTGGGCATCCTGCGCTTTGGCCGCATGGGCAGCCACTGGGGCCTGGGCATGCTGCGCAACGACGGCAACTGCCTGGACTGCGACTACGGCGACACGGTGGACCGCATCCAGTTCGTCACCGAGCCGTTCGCCGGCTGGTACGTGACGCCGATGCTGGACTTCAACTCGGAGGGGCTGACGTCCGAGCGCGCCAACGCCCTGGGCGAGCCGGTGGACCTCACCCAGTCCGACGACAGCCACAGCCTGGTGCTGGCCATCGCGCGGCGCGACACCGAGCAGCAGGAGCGCGCCAAGCTGGACAACAACCAGGGCGTGCTCAACTACGGCCTGTACTTCACCTACCGCACGCAGCG
>SECN01000377.1 GCA_004173515.1 Myxococcaceae bacterium | reverse complement strand
CCGCGCGACATCTCCGAACTCAAGCTGACGCCGCCGTTCCAGGCTCTGCATCGAGAGCTCTGGCACATGCTGAAGTCCGAGGTGCTGAAGGCGTATCCCGATTTGCCTTTCGCCGGCCCATCCGAAGGAGGACGCGTGGTTGTGGGGCTGGGACCCCACGCCGGGCATCGTGTCCGTCTGGGCGGAACCCGACGGGCGCGCCTTCGTGTGGAAGCGCCAGCCGGGCACCCCCGTGAGGCTTCGCGAGGACGCGCGCTACCGCCCCTGGCTGCTGCTCTCATCGCTCCAGGATCTGGAGCACCTGGGCCCTTCGCTCCAGCCGGAGGGCGCGCCACCCGCGCCGGGCCGGGTGACGTTCCGTGAATTGAAGGGGCCCGGGGCGCTGCGCTACGTGGTGAGCGCGGACGACGGACGGGCGCTGGGGGCCGCGGTGCTCCGGGGCGCATCCTCGCGGCTGGGCCAGCGCGTGGGCCACCTTCGCGACCTGGGTGCCCATGAGGTGCTGGTGCTGCCTCCGGAGGAGCAGTACCTGGTCGCCACCGGGCGCACGTACTTCCGCGACCTCGTCTTCGATGACCTGCGCCGCCTCCAGTTCGACCTGGAGACCACCGGCCTGGATCCGACGAAGGACCGCATCTTCCTGGTCGCGCTGCGCGACCCCGACGGCCGCGCGGAGACGCTGGAGGTGACGGAGGACGGCGACGCGGGCGAGGCGGATCTCTTGCGTCGGTTGGTGGCGCGCATCCGGGAGGCGGATCCGGACGTGGTGGAGAACCACAACCTGCACGGCTTCGACCTGCCGTTCCTGGATCAACGCGCGAAGCGGCTGAACGTGCCGCTGGCGCTGGGCCGCGCGGGCCTGCCGGGGTTGCGCCACCGGCCCTCCGCCCGGGGCGCCGCGCTGGGACGGGGTCCCGGAGGCCGCGAGGCGGACCCCATGCGCCGCGCGCGCTACACGGTGCCGGGCCGCGAGTTCATCGACACGCTGGACGCCGTGCGCCGGCACGACTTCTCCGCCCGCGACCTGCCCGGCCATGGCCTCAAGGCGGTGGCGCGACACCTGGGGCTCGCGGGCCCCGAGCGCGAGCTCATCCCCGGCGCGCGCATCCACGAGGTGTTCGGCAGGGATCCGGAGCGGGTGCGCCGCTACGCGCGCGACGACGTGAAGGAGGCCGCGGGGCTGGCGCACCTCCTGGGCGGCGCCGTGTTCGCGCTCGCGCGCATGGCGCCCCGGCGCTACGAGCGGCTGGCGGACGCGGGCCCGGCCACCGGCGTGTTGGATCCGCTGCTGGTGCGCGCCTACCTGCGCGAAGGCGCGGCGCTCCCGGCGCACGAGCAAGGCGACGGCACGTCCCACAGCGGCGCGGCGCTGCACCTGTTCGCCACCGGCGTCGCGCACCACGTGGTGAAGGCGGACGTGGCCAGCCTCTACCCGTCGCTGATGCGCCAGTATCGCATCGGACCGAAGCGCGACCGGCTCAACGTGCTGCTCGCGCTGGTGGACCGGCTGGTGGATCAGCGCCTGGACGCCAAGGCGAAGGCGAAGAAGGCCCCGCCCGGCTCGCCGGAGCGCCACACGAACGAGGCCCTCTCCGCGGCGATGAAGCTCATCATCAACTCCGCCTACGGCTACATGGGCGCGGGGGGCCTCACGCGCTTCTCCGACGTGCACGCCGCCAACGAGGTGACTCGGCACGGACGCGAGGTGCTGGGCCTGCTGTGCCGGGAGCTGGCGGGCCGGGGCGTGACGCTGCTGGAGGCGGACACGGACGGCGTCTACTTCGCGGTGCCGGAGTCCTGGACGGAAGCGGACGAGCGGCGCGTGGTGTCGGAGGTCGCCGCCCTGCTGCCGCCCCGCGTGCGCCTGGAGTTCGACGGGCGCTACGCCGCGATGCTGTCGCACGAGCCGAAGAACTACGCGCTGCAGCCCTACGAAGGACCGCTCCTGCTGCGCGGCGTGGCCTTCCGCTCCAGCCGCGCGGAGCGCTATGGCGAGGACTTCCTGCGCCGCGCCCTCCAGCACCTGCTCTCCGGCGACGTGCGCGCCGTGCGCGACACCTACGTGGACACGGTGATGGCGCTCAGAAGACGCCAGGTGCCCACCTTCGAGGTGACGGCCCAGGTGCGGCTGACGAAGTCCTCCGCGCAATACCTGGCCACGCGCAAGCAGCGGCGCGAGCTGTCGTACGAAGCGCTGCTCATGAACGGCCGCGAGCACTGGTCCCTGGGCGAGCGCGTGCGCATCTACCGCGCGACGGGCGGACGCGCGGGCCTGCTCGTGGAGCCGGACGCGGAAGAAGGCGAACCCACGGCCCGGCTCGCGGTCGGCTCCCCCGCCGGCGACGACCGTCGCGACTACGACGTCGAGTACTACGTGCGCCTGCTCAAGGACACGTTCGCGGCGCGGCTGGCGCGCGGCCTCACCGCGGAGGACTTCGCCACGGTGTTCGCGGATCCTGATCAGCCCTCGCTCTTCACCCCGTCGCTGGCGGAGTCCCGGCCCGTGCTCACCGTGGTGCGTGAGCCCCGGGGCCCGGAGTTCGGCGAGGCCACCGCAAACCCAGACATCGCTCCGTGAAAGTCGTTGGAACACCGCACGTGTCAGCGTGACTGGAACCTTGTCGTGTCCCGGTTCATCCGGGAGTCGTGGGGAGGGGTCTGCTACAGTGCGTCAACCTCGATGGCCTTCTCGTTGATGACCCGTCCCACGTCCCGTGCGCTGGTGGTTCCCGGCACGGTGGCGCTGCTGCTCCTGCTTCCCTGGCTCATCTATTCGAGCGCCATCGTCCACCGCTACGGCCTGCGCGACGACTACTCCATCCTGCGCGAGGCGCGCGAGGAGCCGGGGAAGATCCTCCGGGTCTGCGCCTCGCAGGGCCGCCCGCTCTACGGCTGGATGCTGGAGGTGTCCGCGAAGGCGGCGGGCGGCATCGACGGGTTGATGGGGCTGCGGCTGCTGGGCGTCGCCGGGCTGGGCGTGCTCGCGGCGGCGGTCTTCCTGATGCTGCGCAAGGAAGGCTGGAAGCCGGGCTCCGCGGGCCTGCTCGCGGGGTTCCTGACGCTGACGCCCTCCGCGCAGGTCATCGCCAACTGGAGCATCTGCTGGCCCCAGGCGGTGGCGCTGATGCTGGGGCTTGCGTCCTTCGCGTGCGCCCGCCGCGCCATCGGACAGCCGGAGGAGAAGGCGCCGCACGGGTGGCGCTGGACGCTGGCCGCCGTGGGGGCCATGGCCACCGCGACGCTCATCTATCAGGTGAGCGGGCTGTTCTACGCGGTGCTGCTGGCGGCGGTGCTGGTGGTGCACCGCGACGCCTCCCTGAAGGACACCGCGCGCTGGATGGCGAAGCACCTGGTGGTGATGGGCGTGGGGCTGCTGCTCGCGTACGCCGTCACGCGGGTGACGTTCGCGACGGGGCTGTTCACGGCGTCGCCGCGGATGGCCTTCGAGAAGCACTGGGTGGACAAGACCGTCTGGGCGCTCACGCACGTGTTCCCCAACGCGCTCGCCCTGTCCGCGCTCAACGAGTCCACCGGCGACAGGGACGGCTACTGGGCCATGGTGGTGCTGACGCTGACGCTGCTGGGCGTGGGCGTCGCGGTGGAAGGCCGCCGTTCAGGCCTCACCGGCGTGGGGCGGTGGCTGCTGGCGCTGGTGACGCTGTCGGCGGCGGCGTACTCGGTGAGCTTCCTCGCCGGGGAGCGCTGGCCCACCTACCGCACGCTCAACGCGCTGACCGGCGTGTGGGCCGTCTTCTTCGCCGCGTCCCTGGTGAACCTGGGCACCGTCTGGCCCCGGCATGGGCCGCGCATGGCCATGGTGCTGCTCAGCGGGTTCGTGGCCTTCAGCGCGTTCCTCGCGCACGAGCAGTCCCTGGAGCTGTTCGCCCTGCCCCAGGGGCGGGAGCTGGCGCTGATGGAGCAGGGCGCGAGCCTCGTGGTGCCCGCGCAGAAGCCGCGCGTCTTCGTCCTCACCGCGAAGCAGGCGGACTCCACCGCGCCCTTCCACTACCTGGATGAGTTCGGCTCCGTCTCCGTGGACGCCGAGTGGGTGGCCAAGGAGATGCTCAAGGCGTTGGTGAAGGAGCGTTTCCCTCGGGAGAAGGACGTCAGCGGCCTGTACCGCTTCGCCGCCGGCCCCGTCGCCCCCGAGCCGCGCAACTACGACATCCTCATCGACATGCGCCGACAGCACGTGAGCGCCGTGCGCCCGGTCCTCCAGGTGCCCCGGTAGCCGGGGCTCGGGGCCTGTTCCGATTTCGTGCGCAGGACCTCCCACCCGGTTTTCCGGGGAGATGTGCCGGGCAGGGGCCTGCTCGGGCGCTCTCGCGTGGGCGTGTGCAGGTTGGGCCCCACCCGGGGCGTGAATCCGGGTAATGACTTGGCGGGTGATGTCCTTGCGACCCCTGCCCCTCCTTCCGCATCCGCCAGCCGTCCGGGCAGAGGGGGCCGTCGTCGATGCCGGGTGAGCGTCCGGCGCGACACGACTGGGTGTACCTGGGCGCCGACTGGGCGGAGCACCTGCGCTCACCGCTGAACCCGGACGTGCTGCGGCTCGCGACCGGGTGGCAGCAGCATGGACGGCCCTTCACCGTCACCCGCCAGGACATGCCGGACCGGGACGACGAGCTGCGGCTGGGGCTCACCCTGCCCGACCGCCGTCACCTGGCCCTGCACGTGGCCCTGCCGGCGATGGCGCGCATGCTGCCGCCGCCCACCGTGGAGGAGGCCCGCGCCACCGCGCCCGCGACGTGGCAGCCCGCGCTGGAGGACGTCATCGCGCTGGGCACCGTGTTGGACCTCACGGTGAGGGTGTTCGGTTCGCTGGCGTGGCAGCTGCGCTCGGGCGTGCCGTTCCTCCGGCCGCTGTCGGACGTGGATCTGCTGTTCGCGCCCGCGCGCTGGTCCGACGTGGAGCGGCTGCTGTTCGGCCTGGAGGCGGTGTCGCGCCGTCACTCGGTGGTGCGCCTGGACGGCGAGGTGCTGCTGCCCGACGGGGGCGCGGTGTCCTGGCGCGAGCTGGCGCTGGAGCCGGAGATCATCTGGGTCACCGGTCCCCGGGGCGCCAGCCCCCGCACGCTCAAGGACCTGCGCGCGCTGTTCCCCGCCGAGCCCTGAGCGGCGCTGGCACCGCGCGGCCCCGGCGGGAGACTGGAGCCGCGCCGCTAGTCGCGCGTCACCGCCACGTCGTCCACCTGGAGCCAGGTGTCGCCCGCGTTCGCCCACGTCCCGGCGTACACCTCCACGGCGTGGTTCGCCCCGGAGTCGAACGCGACGCTCAAGCGCGTGTAGTTGCCCAGGGCCTGCGTGAGGTGCGTCTCGTTGAGGACGGGGCCGTTGTTGAGCCCGCGCGCGCCGAAGTAGCCGTCGCTCTGGTTCGCGGACGTCTTCACCCAGGCGGTCAGCGTGTAGCGCGTGTTCGGCGCCACCGCGACCTCCTGCTTGAGGGCGTTCCACCCCGTGTTGTTGCGCACCCACGCGTTGTTCGCGCCCGTGCGGGCGAAGCCCAGGCCCCGGTCGATGCCCGCGTTGCCCAGCGCGTACCAGGGCGACGTGGCCGTGCCGGAGGGCTGCTGTTCGAAGCTGGCCTGCGCGACGAGGTTCGCGCCCCGGATGAGGCTCACGTCATCCAACTGCGCCCACGTGTCGCCCGCGTCCGCCCAGACGCCGCCGTACACCTCCACCACGCTGTTCGCGCCGGAGTTGAAGGTGACGGAGCGCTCCGTCCACGCCGTCAGCGAGCCGAAGGACGACTCGCCCAGGATGGGGCCGTTGCCCGCCGCACGTACGCCGAAGGAGCCCCGGGAGGTGTTGGGCGAGGCGCGCAGCCAGCCCTTCAGCGTGTAGTCCGTGTAGGGCTGCACCACGACGCTCTGCTTGAGCGCGCTCCAGCCGCTGCTGCCGCGCACGAAGCCGTTGTCCTGTCCCGTGCGCGCGCTGCCCAGCGCCCGGTCGATGCCGCCTCCTCCCGTCAGGTACCAGGGCGCCATCGTCGGCGTCGCGGCCTGCGTCTCGAAGCCGGGCTCGGACAGCAGGTTGTCGCCCTGTGTGTCGGCGGTCAGCGACGCGCGCATCAGGAACGTGTTGTAGGGCGTCCACTGCGAGCTGATGAAGTACAGCTCCGTGATGTCCAGCAGCGCGCCCTCCGGAACGCGCGCCAGGTGCACGTTGCCGAAGCGGCCGTTGGGCGTGGCGAACAGGTAGACGAACCCGCCGTTCTTCACCATCGCCGCCATCTGGAAGGGGTTCGTCCAGGTGGCGTTGTTCACCCAGCGCGCGGACGCGTGCTTCACCCAGCTCTGCCCGTTGTCATCCGAGTACGCGATGCCCGCGTGGTTGGTGATCCACTGCCCCGGATCCCCCCAGTGCCGGACGGACATGTAGTGGATGTAGTGCCGCGAGCCCACGGTGACGCCCGCGGTGGGGATGACGGTCATCTCGTCGTTGTCCACCTTCCGCGACGGGAGGATCTCCTTCGCGTGCCGCGTGCCGTCCTGCACCATCGTGGTGAAGGTGAGCCCGTTGGACAGCGTGGCGTCCGCCGAGCGCGCCAGCACGTTGCTGCGCCACCCGCCGCCACACCCGCCGTTGCCGCACCAGCCCGCGCCGAAGGTGTCCCCGAACAGCACGAACACCTCGCCGCCACCCTTGTCCCAGACGATGCCCAGGTCCGTGCCGTACACCTCGTAGTTGGAGTGCGTCTGGTTCGGGTTGGGCAGCAGCTCCCCCGCCGGCGTCGCCCCCGTCACCCGCGCCACCTTCGTCACGTTCGTCGGCGTCACCGCCCCCGCCACGCCCGCGCCTCCCAACAGCCACACCGCCTGGACCACCACCACCCGCTTCCACGTCGTCGTGCATCGCATGCCTGGAGCGCCTTCCGTCCCTGAGCCTGGATTGGCAGTAAAAACGGAAAAAACCTTAGCGCCTTACGCCAAGGTGCCGGGATGGCCGCGCGCCTGCGGTGAATACGGAGGGCCTCCGCGACGTCGGCAGCCCACGCCCCGGAGCTGTCCTTCCGCGGGCCATTTCCACGGCATCCCGTGGGGGTCCTTCCGACCTGCGGGGGGCCCTGGACGCATCACCCCCCTGGACAAACCCGCAGACAGCTGCACGCCGAGACCCGATTGCGCGCTTCTCCAACAAAAGCAGCCACTTGGGGTGGACCTGGAGCAGGGCGCAAGGCGTCCGCCCGCTTGCCTGCCGACTCGGGACCGGCCCCCAATTGTCTCCCTGTGGATGCTTTGGTAAAGGTTGCCTTTGGGAGCGCTTGGGGCCTCTCCGTCGACAAGATGATGGGATTCACCGTTCAGCGCTGGGCCGCATGGGCCCCCGGCCTCGTTGACCCCGTGGGTTGGGAAACCTGGCTCGCGAAGCCCCACCCCCTCCCGGCCGAAGGTACGCCCGCGCTCGCGGAGATGCCCGCGATGATGCGCCGCCGCGTGGACCGGCTGGGCCGCATCGCGTTGCAGGCGACCTATCAGGCCCATGCGCAAGCGCCCGACGCGCCGGTGCTCTTCGCCTCGCGTTACGGGGACCTGGGCCGTTCGCTGGAGCTGCTCACGCAGTTGGCGCGCTCGGAGCCGCTGTCGCCCACGTCGTTCAGCCTGTCGGTGCACAACGCCATCGGCGCGCTCTACTCCATCGCCCGGGGGGACACGGCGTCGTATGGCGCCATCGCCGCGGGCGAGGAGACGGTGGAGTCCGCCTTCACGGAGGCGTGCGGCCTGCTGGCCGACGGCGTGCCCCGGGTGATGGTCGTCCTGTACGACGAGCCCGTGCCGGAGCCCTGGCGGCACTTCTCCCCGGCCGTGGGGTTTCCGCACGCGTGGGCCTGCCTGCTGGCGGCCGACACGGGCCCGAACGCCATCCGACTGGACTGCCGCGCCGCGTCCCCGAGCACGGACGCGGACGCGACGGAACAGGACGAACTGCCGGTGGACCTGCGCGCGCTGCGCTTCCTGGTCTCCGGGGCGCGGCGGTGGGAGCACCCGGTGGGCGCGCGGCGCTGGCGGTGGGAACGCCATGGTTGAGAAGCTCGACCGGCTCTGGCGCATCTTCGCGACCGGCCTGTCCTTCGCCACGTTCGGGCTGGGCGGGCTGGCGCTGCGCCTGCTCTACTTCCCGCTGCTCCAGCTCATCGTGCGCGAACCGGCGCGGCAGACGCGGCTGGCGCGGCTGGCGGTGCACCACGCATTCCGCTTCTTCATCGGGTACATGCGCTTCCTGGGCGTGCTGCGCTACGAGCTGGAGGGGGTGGAGAAGCTGTCGCGCCCCGGGTTGCTCATCCTGGCCAACCACCCGACGCTCATCGACGTGGTGTTCCTCATCTCGCTGGTGCCCAACGCGGACTGCGTGGTGAAGGCGAGCCTGGCGAACAACCCGTTCACGCGCGGCCCCATCCGCGCGACGCGCTACCTGTGCAACGACTCCGGGCCCGGGCTCATCCAGGACTGCATCGCGTCCGTGAAGGCCGGCAACAACCTCATCATCTTCCCGGAGGGCACGCGCACGCCGGTCCACGGGCCCATGCAGTTGCAGCGCGGCGCCGCCAACATCGCGGTGCGCGGCCCGTGCGACATCACGCCCGTCACCATCCGCTGCGAGCCGCTGGGCCTCAGCAAGGGCGTGCCCTGGTGGAAGGTGCCGCCCCAGCGCATGCACTTCACCATCCGCGTGGAGGACGACATCCCCGTCTCCTCCAGGGACGCGGATGCGGGGGACGCCGCGAAGGCCGCGCGCCACCTCACCACACGCCTTCACGACTACTTCTCCCAGGAGAACCCAGGCCATGCTGGAGCTTGAGCACGAAATCAAGCGTCTGGTCATCGAGACGCTGAACCTCGAAGACCTCAAACCGGATGACATCGATCCGGCCGCGCCGTTGTTCGTCGAGGGTCTGGGGCTGGACTCCATCGACGCCCTGGAGCTGGGGCTGGCGCTGCAGAAGTCCTATGGCGTCGTGCTCGCGAGCGACTCCAAGGAGAACCGCCGTCACTTCGCCAGCGTGCGGGCGCTCGCGGACTTCGTCAGCACCCACCGCACCAAGTCCTGATCCCCTAAAAACCAAAGCGCGGAGCCACACCCCATGACCAAGCACGAATTGTTCGAGCGCCTGAGCGCCATCCTCCAGGAAACCTTCGACATCGAACCGTCGCGCATCGTCCCGGAGGCGCGGCTGCACGACGACCTGGACATCGACAGCATCGACGCCATCGACCTGCTGGTGCGCCTGAAGCCCGTCGCGGGCCAGCGCGTCCCGCCGGAGGTCTTCCGCTCCGTGCGCACGCTGCAGGACGTGGTGGACGCGCTGCACGGGCTGCTCGGCAGCGACTCCGCGGCGGCGTGAAGCGCCTGCGTCCGGTGTTGTTGGGGCTCTTGAGCCTCGCGTATCCGCCGCTCGTCTATCTGGGTCTGGGCCACTTCGAGCCCCGCTGGATGGCGCTCCCCCTGGCGGGCATGGCGGTGGTGCGCGCGGTGGCCACCCGGGAGAAGATGTGGCTGGCGGCGGCGGTGGGAGCGCTGGTGCTCGCGGCGTCCAGCATGCTGGGCAACCACGCGCTGCCCCTGAAGCTCTACCCGGTGCTGGTCAACAGCGTGCTCTTCACCGTCTTCGCCACCAGCCTCGCCTATCCGCCCAGCGTCATCGAGCGGCTGGCGCGCCTGCGCGAGAAGGACCTGCCCCCGTCCGGCGTCGCGTACACGCGCAAGGTGACGCAGGTGTGGTGCGGCTTCTTCGTGCTCAACGGCGGGCTCGCGCTCACCACCGCGCTCTGGGCGAGCGACGCCACCTGGGCGCTCTACAACGGCCTCATCGCCTACGGCCTCATGGGCCTGCTCTTCGCCGGCGAATGGGTGGTGCGGCAGCGGGTGCGCGCACGGCACGCCCATGGGTGAGCCGCTCGCGCTCGAACACCTCCTCGTCCACGGCCGTCCCGAGGGGCACCCGGTGGCCCGCCGCGGGGGACGGGTGCTGGACTTCGCCGCCTTCCGGGCCCGGGCTTCCGGATGGCGCGCGGCCTTCGCGGCGCACGGCGGACAACGGTGCGCGCTCTTCCACGAGGACACCTTCGAGTTCGCCGCCGCGCTCCTGGGCGCCTGGCACGCGGGCGTGTGCATCTACCTGCCCGCCGACGCACGGCCCGCCACGCTGGAAGCGCTGCGCGCCCACGTGGAGGGCTTCGCGGGCCGGGCCCCCTCCGACCTGACGGCGCTGACGCCCACCGAGGACGCGGGAGCGGATTTCGCGCCCCTGTCGCCGGACCTGGCCGCGCTGGTCGTCTACACGTCGGGCTCCAGCGGGGAGCCCACCGCCATCCCCAAGCGCCTGTCGCAGCTCTCCAGCGAGGTGGTGACGCTGGGGACGTTGTTCGACGCGGAGGCCGGCGACGCGCCGGTGCTCGCCACCGTTTCGCACCAGCACATCTATGGACTGCTGTTCCGGGTGCTGTGGCCGCTGGCGTCGGGCCGGCCGTTCGATGCGCACGGGTTGCCGTATCCGGAGGACATCGTGGCCGCGCTGCGCCCGGGGCCCGCGCTGCTGGTGGCGAGCCCCGCGCACCTGAAGCGGTTGCCGGCGTCACTGGACTGGGCGTCGGTGCGCGGCCACCTGCGCGGGCTCTTCTCCTCCGGGGGACCGCTCAGTCCCGAAGCGCTCCAGGCGTGCCGGGAGCTGCTGGGAAGGGCGCCGGTGGAGGTCTATGGCAGCTCGGAGACCGGGGGCGTCGCGTGGCGCAGGCGGGACACCGGGGACGCCGCGTCGTGGCGGGTGATGCCCGGCGTGGAGGTGCGCACGGACGATGACGGCGAGGTCCTGGCCGTCCGCTCGCCCCACCTGGACCTGCCCGAAGGCGCGTGGTTCACGACGGAGGACCGGGCGAAGGCCGTGCCCGGCGGCTTCGAGCTGCTGGGGCGCCGCGACCGGCTGCTCAAGCTGGAGGAGAAGCGCGTGTCGCTGAGCGCCATGGAGCGGGCGCTGGTGGACGGCGGGCTCGTGCGCGAGGCGCGGGTGCTGCCGCTGGCGGACGGCCACCGGGTGACGCTCGCGGTGGTGGCGGTGCCGGAGCCAGCGGGCTGGAGGCTCCAGGAGGCGGGGGGCAGACGCTCCCTGAACCAGGCCCTTCGCGAGAAACTGGCCCCGCATTTCGAGTCCAGTGCCTTGCCGCGCCGGTTCCGATATCTGGAGGCCATGCCGGTCAACCCGCAGGGCAAATCCACCGAAGCGGCGCTCGCCGCACTCTTCGATCCGAGGCGCCCCCCGTTCCAGGTGCTGGAGCGCGCACCGGAGCGCGTGCTGCTATCGGTCGAGGCGCAGGAGGGCTCGCCCTACTTCGACGGGCACTTCCCCGGCACGCCCGTCCTGCCCGGCGTCGTCCAGGTGGAGTGGGCGCTGCTCCTGGGCCGCGAGCACTTCGCGCTGCCGCCGGACTTCCTGCGGCTGGAGACGCTGAAGTTCCAGCAGGTGATTCCGCCCGGCACGCACCTGACGCTGGAGCTCACCTGGGCGGCGGAGTCCGGACGGCTGGGGTTCAAGTTGACGTCGGCCGCGGGCGCGCACGCCAGCGGTCGCATCGTGCTGGGTGGAGGGGCGGGATGAAGGTCTGCGCGGTGATTCCGGTCTACAACCACGGCGAGGCCGTGGGCGCGGTGGTGCACGCGGTGCGCTCTCACGGCCTGCCCTGCGTGTTGGTGGATGACGGCAGCGAGCCCGGCTGCGCGGCGGTGCTGGACGGGCTGGCGCGCGAGGACAGCACCGGCGTGGAGGTGGTCCGCCTGCCCCAGAACGAGGGCAAGGGCGGCGCGATGATGGCGGGCCTGCGCGCGGCCCAGGCGCGCGGCTACAGCCACGCGTTGCAGATCGACGCGGACGGCCAGCACGACGCCCGCGACATCCCCCGCTTCCTCGCGCTGGCGAAAGAGAGCCCCGACACGCTGGTGTGCGGCACGCCCGTCTACGACGAGTCGGTGCCCAAGGGCCGGCTGTACGGCCGCTACGCCACGCACATCTGGGTGTGGATCAACACGCTGTCGTTCGCCATCCGCGATTCCATGTGCGGCTTCCGCGTCTATCCGCTGGCGCCCACCGTGGCGCTCATCGACTCGGTGCGCATCGGCAAGCGGATGGACTTCGACGTGGAGGTGCTGGTGCGCCTGTTCTGGCGCGGCATGCGCATCCTCAACCAGCCCACCCACGTGCGCTACCCCACCGACGGCATCTCCCACTTCGACGTGCTCTGGGACAACGTGCGCATCTCCGGCATGCACGCCCGGCTCTTCTTCGGGATGCTGGCGCGCCTGCCCCTGCTGCTGTGGCGCAAGGTGGCGAAATGAAGTCCCGCCACTGGGCGGAGATGGGGGAGACGACCTTCGTCGCCGGCATCTGGCTGCTGTACTGGATCCACAAGCTGCTGGGCCGCTGGCCGTTCCGCCTCTGCCTGTACCCGGTGGTGCTGGTGCACTGGCTGAGCCGGCCGCTGTTGCGCCAGTCCTCGCTCCAGTACCTGGAGCGCATGGAGGCCGCGACGGGCGCGCTGGGCCACCAGCCCCACTGGCGCGACAGCGTCCGGCACACGCTGATGTTCGCGGAGACGATGCTGGACAAGCTGCTCGCGGTCAGCGGGCGCTACCGCTTCGAGCGCGTGCGCACCGAGGGCCGCGAGGAGTTCTATCAAGCGGCGAAGGCGGGCAGGGGCGGCATCATCGTCACCGCGCACATGGGCTGTCTGGAGCTGTGCCGCACCATGGCGGAGCGCCGGGGCGAGGTGAAGCTCAACATCCTGGTGCACACGCTGCACGCGGAGCAGTTCAACCGCCTGCTCAAGCGCCTCAACCCGGAGAACGACTTCCGCCTGATGGAGGTGACGGACATGGGCCCGGCCACCGCCGTCGCGCTGAACGAGCGCGTGGAGGCCGGCGAGTTCGTGGTCATCGCGGGCGATCGCATTCCCGTGAATGCCAGCCAGACCGTGCGCGTCGACTTCCT
>SECN01000832.1 GCA_004173515.1 Myxococcaceae bacterium | reverse complement strand
TTCTCGAAGGTGCCCACGTCCGCGTCGCCCAGGCGCTTGCGCAGCCCGCGCGCCACCGCCCGACGCGCGTCCTTGAGGGCCGTGCGCGCGGTGGTGATGAGGGCCTCGTCCACCAGGGGTTCCACACCGGCGACGGTCTTGCCCAGCACCGGGCGGCCTCCCTCCAGCGGGATGCCCAGGGCCTGCGCGAACGCCGCCTGGAGCTCCAGGGGCGGCGCCTCGCTCGGCGCACCCGCGCGCTCCAGCGACACCTCCCCGGTCTCCTGGTTGAAGGCGTACTGGGGCCGGCGGCCCGCGTCGATGCGGCGCTGATTGTCCTCCAAGAGGGCGGTGAGCACCGCCTCCACCGTCGTCTCCTCGGCGCACAGCTCCTTGGACCGGGCGCGCTCGATGAGCTGATCCGTGCGCAGGCCGACCTCCGCCTCGCTGAGGATTTCGAACACCACCTCCGGCAGCGGCGGGAAGCGCTTCCTGCGACCCCGCTCCTCGTCGCCCTCGTCCCGGCGGCGCTTGCGCTCCGTGCCACGCCCCGACGCGCGCACGTTGTCCGTGCGCGGCTCCGGGTGGCGTTCCACGGGCCGCAGGGGAGGAAGCTCCTCCTCCGGATGCGGCTCCATCACGCCCGTCTGTGCAAGTGCCTCGGCATCCTCGGAGAGTGACCAATCCGTCAGGGCGAAGGTATCCTTCGCCGTGACAATCACCTTGCGATCCCGCGTCCGCCGCGCCATGGCAGCCAGACGCGACAGCATCGTCACTTCCGGTGTCTTGCCGATGTGGGACAGCAGGCTCAGCTGGATGGACTTCTCCGTGATCTCAAGGAAATGCAGGGGGCGACCTTCGCTCTCCAGCACTCGGAGCGCGGCCTCGTAAAATGTCATCGAGTAATCCCCAAGAATTCCGAACGGTTACAAAAATGTAGGTCCGTATGGGCGGCGGATGCTAGCCACCGCTAAACTGGCTTGTCAACGAACGTAAATGACCCGGATACGCATCGGACAGCGTTGGAAGCGCGAACCGTCAGCCTCCCCGCTCGATTCCATCGCGCTGGAACTGGACGGGGTGAACCTGTTGTCCGGGGCCGTGGAAGAGCCCCTGGCGGAGGTGATTCCCGCTCTGGTGGAGGCCGTGGCGGCCCTGCACGTCGGCGCCCGCCGGATGGCCCAGGTTTCGTTGACGGATGCGCATCTCGAACTGGTGCTCCGGCGCGTCGGGCCGGATGTCGAACTTTCTGTCGCGAGCCTTGCCCGGCCCGCACACCTCCTGCGTCCCCCTATCAAGGTTGACACCGAGGAGTTGACAAAAGCGACCCGGGAAAGCGGCCAACGCTTCCTCCAGGACGTGGCGAAGGTGGCCCCGAAGGCCCTCTCTCCCGCGGTCGCCCGCAAGCTGGGCGAGGCGCTCAAGGGCCTGGGCAAGCCCGCCCCCCATCAGGAGGAC
>SECN01000376.1 GCA_004173515.1 Myxococcaceae bacterium | reverse complement strand
CCACCGCCTCAAGCGCTTCCGCGCCGTGGCCACCCGCTACGAGAAGACCGCCACCAACTACCTGGCAGTCCTCCATCTGGCCTGCATGATGCTTTGGCTAAATTAGGGACACCCCCTAGGGGAAGAACGCGCTCCGGTCGCAGGTCAGGCTGCCGCCCGCGCGGTAGAGCAGGTCCTGGTAGACGATGGCGTTGCTGATGGGGGACGCGCTCGTCACCGTCGCCACGGTGACGCCGCCGCGCACGGCCCGGAAGCGCGGCGTGCCTTCGCGCAGCGGGATGCGGAAGGACTGGATGCCCGCGCCCACGTCCTTGCGCTGCACCGTGCCGGCCACCTCGATTTCGAGCGTCGCGGGCGCGGTGAGGAACGCCAGCAATTCAATCTCGTTCGCGGGCGAGGCCCCGTTCCTCACCTCGTAGACGGCGCGCTGCTTCGTCAGGTCCGGCGACGCGGTCGTCGCCTGGTTCCGGTGGAAGTAATACACCGCGTCGCGGACGATGGCCGGCTGCACGCCCGTCTTGAACCACGCCGTGTAGTAGGCCGTCAGGTCGAACGGCGCCCACTGAGTGCCGCTGGACGGCGAGAACTCCGTGGCCTCCGAATAGTCATTCCACGTGATGAGCTGCACCCAATCCGCGCCGCCCTGGATGGCCGCGTCCCACAACGCCAGCAGCGCCTGCGAATTGTTCGCCTCCGTGTAGATGAGGTCCTTGGGCCGCGAGTCCTGCACGGCCAACGGCGCCATCCACTTCAGGCCCATCCCATGCGCGCTGCCCGGGTTCGTCTTCTGCCCCGCCGCGCCCGACAGCGTGCGCGAGCCCCAGGTGGACGTGCCGTACAGCGGCACCTGCGCCTTCAGGCGGGTCGTCGCCGCCGCCCACGGAGACACGTACACCGGCCACAGCGCGGACGGGATACCGCGCGCGGACAGGGCCTGGAGCGTGGAGGCCCACCACTGCGGCGTGCGCTTGTCCGCGGCGAACGGCGACAGCAACAGCCGCCCGTCGTCCAGGTGGTACGTCGCCGGGTGTGCCGCCACCGACGCGATGGAGTTCACGAACGCCGTCTGCGCCTCCGCGTCCGTGCCCTGGTACGTGGACGTCATGTCCGGCATCAGCACGATGCGGAAGCCCGGATCCACGGCGCTCGCGGCATCCAGCATCTTGAGCAGCCGCGTCCAGTGCGTGCCCTGGTGGTTGAGGATGTCGTAGGTGAAGCCATCCAGGCCCAGCGCCGCCGCGCGACGCACCTCCAGCTCGAAGTTCGCGCGCTCGTAGTCCACGCCCGCCGCGCGGGGAGGCTGCGGCAGGGGGCGCTGCTTGAGCAGGCCGCCGCAGTAGGCGAACTTGGAGTTCTCCCCCGTGGGTTGCAGGTAGTTGCGCGCGTAGTAGTCGACCGCCGGGTCCTTGTTGTCGAGCGACAGTGGATACGGCGAGAAGTAGTGCGCGAAGACCTTCTTCGGTGACGCGCGCAGCGACGGAAGCGACGGCAGGTCCAACGCGAAGCAAGGCGTGGGCTGCGATGCCACGGTCGCCTTCAGCTCCAGGTCGAAGCCCAGGTCGGACGAGTTGAGCGTGGACTGATGCACCTCCACCGCCAGCACGTTGGTGCCCGACACGAGCGACGTGAGCGGAATGGAAGCGGACAGCCACGTCGTCTCATCCACCCCCGCGATGACCAGGGGCGCCAGCGTCGTGGGCGTCACCGTGCCCGAGGGCAGGTTGGTGCGGAAGACCTCCGTGCCGTTCAGGTAGACGATGGCACCGTCGTCCCGCAGCAGGCGCAGCACGCCGTCCCCCACCCGCGCCGCGTCCGCCACGGTGAACGTCTTGCGAAACCACGTCGTCACATGGCGGGACGACGCATTGGGCCCGTAGGACACCACGGTGGCCTCGTCACCGTCGCCGTAGCCCAGCTGCGCGGCGCCCTGCGCCCACGCCGCGTCCGCGTACGCCACCGTCTTCCACTGCGCGCCCGGATCCACGCCGGTGTCCCGGTACTTCCACACGCTGCCGGCGGCCACCAGCGTCGTGGGCGTTCCCACCGCCGACTGCCGCGATTCGGAGCCCGGCGCGTCCGCGAGGACGGTCCCGGAAGGTTCAGCCGGACCGCAGGCGCTGAAGCAAGCGACCCACAGCGAAAGACATCCCACGCGAACGGAGGGCGACGACAGCGGTGAAGACATGGAGCCTCGGGGGAGCGGAAAAGACAGACAGGGACCGTCCGCCCTTTATCTTCCCGAACCGCCGAAATGTTTCGGCGCACACCTGATTCACCGCTCTTTCCAACCTTGACAGTGTTTTACATCCGGTGCGCCACGGGCCGCCCTTCCCATGGGAAAGGCGGCCCGGGACGTCTCAAGCGTCAGCGCGACGGACTACCGGACGAAGTCCCAGGCATCCGCCCAGGCGATGCCGGTGCCCGGCGCGTAGTAGGACGCCACGCCCTTGCACCAGCCGGAGTACGGGAAGGGCTTGCAGCGGTAGAGGTGTGAATCCGTGCCCTCCACCAGCGTGCCGGCCGTGTAGCTGGAGAGGCCGGCCGGGTACTTGTACTCGGCCGCCGGGCCACCGGTGCCGCCATCCGTGCCACCGTCGGAGCCGCCACCGGGGGCCGGCTTCTCGATGTCGACCTGGAACGTGTAGCCCGTCTCCTTCGCATACACGCGGTTGGCCAGCGCGTCCTGGGCCGGGGTGATGCTGCCCGTCGTCTGGAGCACGCCCACCTGCACGCGACTGGAGACGGCGTTCACCTGCTGCGCCAGCCGGTAGACCCACGTGGCCGCCGGGGTGGCCGCATCCAGCAGCAGCGGGTAGGACTCCGCGTCGCGGCCCGCGCTGTCGAAGAGACGGAAGGTCACCTTGCTGCCCTTGGCCAGGTCCTCACGGGCCTGCACCTGACCCAATTCCTTCCACGACACCGGCGGGGGCGGCGTGTTGCTGAACTTCACGTCGGTGCAGGCGTAGAAGGCCTCCGGGCTGTCCGCGCGCTGCCAGATGGCGAAGATGACGTGCGAGCCCGACTTGCCCGACGGGAAGGGGCAGTTGAGGCGGTAGCGGTTGTTCGTCGCGGAGACGTTGGTGACGTTGCAGAAGGGCGTCGCGTCCAGGTCCGACCACTTCAGGGGCAACGCCGGGTTGTAGCCCTCCTTCGTCGCGAAGAGCTGGAAGTAGCCCGTGGCGTGCACCGCGGTGGCGTGGAAGACGAACTCGAACTTGCCGCTGGAGTCCGGGGTGATGAGCGTGGACGGCCAGTCCGTGCGCGCCAGGTCCAACCCCTTGTGACTCTCGTTGGCGGCGCTGCACAGCTTGCCGTCGGGGATGATTTCGCGGTGCCGGCCGTTGGCCGCGCCCTGCCGGACGCCGTTCCAGTCATACAGAGCCTGTGTGCCTCCGACCTGGACCGCGGCCTTGCAGGCGGCCGACCTGGGACTCTCAGGCCCTTCCTTGAAGCAGCCGTACACGCGGCTGATGGGAACTTCCATGGAGCCGTGCGCCGCCGCCAGACTGGCGGACAGCAGGGAGACCACGGTAAGCGACGATGCGAGCGCCTTCTGGATTCCTGCGAACATCCCTACCTCCTTCTGTTCCATCAGAAGGAGGCAGGGCGGAATCATTTCGGGTCAAAGCCGGGCACGAAAAAAACCAGGATGTCTCATCCGCGCCCGCCTGCTCGCCGTTTTCAGGCCACCAGCTCCGTCAGCAGACCCTTGGCCATCGCCGGGTCGCCGAAGTCATCCAGGGGACCGCCCGCCGCGTTGCGCAAGCCCACCGCGCTGCCAATCGTGTTGAGCAGCTTGTTGAGGTTGGGATTGCCGCCGCCGGACGCCGTCACCGCCACGCCCTGCTTGAGGTAGCCATTGCAGCTGCCCGCCAGGATGAAGGGGATGTTGTGCGCCGAGTGCGCCGGCCCATTGCCCAGGTCGTTGAACCAGGCGGACACGCCCATGTCGACCAGCTTCTTGCCATCGGGGAGGACGTACCCGGCCAGCCGGTCCAGCAGGTAGTTGAACGTCCGCGCGAACTGCGCATCCACGCGCGAGTGCAGCACGTCCGAGCCGGCGATGACGCCGCCGGACGCGTCGTGCGACAGCCGGCGGTGGGAGATGAAGTGGAAGTTCTCCATCAACTGCCCCGTCGTGGGGTCCCGGTAGCGCGTGGCGCTGTCGTTGCCGTTGCCCACCTGGATGGCCACCGAGCGCGTGGTGCCGCACGCCACCGCGAGCACCGCGATGTCCATGTGCAGCCGCACCGTGGCCAGCACCTCGTCGCCGTCCGTGCTGTTGTAGCCGGGCGCCTGCTGCTGCAGCCGCAGCTCCTCGTCCGCGCGGGCGCGGCAGCTCAACGCCACCTCCAGGTCGCGCACGTTGGACAGGTGCAGGTCCAGGCGCTCGTGGTCCGTGCGGCTCAGCTCCGGCCGCGACTGGAGCGCCTTGAGCTGGCCGGACACCAGGTCGTTGATGCTCTTCTGGCGCACGAGCATCGCCTCGCGCGCCTCCGGCGTGAGGCCGCCGGGGCCGCCCACCATCGTCTGGTAGGCCACCCACGGGTCGTGCAGCGCGGCCCGTCGCACCGCGCTGCCGCGGTGGGAGATGCACGGGCCGCCCAGCCAGCCGCCGGCCTGCCCCGCGTAGAGGAAGAGCGAGTCGCGCTTCTGCGGGTTCAGCTCGCGGCCGATGCGGTGGTCCAGCGATTCGCCGGACGCCTCGGAGTCGCCGCCCACGCCCTCCACGGCGGGGCCGCGCGCGGTGAGGGCCTGAAGCGCGCCGCGCGCGTGGCCGTCCCCGTAGTTGTAGTCCTTCATGTTGATGTTCTTCACCACCAACAGGCGGGCGCGGTGGTCGGCCAGCTCCAACAGCGACTTGTTCGCGAGCGTCGCCGTGGTGAGGTTGCCCAGGGGCTCCGGCCAGAAGCGCTCCGGCTCCGTGCCGATCTCCGAGGTGCTCTGCGCGGTGGCGACACCATCCGCCTGGCGCAGGAAGATGGCGAAGGGCAGCGCCCCGGCTTCCGCTGCTTGCGCCTTGCGGGGCAACAACCCCTCCAGCACCGGCAACCCCAACATGGCCCCACCCAGGCCCTGCAACACGCGTCGACGGCTCAGTTTCACGGCAGCTCCTCCGGGTGGCGGTTCACGAAGCCCACGCCCGTGACGACTTCGACGACCAGGTCCACGACGGACAGTTCCCCTGCGCGCGACAGCTTGCCCAGCCGCGACACCAGCGCCGCGTCCTCCGTGGCCGCCGGGCGTCCGCTCAGGAACTCCACCCAGTGGCGCGCGTAGCACTCGTGCACCGCCTGCGTGTTGGCGAGCGTGTCCGACAACTGCACCGCGTCGCGCACCGCGACCTTCTCACCGCCGATGGACGGCGACGACGTGGCGTCCACCGGGTGCCCGTTGTCCGTGGTGCGGAAGCCGCCCACGGCGTCGAAGTTCTCGAAGGGGAAGCCCAGCGGGTTGATGAGGTTGGAATGGCAGGACGCGCACACCGTGCCGGGCGCCTCCGTGTGCGAGGTGACGACCTCGCGGTTGGTGCGGCCGTTGGGCGCGGGCAGCGCGGGGATGTTGGCCGGCGGCGCGCCAATCTTCTGGCACAGCAGGTGCTCCGACAGGAACACGCCCCGGTGGATGGGGTCGGGGTCCAGCGACGTCGCGTGCGACGCGAGGAAGCCCACCTGGGTGAGCACGCCCCGGCGCTGCGTCGCGTCCAGCGTCACCGGCACGAAGTCCGCGGTGAACGTCCCGGTGAGGCCGTAGACGCGCGCCAGCTCGTCGTTGGCGAAGGTGTCGCGCGACGTGAGCAGATCCGCGAAGCGCCCCTCCCGCTTGAAGACGACGTCCTCCACGAAGAGCGCGTTCTCCTTCGCCGCGGACTCGGACAGCTTCGCGGTGACGTTGGGAAAGCGCGTGGTGTTGGGACGGATGCTCGCGTAGCGGGGCACGTCGAAGACGGCCTGGTGGTAGGCCCCCACCACGCCGCGCGCCCGCGCGTCCTTCAGCATCCGCCGCGCCTGCTCCGCCACGCCCTCGCGCTTGACCAGCGCGCCCTCGCGGGCGGCGGTGAACAGCGCCTCGTCCGGCATGGAGTCCCAGAGCGCGTAGCTCAGCCGCGACGCCACCTCATACGCGTCCAGCGGCACCTTGCCGTCCGTCGCCTGGGTGCTCTTCTCCACGCGGTAGAGGAACAGGGGCGACTGGAGGAAGCCCTCCAGCACCAGCCGCAGGCCCGCCTGGAATGGGGCCATGGTCGGATAGGAGCCCGGGCCCTTCCTGTACAGGACGAGGTACGCCTCCACCTCGTCGGCGGCCAGCGGCCGGCGGTGCGCCCGCAGGCCGAAGGACTCCACGAACGCCTTCGCGCGCGCCTCGTCGGTGTTGGTGCCGGGGGGCAACAGCTTCGCCAGCTTCGTCGCGTCCGTGGCCACCTGCCCGGCCAGGTCCGCCGCCGCGCGCTGGTACGCGCCCCACAGGGCCTCGTCCACCGACAGGGCGCGGGCGTCGTTGTCGAAGAGGAAGCCGCTCTGGGACGGATCCGCGCGGAAGCTCTGCGCCAGCGCCGTGGGCGCCACGTCCAGCTTCAAGAGGTCCTTCACGCTGGCCACCCACTGCGGGTGCGTCAGCCGCGCGACGCGCACCGAGCGCGCCGGCTGCTCCACCGCCGCGGGCGGGTTGTTCGGACCCGGACCCGGCTCTCCACCCGGGCCAGGACCGCCGGGCTTCGCCGCATCCAGGATCTGGCCCTCACAGGCCCCCAGCAGTCCCACGGAGACGGCCAGCAGCGCCGGACTCCACCATCGTCGTCGTCGCGCCATCAAGCGTGCGCCTCCGTTCATTGGTGCTCATCCCAATGAGGAGACGTTGGAAAGTCAATCCGTACACCGGACA